>JACQAO010000001.1 GCA_016194935.1 Betaproteobacteria bacterium
AAACCTCCCAAGGTCGTCATCGTCGCCTGTATGCGAAAGCTGCTCATCATCATGAATTCCATTGTGAAAAATAATGCGCCTTGGACTACCAATACTGCTTGACTTGGAACACGGTTGCTCTGTGTCCTCTGTGGCTAAAGGGTTTTGATGAGCAACCTGAAAGACAAACTCGTTCTCGTGCTCGGCCTCGGCGAATCAGGGCTGGCGATGACGCGTTGGTGTTTGCGGCGCGGGGCGCGGGTGCGGGTTGCCGATACGCGCGTGGGGCCGCCGTCGCTGGTGGAATTGCGGCGTACAACCGCTGCCGCAGAGTTCATTGCCGGACCATTCGACAAGGCGCTACTCCAGGGCATCGATTTGCTGGCCTTGTCGCCGGGGCTTTCAGGCGGGCTGATGGTGGTGCTGGAAGCGCGGGCGCGGGGGATTCCGGTGGTCGGCGAGATCGAACTGTTCGCACAGGGTCTGCACGATCTCGGCAAGCACAACCCTCATGGGCAAACCGCAAAAATCATCGCCATTACCGGCACCAACGGCAAGACCACCACCACTGCGCTGACTGCGCATCTGTGCCGCGCGGCGGGACGTGACGCCGAAGCCGCCGGGAATATTTCGCCAGCGGCCCTGGATGCCTTGATGAGCCGCCTCGACAGCGGACGGCTGCCCGAGATATGGGTGCTGGAGCTTTCCAGTTTCCAGCTTGAAACCACGTTGACGCTGAATGCCGATGCAGCAGCGGTGCTTAACGTCAGCGACGATCATCTCGACCGCTACATCGACATCGGCGAATACGCCAGCGCCAAGGCGCGCATTTTCGGCGAGAACAAGACGGCGGGCGGGGTGCAGGTACTCAACCGCAACGACGCGCGGGTCAGGCGGATGGCGCTGCCGGGCCACTGGCTGGTCAGCTTCGGCCTGGACGCGCCGGGGATGCTGGAAGATTTCGGCCTGCGCGAGCGGGGTGGAGAATTCTGGCTGGTGCAAGGCGATCACTTCCTGTTGCCGCTGGCGCAGTTGCCGCTGGCGGGTTTGCACAATGCCGCCAATGCCCTGGCCGCATTGGCGTTGTGCCATGCCATCGGCCTGCCGTTGCCGAAGCTGGTGGAAGGCTTGCGCAGCTTCAAGGGACTGCCGCATCGCGTCGAGAAAATCGCCGAGATCGCCGGCGTAACGTATTACGACGATTCCAAGGGTACTAATGTCGGCGCAACGGTGGCGGCCTTGAACGGCATCGGTGATCAGAATAATCGCAAGATCGTGCTCATCGTTGGAGGGGACGGCAAAGGCCAGGATTTTTCGCCGCTTGCGAATCCGGTGACTCGCCATGCCCGCGCCGTGGTGCTGATAGGCCGCGATGCACCCCGCATCAAGGCGGTACTCGACGCCTGCGGCGTGGCTTTGCAGCAGGCGCACGACATGCCCGGAGCGGTGCGCGCCGCTGCCACTGCCGCGTTGCCTGGCGATGCGGTGCTGCTCTCGCCGGCTTGCGCCAGTTTCGATATGTACCGTGATTACGTGCATCGCGCCGAAGCGTTCGCAGTCGCGGTGCAATCATTAGTGCCGGCGGGAGCGACAACATGATGCGCCCCCGCATTACGCCCAGGAAGAACGCCGCCCCGCAGGAGTTCGATGGCTGGCTGTTGTGGCCAGCGCTGGCGCTGCTGATGCTAGGTTTGGTGATGGTGTATTCGGCATCCATCGCCACCGCCGAAGGCAGCAGATTCACAGGGCATCAACCGGCTTATTTTCTGGTGCGGCACGGCGTCTTTGTGGTGATCGGCCTGATTGCTGCGGTGGTGGTGTTTCAGGTGCCGCTGCGCGTCTGGCAACAAGCCGCGCCGTGGTTGTTCATTGCCGCTTTCGTCCTGCTGGTGCTGGTGCTGGCGCCGCATGTCGGCCGTTCGGTCAACGGCGCGCAGCGCTGGCTGCCGCTGGGGCCGGTGAATCTGCAACCCTCCGAGTTGATGAAACTGTTCGCCGTGCTTTATGCAGCCGACTATACGGCGCGCAAGCTGGCTGACATGGATTCGCTGCGGCGCGGCTTTGCGCCCATGGCCGGCGTCATGCTGATGATCGGTTTCCTGCTGTTGCGCGAGCCGGATTTCGGCGCTTTCGTGGTGATCATCTGCATCGCCACGAGCATCCTGTTTCTCGGCGGCATCAATGCGCGTCTGTTCGGTGCGCTGGTGGTGGTGCTGCTGGCTGGGTTCGTCATATTGATCTGGACTTCGCCTTACCGGCGTGAGCGGATTTTCGGTTTCATGGATCCCTGGCAGGACGCCTACGGCAAAGGCTATCAGTTGTCACATGCATTGATTGCCTTCGGTCGTGGCGAGTGGTTCGGCGTCGGCCTCGGCGCCAGCGTCGAGAAACTATTCTACCTGCCCGAGGCGCATACCGACTTCCTGCTGGCGGTGATTGCCGAAGAGCTGGGATTTGTCGGCGTGGCCACGGTAATTATCCTGTTTGCCCTGGTGGTGCAGCGTGCTTTCGCCATCGGTCGCCAGGCTTTGCAGCTTGATCGCGTCTATGCCGGCCTGGTGGCGCAAGGCACCGGCATCTGGCTGGGCGTCCAGGCGTTCATCAACATGGGCGTCAATATGGGCTTGTTGCCGACCAAGGGATTGACCCTGCCGCTGATGAGTTACGGCGGCTCGGGCATCGTCGTGAATTGCGTGGCGCTGTCCATCCTGCTCCGGATCGATTACGAGAACCGCCAGCTCATGCAGGGGCAGCAGGTATGAAGACCTTGCTCATCATGGCTGGCGGCACCGGCGGACACATTTTCCCGGGGCTGGCAGTGGCCGATGCGGTGCGCGAGGCCGGTTGGCAGGTCATCTGGCTCGGTAATCCCGATGGCATGGAAGCGAAGCTGGTGCCGCGACGCGGCTACACCATGGCGGAGATGCGTTTCTCCGCCTTGCGCGGCAAAGGCATTCTGCGCAAGCTGATGTTGCCGTTCAATCTGCTGCGCGGATTCTGGCAAGCCTTGCGCGAACTGAAAAGAATCAGGCCCGATGTGGTGCTGGGGATGGGCGGCTTCATCAGTTTTCCCGGCGGCATGATGGCGGTATTGAAAGGTTTTCCGCTGGTGGTGCATGAACAGAATTCCGTGGCGGGGATGGCTAACAAAGTGCTGGCGCGGATTGCCGAGCGCGTGTTGACAGGTTTTCCGGATGTATTGCGCAAGGGCGTCTGGTGCGGCAACCCGGTGCGCGCCGACATCGCCGCACTGCCGCCGCCGCAACAGCGCTTCCTGAATCGTAGCGGCCCGCTGCACCTGCTGGTGGTGGGCGGCAGTCTCGGCGCGCAGACGCTCAACGAAACAGTGCCGAAGTCGCTGGCCTTGTTGCCGGAGGAAGAGCGGCCACAGGTGGTGCATCAGTCAGGCGCCAAGCGGCTCGACGCGCTGCGAAAAAATTATGCCCAGGCGGGCGTGCAGGCGAATTGCGTGGCCTTTATCGAAGACATGGCGGGCGCTTACGAATGGGCGGATCTGGTGATCTGTCGTGCCGGCGCACTCACCATCGCCGAGCTTGCCGCCGTCGGAGTGGCCAGCATTCTGGTGCCGTTCCCGCATGCGGTGGACGATCATCAAACCGCTAACGCGCGCTTCCTCGCCAACGCCGGCGCCGCCATTGTATTGCCGGAAAACGAATTGACAGCGGAAAAACTGGCCTTGCTGCGCAAACTGAGCCGCGAGCAATTGCTGCAAATGGCAGAGAAAGCCCGCGCGCTGGCCAAGCCGGATGCCACTGCGGTAGTGGCGGAAATTTGCATGGAAGCGACGCGATGAAACATAAAATTCGCCGCATCCATTTTGTCGGGATCGGTGGTTCCGGCATGTGCGGTATTGCCGAGGTGCTGATCCAGCAGGGCTACGCGGTGAGCGGCTCGGATCTCGTCGACAACGCCGTAACCCGGCGTCTGGCGGCGCTGGGTGCGCGCATTGTGGCGGGCCACGCAGCGGAAAACCTTGCCGATGCCGAAGCGGTGGTTGTTTCTACAGCCATCAAGGCCGATAACCCTGAACTCGTCGCGGCGCGTCTGCGCAAGTTGCCGCTGGTGTCGCGCGCGCAGATGCTGGCTGAGCTGATGCGTCTCAAACGCGGTATCGCGGTGGCGGGTACCCACGGCAAAACCACCACTACCAGCCTGATCGCCAGCATTCTCGTCGCTGGCGGCATTGATCCGAGCTTCGTTATCGGCGGCTGGCTGAACGCGGCAAACGCCAACGCCAGACTCGGCCAGGGCGAATTTTTCGTTGCCGAGGCCGACGAATCGGATGCCTCCTTCCTCACTCTGTCCCCGGTGATTTCGGTCGTCACCAACATCGATGCCGATCACATGGAGACCTACGGCCAGGATTTAGGCCGCCTCCAGCAGGCCTTCGTCGATTTCCTCCAGCGGCTGCCGTTCCATGGTGTTGCCGTACTGTGCGTCGACGACGCCAGGGTGCGCGAGATTATGCCGCAGGTTTCCAGGCAGATCGTCACCTACGGCCTCGATCTGCAAGCCAGTGTGCATGCCGAAAATGTCGTCGCGGAAAATGGCAGGATGCACTTCGACTGCGTGCGGATAAATGCAAATGGCAGCACCGACCGTCTGCCGATTACGCTTAATCTTCCTGGTTCGCATAATGTCTTGAATGCCCTGGCGGCGATCACCGTGGCCGGTGAGGCTGGCGTTTCCGATGCAGACATCGTCAAGGCGCTGGCCGAGTTCCAGGGTGTCGGGCGGCGCTTCCAGCATCACGGGGAGATTCCGCTAAAGAGCGGTGACAGCTTCACCCTGATTGACGATTACGCTCACCACCCGATGGAGATGGCGGCGACGCTGGTTGCGGCGCGCGGCGCTTTTCCCGGCAGGCGTCTGGTGCTGGCTTTTCAGCCGCACCGCTACACCCGCACGCGCGATTGCTTTAAGGATTTCGTCAAAGTGCTGGCGGAGTTTGATGCCGTCTTGCTGGCCGAGGTCTATGCCGCAGGTGAGTTTCCCATCGCCGCCGCCGACAGCCGTGCGCTGATCGACGCCATGCGCGTTGCAGGCAAGGCGGATGCGCTGCTGGTCGATGACATTGCAGCGATGCCGCAAGCGATTCTGGATTTCGCCTGCGCCAACGATGTGGTCTTCACCATGGGCGCAGGCTCTATCGGCGGGGTTCCGGCGCAACTGGCGAAAAAAATTCCATGAATCAATCGAACCACCCGGGCCTGTCCGGCCTGCCAAAATTTCGCGGCGAACTGCGCCACAACGAGCCGATGAACAGGCATGTGTCCTGGCGGGCAGGCGGCATGGTGGCGCATGCCTGTTTTCCCGCCGATCTGGACGATCTGGCGGATTTTTTGCGCGCCCTGCGTCATGACGAGCCGCTGCTGTTCATTGGTCTGGGCTCCAACCTGCTGGTGCGCGACGGCGGCTTCGACGGCACGGCGGTATTTTGTCACGGCAGCTTGAAAACTCTGCGTCTTGATGACGACGGCCTGATCTACGCCGAAGCCGGCGTGGCCAGCCCCAAAGTGGCGCGCTTCGCCGCCCGGCATGCCCTGGCGGGCGGCGAGTTTCTGGCCGGCATACCTGGAACGATGGGGGGCGCGCTGGCCATGAACGCCGGCTGCTACGGCGGCGAGACCTGGAATTATGTCGAGCGGGTATTGATGTTGAATCGTCGGGGCGAACGCATCGAACGCAGCGCGGCGGATTTTGAAATCGGCTATCGCCACGTCGGTCTGCGCGCGGCCAGTGATGAATGGTTCGTTGCCGCCTGGCTGCGTTTTCCGGCAGGCGATGCGCAGGTTTCGCAACAGCGCATCCGCAACCTGCTGGAACGCCGCATCGCCAGCCAGCCTTTGCAGCAGGCGAATGCCGGTTCGGTGTTCCGCAATCCGCCCGGCGACCATGCCGCGCGCCTCATCGAAGCGGCAGGTTTGAAGGGCTGCACCCTGGGCGGCGCCTGTGTTTCGGAAAAGCATGCCAATTTCATCGTTAATCCGCACAACAAGGCCACTGCGAGTGAGATAGAAATGCTAATCGGCCAAGTCCAGGCCGCAGTAAAGGAAAAATTCGGCGTGGAGCTGCAGCGGGAAGTGAAAATTGTCGGGGAACACCAGCGCACCGGGGAGGCCGTCGCATGAGCGGTTTCGGCAAAGTCGCGGTGTTGATGGGCGGCAGCTCGGCTGAGCGGGAAATCTCGCTGATCTCCGGCAAGGCCGTGCTGGCGGCCTTGTGCGGCCAGGGTGTCGACGCCCACGCTTTTGATCCTTCGATCCAGCCGATCTGGGATCTTCCCAAGGAAAATTTCTCGCGGGTCTTCATCATTCTGCACGGCCGTCTCGGTGAAGACGGCACCGTACAGGGCGCGCTCGATCTGCTCGGCATTCCCTATACCGGCAGCGGCGTGATGGCCTCTGCCTTGTCCATGGACAAGTGGCGCACCAAGCTGGTCTGGCAGGGGGCGGGGCTGCCCACGCCGAAATTCCGCATGCTCACCGCGCAGAGCGATTTCACCCGCGTCATCACTGATCTCGGGCTGCCGCTGATCGTCAAACCGGCGCGCGAAGGTTCCTCCATCGGCGTGACGAAAGTGGACACTGCGAATGAAATTGCGGCGGCTTTCGACCTGGCTTACCGCCTCGACCCGCTGGTGATTGCCGAAGAATTCGTGGCCGGGCAGGAACTGACGGTGGCGCTGCTCGGCGACAGCGTGTTGCCGCCGGTGCGCATCGAAGCGCCGCTAGGCAAGTACGACTACGCCAACAAGTATTTCACCGACGCCGTTCGCTATCACTGCCCGGCGGGCATCCGCGCCAATCTCGAAGCCGACATCAATGCCGCCAGTTTGCGGGCGTTCCAGGTACTGGGTTGCCGGGGTTGGGGGCGCGCGGACTTGATGCTCAGGCCGGACGGGAGTTTCAGTTTGCTGGAGATGAATACCGTACCCGGCATGACCGGCCATTCGCTGGCGCCGATTGCGGCACGCGCCGCCGGAATGAGTTTCGAGACACTGGTGTTGCGGATTCTGGAAGGGGCGCAACTTGCTTAAATTTCCCATCATCGCCGGGAAGCGCGGCAAAGCCCGGCGTCCGGGCGCGAGCGTGTTACACCCCGAAGCTGACGGATTCTGGGATCGACCGCTGTTGCTGAATCTGGCAGCCGATCTGCTGTTGCTGTTCGGTATCGTCGCATTAATTTATGCGGCGGTAACGACGCTGGTGCGCTTGCCGTTTTTCCCTTTGAAGCAGGTGGTGGTGGTGACCGCGCTGAATCAAGTGACGCCGGCGCAGATCGAGTATGCAGCCCGGCGTTCGCTGGCCGGTAATTTTTTCACGGTGAATCTCGACGAGATACGCAGCGCTTTCGAGAAGCTCCCCTGGGTGCGCAAGGCTTCAGTGCGGCGGCGCTGGCCGGACGGCGTCGAGCTGGCCATCGAAGAACAGGTCGCCGCCGCCCGCTGGCGCAACAGCGAAAGCGAAGCGCAACTGGTGAATACGCATGGCGAAGTGTTCTCCGCATCGCTGGCGGGCAACCTGGCGGCTTTGCCGTGGTTCGGCGGGCCGGAAGGCAGCGCGCCACAGATGCTGGAACGTTACCGGGAGTTTGCCGCGCTGCTGGCGCCGCTCGGTCGAACAGCCAAAACTGTGACGCTCTCTCCGCGTTTGGCGTGGCAACTGCGCCTCGACGACGGATTGATCCTGGAGCTTGGCCGCGATCAACCCAGGCACCCGATCGAGGAACGGTTGCAGCGCTTCGCCGGAACCTACCAAGCCGTCCGCACACGGGTCAAGACGGCCATTGCGGCAATCGATATGCGTTACCCGAACGGCTTCGCCATACGTCCGGGGCGCGTCGAAGCAAATCCGGATTTCCATAACGCAATGAGCACCAGCAAGGGCAATACATGAGCAAGGAAATCAAACAACTGATCGTCGGTCTCGATATCGGCACCTCGAAAATCGTCGCTATCGTCGCGGAGCTGACCGCCGAGGGCAAGCTGGCGATACTCGGCATCGGCAGCCAGGAATCGCGCGGCCTGAAAAAAGGCGTGGTGGTCAACATCGAGGCGACGGTGAATGCCATTTCGCGCGCCATTCAGGAAGTCGAGTTGATGTCGGATTGCCAGATCAAGGAGGTCTACACCGGCATCGCCGGCAGCCACATCAAGAGCAAGGATTCCAACGGCATGGCGGTGGTGCGTGAAAAAGAGGTCACCCAACTGGACATCGAGCGCGCCATAGAGGCGGCCAACGCCACCCCGATTTCCGCCGACGACCAGATTCTGCACACCCTGGTGCAGGAATTCATCGTCGATGGACAGGACGGCGTCAAGGAGCCGATCGGCATGGACGCCAAGCGGCTGGAAGTGCGCGTGCATATCGTCACCGGCGCTGTCACCTCGGTGCAGAACATCGTCAAATGCGTACATCGCTGCGGCCTGGAAGTGGTGGACCTGGTGCTGCAACCGCTGGCTTCAGGCCATGCGGTGCTGACCGACGACGAAACCGATGTGGGCGTGTGCCTGGTGGACATCGGCGGCGGCACCACCGACATCGCCGTGTTCGCCCAAGGCGCGATCCGCCACACGGCGGTGATTGCGATTGCCGGCGACCAGATCACCAACGACATCGCCATCGCGCTGCGCACTTCGACCCAGGACGCCGAGGAAATCAAGCTGCGTTTCGGCGTGGCCCTGCAGCAGATGGCCGATGCCGAGGAGATGATCGAGGTGCCGGGTGTCGGCGACCGTCCTTCGTCGCAGTTGTCGCGCCAGACGCTGGCCGGCGTGATCCAGCCGCGCGTCGAGGAAATATTCCAGAAGGTGCAGGACGAGTTGCGGAAAAGCGGCTACGAGCGCCTGCTGCGCGCCGGCATCGTACTCACTGGCGGCGCTTCGGCGATGCCCGGCATGGTGCAGTTGGGCGAGGAAATATTTCACAACACCGTCAAGCAGGGCATGCCGCACTACGACGGCAACCTCAAGGAGGTGGTGCGCAATCCGCGCTACTCGACGGCAATGGGTTTGTTGCAGGAAGGCATGGCGCAGAGGAAACGCGGCCTCAAGGTGCAAGGGCCGAAAAATTTCGGACAAATCCTGTCGCGCATGCGGGCATGGTTCGGCAAGAATTTTTGATTAAACGTGATTTATGAATTTTTTATTTTGTAGTTCCTAGAAGGAGGCGAGCATGTTTGAAATTGTGGAAAAAAATCCGGGCCAGACCATCATCAAGGTCATTGGCGTCGGCGGCGCTGGCGGCAATGCCGTCGAGCATATGATTCGTGAAGGCGTGCAGGGCGTGGAATTCATCTGCGTCAACACCGACGCCCAGGCCTTGAAGAAAAGCAGCGCCAGCAACAAGCTGCAACTCGGCCCCGGTCTGGGGGCGGGCGGCAAGCCGGAGAAGGCGCGCGATCTGGCGCAGAGCGACCGTGAGCGCATCGCCGATCTGCTGCGCGGCGCGCATATGGTCTTCATCACCGCCGGCATGGGCGGCGGCACCGGCACCGGGGCGGCGCCGATTCTCGCCGAGGTGGCGCGCGAGCTGGGCATCCTGACGGTGGCGGTGGTGACCAAACCGTTCGAGTACGAGGGCCGCCGCATGAGCCTGGCGGAACAGGGCTTGAACGATCTGGCGCAACACGTCGACTCCCTGATCGTCATCCTCAACGAAAAACTGATGGAAGTGATGGGCGACGAAGTCAGCATGCTCGATGCCTTCAAGGCTGCCGATAATGTGCTGAAAAACGCCGTCGGCGGCATCTCCGAGATCATCAACGTACCCGGTCTGGTCAACGTCGATTTCGAAGACGTGCGTACCGTGATGGGCGAGATGGGAAAGGCCATGATGGGTTCGGCAGTGGCCGCCGGCGTTGATCGCGCCCGCATCGCCGCCGAGCAGGCGGTTGCCAGCCCGCTGCTGGAAGGCATCGAGCTGTCCGGCGCGCGCGGCGTGCTGGTGAATATCACCGCCAACCAGTCGCTCGGCCTGAAGGAGGTCAAGGAGGTGATGAATACCATCCGCAACTATGCCGCCAAGGATGCGACCATCATTTTCGGCACGGTGTATGAAGACGGCATGGAGGATCAGTTGCGCGTCACGGTGGTCGCCACCGGGTTGGGCGGCGCCATGCACAAATCCAAGCCCGAGATCAGCGTGGTGCCTTCGCTGCGCACCGGAACCGATGACCGGCCGTTGGGCGGCTCTGCCAGCGGAATGCTCGACCTCGACGGCCTGCCGCCGGTATTCCAGTCGGGCCGCGGCGGGGCGCGTAACGCCACGGTCGATGAAATGCGCAACAGCGGCGTGGATAAATACGATATTCCAGCATTCCTGCGCCGGCAGGCGGATTGACGATTGGTTGTAAGGGAATGGACACTGGCCGCCGTGGTAAAATTTGCCCCTTTGCCATAGCGCCATTGCCATGCTCAAGCAGCGTACCCTCAAAACCCTGATACGCACCACCGGCGTCGGCGTGCATAGCGGCGCCAAGGTGACGCTCGTCTTGCGTCCGGCTGCGCCTGACAGCGGTATCGTGTTCCGCCGTGTAGACTTGGATCCGCCGGTAGATTTCAAGGCCGACCCGCTGCTGGTCGGCGACACGCGCCTGGCTTCCTGCCTGGTGCTTGGCGACGTCAAGATTGCCACGGTCGAACATCTGATGTCGGCGCTGGCCGGTCTGGGCATCGACAATCTTTATGTCGATGTGGATGCCGCCGAACTGCCGATCATGGATGGCAGTGCCGCGCCTTTTGTATTTCTGCTGCAATCAGCCGGCATCGTGGAGCAAAACGCGCCCAAGCGTTTCCTGCGCGTGAAAAAAACCGTCGAAGTCAGGGATGGGGACAAGTGGGTGCGGCTGGAGCCTTATGACGGCTTTCGCGCTTCTTTTTCGATTGTCTTCAATCATCCGGCGGTGGCGCGTACCGGCACATCGGTGGCGGTCGATTTTGCTGACAACTCCTATATCCGGGAAGTGGCCCGCGCCCGCACTTTCAGTTTCATGCAGGATGTCGAGTCCTTGCGCGACCAGGGGCTGGCGCTGGGCGGCAGCCTGGAGACGGTGATCGTCATGGACGAATACCGCGTCCTGAACAGCGACGGCCTGCGCTACAGCGATGAGTTCGCCAAGCACAAGCTGCTGGACGCCATCGGCGACCTTTACCTGGTTGGTCATCCGATGCTGGCGGCTTTCTCCGCCCATAAATCCGGCCATGCCCTCAACAACATGCTGTTGCGCACTTTGCTGGCCGACGCGACGGCATGGGAAATCGTCACTTTCGATCACGCCGAGAGAGCCCCGGCTGCTGTTGCCCGTCTGTACCCGCAACTCGCCTGAACACAGGATGCTGCTGCTACGCATCGTCGCCATGCTCACGGCCATCGCCATCGGCGGCGGCATTCTGGCTTTCCTGGTTACCCGCGAACGCCGCTATCTGATTCTCGTCGGCCATATCGCCAAATACGCGCTGATTTTCGCTCTGGTGGTGCTGTCGCTGTTGTTGCTGGAGCGCGTGATCGTACTTTAGGGTTTGCCGCGCGCCATGAAACGGCCCAGCGCTTCCCGCAGCGGACCATCAGGTAAATTCTCCGCCAGCCGGACAATACTCGCCCGGCCCGCCTCGCCCAGCACCGCAGCTTGAGCTGCTGGCGCATATTGCAGCGCAGCATCCAGGGGTTGCACCTTGATGCGAATTTCGGTAACCTCCCAGCCACTCGAACGAAACGCGCCACTGAGACTGGGTGCGATCTGACGCAGTTTCGCAGCAGAGGCGCCGTTTTCGGCGTGAATGACAATCACACCCAGCTTGATATTAGCGATCCGGCAGGTCTGCGCAAGCGCAACCGGGGCCGTTTTCTCGAACAGTTGCTGTAGCCTCAACAAACGTTCCGCATGGGTGGCAAGTTGCGCCATCGCGGCATCCGTGTGCAGGTAGTCGTTGAGGCTGCGCGCTTGCATGAAATTTCTAGGGAAAGGGAACAGCGTGCATATTATTCTGGTCTCCGACCGGATGGCAACCGCAAAGAGCATCACCCTCGGCTGGCGCCATCTGTTTTTTGGCTTTGCCGGTTTTGTTACCCTGGTGATCAGCATGTCTTCGCTGTTTTCCTATGTCACCGTCCGTCATGCGGCGGAAGTCAGGCTGCCCTTTCTGCAAAATATGCTGAGCGCCCTGAATGCCGCGGAAACACAACGCAGCAAAGAGTTTGTGCGTGAAAACCTCAATGCCATGGCGATCAAGCTTGGCCAGATGCAGGCCCAGTTGGCCCATCTCGATTCCCTGGGGGAACGGCTGACGGCAATGGCGGGCATCAAATCCACCGAGCCGAACGGCAATAGCGCCAATTTTTCCAAGGACCGGCGCGGCGGTCCGCTGGTGCAGCCGTCGCCGCTGTCGTCGGCAGAGTTGCAGGACGCCCTGGAAGCGCTGTCCCGACAGATTGAAGCGCGCAGCGATACGCTTTCCCTGATCGAATCGCAGATGCTCGATGAGCGCGTCAGAAAAAGCATGCTGCCGACGACCTTGCCGGTGGCGTCGCAATGGAACGCTTCTTCCTTCGGCTGGCGTATCGACCCGTTCACCGGCGAGCGGGCATTGCACGAAGGCGTCGACTTTTCCGCCGATGTTGGTACGCCGGTAGTGGCTGCTGCAGGCGGCGTGGTGATCACCGCGGAAAGACATCCGGAGTACGGCAACATGGTCGAGATCGATCATGGCAACGACCTGACCACCCGCTACGCGCATCTTTCCAAGATACTCGTCAAGCCCGGCACGCTGGTGAGGCGCGGCCAGGAGATTGCCGAGTCCGGCAACACCGGTCGTTCCACCGGCCCGCATCTGCATTTCGAGGTGCGCTTGCGCGGCATCGCCCAGAACCCCAACCGTTTCCTGCAAACCGCCAAGGCCGGAATGGCGGTTGCCCGGCGTTAGTTCAGCGACATCGACATCAACATCGACATTCCGCGCTTGGAGTTATATTCTTGCCCGGAGGTAGCGCCATGAACCCGAGCCACCCACCATTGTTGTCCACCCACGAGGTTTTCAACCAAACCCCGACGCTGGCCGGTTACAACCTCTACGCACGTTATCCGGCGCTACAGGAAGCGGTCGCCCGCGAAGGCGCCGGCTGGGCGCACGACTGGCTGATGCAGCGCGGCGAAGAACTCGGCAGCGCACAGATGCTGGAGTGGGCTACCCAGGCCAACAAATTTCCGCCGGTGTTGAAATTGTTCGACAACGGCGGCAACCGCCGTGATGAAGTGGAGTTTCATCCCGCCTATCACGCGTTGATGTCTTATCTCCAGCGCCACGGGGCTTCCGCCGGGCCGTGGGCTGACCCGGTGGCGGGGAGCCACGTCAAGCGTGCGGCTTTCTTCATGCTGTACGCAGAGATCGAAGACGGCACGCTCTGCCCGACCACCATGACCTACGCAGTCGTG
The DNA here is from genome assembly GCA_016194935.1 of Betaproteobacteria bacterium. GTDB lineage: Bacteria > Pseudomonadota > Gammaproteobacteria > Burkholderiales > Rhodocyclaceae > JACRAR01. The sequence goes on from JACQAO010000001.1 coordinate 13,432, forward strand.
CCTGCGCTGATGCGTGACAAAGCGCTGGCTGAAGAGTGGTTGCCGCGTATCTGTTCACTGGATTACGATCCGCACTTCCTCCCGGCGGCGCAAAAAAGCGGCGTTACGCTGGGCATGGGGCTGACCGAAAAGCAGGGTGGCTCGGACGTGCGCGCCAACACCACGCGCGCAGAACCTGTCAGCACCGATGCCGCCAGCCGTGAATACAGCATCGTCGGCCACAAATGGTTTTTCTCCGCGCCGATGTGCGATGCCTTCCTGATCCTCGCGCACTCGCCGGGTGGCCTGTCGTGTTTCTTCCTGCCGAGGTGGTTGCCGGACGGCAAGCTCAATGACATCCGCATTCAACGGCTGAAGGACAAGCTGGGCGACAAGTCCAGCGCCAGCTCGGAGGTGGAGTTCTGGGGCGCCCGCGCCTGGCTGGTGAGCGAGGAGGGGCGCGGCATCCCGACCATCCTTGAGATGGGTACCTACTGCCGTCTCGACTGCGCCTTGGGCACGGCGGGACTGATGCGCCAGTCGGTTTCCCAGGCGCTGCACCACGCTCACCATCGCGCGGCCTTCGGCAAACTTTTGATCGACCAGCCGCTGATGAAAAATGTTCTGGCTGATCTGGCTGTCGAGTCGGAAGCCGCCACAGCGCTGGCGTTGCGCCTGGCGCGCGCCTTCGATGCGCAATCCGGCGAAGCTGAATCCTTGCTGCGGCGGGTGCTGACCCCGGCGGCCAAATACTGGGTCTGCAAGCGCGGCCCGGCGGTTAGCGCGGAAGCGATGGAAGTGCTGGGCGGCAACGGCTATGTCGAAGACGGCGTGATGGCGCGCGTGCATCGCCAGATGCCGCTCAACTCGATCTGGGAAGGATCGGGCAACGTCATGTGCCTGGATGTGCTGCGCGCCGTGGCAAAACATCCTCGCTGCCTCGAAGCATTGGCCGCAGAAATACAACCGGCGCTGGGCTGCGACCCGCGTTTCGATGCGTTCGTGGACAAGCTCAAGGATGGGCTGGCATCCGCCGAACACGGCGAAGTCCGCGCCCGGCAACTGACGCAGGGCATCGCCTTGGCGGTACAGGCCGCGCTGTTGCTGCGCTTCGCGCCCGGCTATGTAGCCGAGGCCTTCTGCGCCTCGCGCCTGGCGCAAGCGAGCTATGCCGGCGGCAGCTTCGGCAATCTGCCGGGCAACAGCGATTTCGACGCCATCCTCAAGCGGGCGTGGGCGGTATGACGGATACGGAAAGCATCCGCGTCGAAAAACTAGGCAGCGTCACCACTATAGCGATTAACCGGCCACAGGCCAAAAACGCCGTGGACCGAAACGTGGCGCACGCCCTTGCCGCCGCCTTCCGCGCCTTCGATACCGATCCAGAGGCCAGGGTCGCGGTGCTGTGCGGCGAAGGCGGCACATTTTGCGCGGGCGCCGATCTCAAGTCATTCGTCGCCAATCCCGACGAATGGACACTGCGCGAAGATGGCGATGCGCCGCTCGGCCCCACCCGCATGCTGCTCGGCAAGCCGGTGATTGCCGCAGTGTCCGGGCATGCCGTAGCAGGTGGTCTGGAACTGGCGCTGTGGGCCGATCTGCGCGTGGTCGAGGCGTCTGCCGTATTCGGTGTGTTCTGCCGACGCTGGGGCGTACCCTTGATCGACGGCGGCACCATTCGCCTGGCGCGCCTGATCGGACACTCGCGTGCGCTCGACATGATCCTCACCGGCCGCCCGGTGAGCGCCGACGAAGCCCTCGCCATCGGTCTCGCCAACCGCGTCGTACCCGACGGCACGGCGCGGTTGGCCGCCGAGACACTGGCCGCCGAGATCGCCGCTTTCCCGCAGACCTGCCTGCGTCACGACCGGCTCTCCAGCTATGAGCAATGGGGCATGTCCCTGCCCGACGCACTGACCAATGAAACCCGCCACGGCGCATTCTCGCTTGTCAGCGGCGATGCGCTGGCCGGCGCGGCGCAATTCAAGCAAGGCAAGGGCCGGCATGGTGTGTTCTAGGGTGGAGTCGGCGGCTTGGTTCCGGTGCTGCGAACTGACGCATGGTCAGGATGGCTCTGCTTCTGATTGCCAAAGCCAGTGTCATCGTTTAGCCTGAGCGCATAGGAGATTAAACCATGTCCTTCGACACCTTAAAGTTTGTCGAGAAGCTGGAAAAGGCCGGCGTACCGCGCGAGCAAGCGAAAGCAGAAGCAGAAGCCCTGGCCGAAGTCCTTGATACCGGAGCACAAGAACTCGTCACAAAGAAAGACCTGCTGATCGCCTTGGCAGACATGAAAGCAGACCTGATCTGATGAAATGGGTTATCGGCCTGGCGTTGGCGCAAGTCGGCTTGCTGGTTGGGATATTACTGCGCATGCCACACTGATTTATGCTTGATTTCTGTAAATCAAGCGCCCATGAAAAAGCCCGCTTCGGCGGGCTTTTTGTTGGTGCGCCCGGCAGGGCGCACTCACTTGGAGGTGAAAGTCCTCTACTCGCCCGACAAGGGGAAGAGTTAGCCGAACGGCAAGGGTGTCGCGGGTGACTGGGAATCTGGAG
>JACQAO010000045.1 GCA_016194935.1 Betaproteobacteria bacterium
CATGACCACGCTAACCCGCGGGCAATATGCACCATTGCTACATCGGTCTTCCGCAGCGCCGCATTCCACCTTGCCACAATGCAGCCGCCTCGTGTTTCCTCGGCGCGATTTGCGGCATGAAGCCGATTACTTCGCTAACCCTGCGTTCGATGCGACCTGCGCGAAAAGCCGCACAGGCGCCTCAACTCCCCGCTAGCCAACGAGAAACGGCATGAACGTTCGATCAGCCAAATTAGAAGATGCCGAGTCAATTGCTCTGCTACACGCAGAAAGTTGGCGCGTTGCATATCGCGGCATATTCCGCGACGAGTTCTTGGACGGGGACGTAATTCAAGATCGTAAAGATACTTGGCGTCAGCGGTTTACGACGCCAAAAAACAATCAAATTGTATTTGTGGCTGAAGATAATCAAGAGCTTTGTGGGTTTGCGTGTGCTTTTGGCAATGAAGACAAGAAATGGGGGACATTCATTGACAATCTTCACGTACGCAAAAATAGAAAACGCCAAGGAATCGGAACACGCTTAATAACAGAGATCGTACTCTGGTCACGCCAACATTATCCAGGCCTCGGCCTATATCTCGACGTTTTGGAGGAGAACATACCGGCGCGTCGATTCTACGAGGCACTCGGTGCAATAAATCAAGAATCAAGACTTTGGGAGCCACCGGGTGGTGGTGAAGTAGTAGATCTCCGTTACGTTTGGTTAAATGTCGAGCCGTTGTTATCCGGAAATGTTGGCTAACACTGCGTTCGAAAGCGACGCGCCAAAAGCGGCGCTCCCCTCAACTTTATGTTCGCCCCGCCTTTACACAGAAGATGAAAGCGGTAATTTGTGCATAAAAAAAACATTGACGCGCCACCTATTTGTACATACACTCTAGCTCATGAAAGTCGTCTTTGACCCGATCAAGAACGAGAGAAACATCGGAGAACGTCAGCTCTCGTTCGAACGGGCAGCAGAAGTCGATTTCAATACTGCGCTGGTGTTTCCTGACACCCGGAAAGCATATGGCGAAACCCGCTACATAGCGCTGTGCTACCTGGATCGCCGGCTGCATATGCTGTGCTTTACCGAGACCGGGACGGGCATTCGGGTAATCAGTTTCCGTAAGGCAAATACGAGAGAGGCAAATAGATATGACAAGCCGCAAACCATTGATTGACGCGGACGGCGAGGTCCGAGAACTGACAGCCGAGGATATGGCGAAATTCAAGCCGGCTGCTGAAGTGTTGCCGCTGTCTCTGAGAAAGAAACTAGGCGTGCGTGGCCCTCAAAAAACACCGACCAAAGAGCGTATCACCATTCGCTTGTCACGAGAAGTAGTAGAGCAATTCCGCGAAAGTGGCGAGGGTTGGCAAACCCGCGTGGACGCAGCCTTGCGTGAGTGGCTCAAGAGCCATCCTGCGGCGTAAGCCATTGCGTCTTTCACGCGCGGGGCGTAGTTTCAAGCAGTTCTTCACGGCTGGGACAGGTCCAATTGGTAATACGTCAGTGCTAATCGGAAAGTCTGCGCCGCACCACCCCCGCATCCACACCTTCGATACGCACCCGCTTGACGCGCGAACTTGCTCCGCTGACGAGTTCGATGCAACTCTTCGCCACGCCCAGCCGCTCCGCCAGGAATTCGACCAGACAGGCATTGGCCTTGCCATCTACCGGTGGCGCCGCAAGGCGGATTTTCAGGGCATCGCCGTGCAGACCGGCGACTGCTGTTTTTTTCGCGCCGGGCTGGATGTGCAAGTTCAGCACGGCATCGCCGCCTTCGCTGCGCAACCAGATTTCGCTCATCCGATGACGAAGGGGAACAACGACCGCTGCAACGTCGCCAGCACGCTCAGCAGGATTTGCAGCGCCAGCAGTAGCACCATCGGCGACAGGTCGATGCCGCCGATCAGCGGGATCACGCGTTGCACAGGCCGCAGGAAAGGCCGCGCCACGTCATTGAAGACGGGGGCCAACGGCGCATAGGGATTGACCCAGGACAGCAGCGCGCTGACGATGACCACGCCCATCAGCAGATAAATCATTACACGTGCTACGCCGACCATCGCCAGCAGCGCTACGCCGCCTATTGCCGCCGGCATCGCATCGGCGCCGCTCAGAACCAGCACCAGGCCATGAAATATCGCCTGGGTCAGCCAGGCCAGCAGCAGGCTTGGCAGGTCGAGGCCGAAAGCGCCGGGGATGAAGCGCCGCGCCGGCCTGACCGCCCAGTCGGTCACGGCGACGACGAAAGTACCGAGCGGGTTCCTGAACGACGCGCGCGTCCATTGCATCAGGAATCTGGACAGCAGGGCCAGGGTGAAAAAACTGCTGAGCCAATCGAGGATTTGGTAAAACAGTTGAGCCAGCATCGCGTTCAGTCCCTGCCCATCTCGTCGCCCAGCGCGCGTCCGCGTGCGGCGGCGGCGTGCGCGCCGCGCATGATTGCTGCGGCGACGCCATCGCTTTCGAAAGAGTTGAGCGCCGCCTCGGTAGTTCCTCCCTTGGAGGTCACGCGATGGCGCAATTCCGAAAACGACTCCTGGCTTTGTTCGGCCATCCGCGCCGCGCCGACAAAGGTCTCAATGGCCAGCTTGCGCGCCGTCGCCTCGTCGAAACCCAGCACCTGCGCCGATTGTTGCAAGGCTTCGATGAAATAGAAAACATACGCCGGGCCGCTGCCGGAGATCGCCGTCACTGCATCCATCTGCGCTTCGTCGGTGATCCATAAAGTATGGCCGACCGCCTTGAGGATTTTCTCCGCAGTATCGCGTCCCTCGTGGTCGACTTCCGGATTGGCGTACAAGCCGGAGATGCCGGCGCCGATCAAGGCTGGCATGTTCGGCATGCTGCGCACCAGCTTGCGATAGCCGCCCAGCCAGCGCGAAATATCGGTCAGACGCAGCCCGGCAATGACGCTCACCACCAGTTGTTCTTGCAGCAATCCCTTGAACTGGTTTGTCAATGGCGCCAGCGCGGCCCTGGCCTGTTGCGGCTTGATTGCCAGCACCAGCATTTCGCAATTGAGGGACGCCGCATCGACGGCGGCGCAACAACGCACGCCAAAAACTCCGGTGAGTTTCTCGCGGTTTTCTTCGAGCGGTTCCACCACTTGCATGGCCGCAGCGGAATAGCCTTGCTTGCGCAGACCGCCGATGAGAGCGGTGGTCATGTTGCCGCCGCCGATGAAAGTAATTTTCATAAGTTGTCTTCCCTGGTTCGCTGACCAAATATCGCCGTGCCGATGCGGACAATAGTCGCACCTTCGGCAATGGCGATTTCGAAATCGTCGGACATGCCCATCGACAGCACATCCAGTTTCATGCCTCCGGCATTGAGTTGCGCCAGCAGCTCGCGCAGCAGCGTGTAGCGCCGGCGGAGCAGGCCGGCGTCCCCGCTCGGTTCGGGGATCGTCATCAGGCCGCGCAGACGTAAGCCTGGTAGACCCGGTAGGCTCGGTAGACCCGCCACGGCCCGCGCCAACGTCACAGCCTGGTCGGGAGCGACGCCACCCTTGCTGGTTTCGCCGCTGACATTCACCTGCACGCACACCTGCAACGGCGGCAATCCTGGCGGGCGCTGCGCGGCAAGCCGCTCGGCAATCCTCAGCCTGTCGACACTGTGCACCCAGTCGAAATGCTCCGCCACCTCGCGGGTCTTGTTGCTTTGCAGCGGGCCGATGAAATGCCACTCCAGTTCCAGATCGTCCAGCGCGGCGATTTTGGCCACGCCTTCCTGCACATAGTTTTCGCCGAAAGCGCGTTGACCGGCGGCGAAGGCGGCGCGCACGCTGGCCGCCGGCCAGGTCTTGGAAACCGCCAGCAGACGCGCCGCGCCCACATCCCGACCGGACGACTGGGCGGCGGCCCGAATGCGGTTTTTCACGGCTTGCAAGTTGGCTGATATTGTTGTCATAATGCCCCGCCAGAAGCCAACAGTATACCGCGCCAAGCGCCCAACCCGCGTCAGGAAAACACCCTCATGGATATCACCGAACTGCTCGCCTTCGTGGTCAAGAACAAGGCTTCCGATCTGCACCTGTCCGCCGGCCTGCCGCCGATGATCCGCGTGCATGGCGACATCCGCCGCATCAACCTGCCGGCGATGGAGCACAAGGACGTGCATGCGATGATCTACGACATCATGAACGACGGCCAGCGCAAATTCTACGAGGAACACCTGGAGATCGACTTCTCCTTCGCCATCCCCGAGCTGGCGCGCTTCCGCGTAAATGCCTTTGTCCAGCAGCGCGGCGCCGGTGCGGTACTGCGCACCATCCCCTCCAAGATACTCTCGCTGGAACAACTCAACTGCCCGAAAATTTTTTCCGAGATCGCCAAGACGCCGCGCGGCCTGGTGCTGGTGACCGGCCCTACCGGTTCTGGAAAATCCACCACGCTGGCCGCTATGGTCAACGACGTTAACGAAAACGACTACGGCCATATCCTGACCGTCGAAGACCCCATCGAGTTCGTCCATGAATCGAAAAAATGCCTGATCAACCAGCGCGAGGTCGGGCCGCACACCCTGTCCTTCGCCAACGCCTTGCGTTCGGCGCTGCGCGAGGACCCGGACGTGATCCTGGTGGGCGAAATGCGCGACCTTGAAACCATCCGCCTGGCCATGTCGGCCGCCGAGACCGGCCACCTGGTGTTCGGCACGCTGCACACCTCCTCGGCGGCCAAGACCGTCGACCGCATCATCGATGTGTTCCCCGGCGACGAAAAGGAAATGGTGCGGGCCATGCTGTCCGAATCCTTGCGCGCGGTGATCTCGCAGACCCTGCTGAAAACCAAGGACGGTTCCGGCCGCGTCGCCGCGCACGAGATCATGGTCGGCACGCCGGCCATCCGCAACCTGATCCGCGAAGCCAAGATCGCCCAGATGTATTCGGCGATCCAGACCGGCCAGAACATGGGCATGCAAACGCTCGATCAGAATTTGGCCGACCTGGTGAAGCGGAATGTCGTGTCTTCCAGCGAGGCGCGCAGCAAAGCCGCCAACAAAGACAATTTCGCGGCGTGACGCAGTCGTGCCGCGAAATTGCGTCGCAGGCTAACATGGAGCGTAGCGCAATGTTAAGCGGCAAGGCCGCGGCCGCAGACACAACACTCCAATTGAGATAAGGAAACGTCATGGAACGCGATGAAGGATTGAAATTCATGTACCAATTGCTGAGCATGATGCTCAGCAAGAAAGGTTCGGACTTGTTCATTACCGCCGGTTTTCCGCCAGCGATAAAAGTCGACGGCAAGATGACGCCGGTGACCCAGCAGGCCTTGACCGCGCAGCACACCCAGGAACTGGCGCGCGCCATCATGAACGACAAGCAGGCGGCCGAGTTCGAGGCGAGCAAGGAATGCAACTTTGCCATCAACCCCGCCGGTATCGGGCGTTTTCGCGTCAATGCCTTTATCCAGCAAGGCAATACCGGCATCGTGCTGCGCACCATCACTACCTCGATTCCAAGGTTCGACGATCTCAAACTGCCGCCGGTGCTGAAAGATGTGGCGATGACCAAGCGCGGCCTGGTACTGTTCGTCGGCGGCACCGGTTCCGGCAAGTCGACTTCGCTGGCGGCGATGATCGGCCACCGCAACGAAAACAGCTACGGCCACATCATCACCATCGAGGACCCGGTGGAATATGTCCATCCTCACATCAACTGCATGATTACCCAGCGCGAGGTGGGCGTCGATACGGCGTCCTGGGAAGCGGCGCTGAAGAACACCCTGCGCCAGGCGCCGGACGTGATCCTGATCGGCGAAATACGCGACCGCGAAGTCATGGAGCACGCCATCGCCTTCGCCGAGACCGGCCACCTGGCGCTCGGTACGCTGCACGCCAACAGCGCCAACCAGG
>JACQAO010000046.1 GCA_016194935.1 Betaproteobacteria bacterium
CAAACTCACCAATGGCCTGGTTGGCATGGCCAAGGCGCGCAAGGTGCAAGTGGTGCGCGGCGTCGGCCATTTCCTCGACGCGCATCATCTGGAAGTGGCAGCCACCTCCGGCTCCGCTCAGCACCAGACCGGCGCCAAGCAAGTGATCCGTTTCAAGCAGTGCATCATCGCCGCCGGCAGTGCCGCATTGCATCTGCCCTTCATCCCCAAAGACGCCCGCATCGTTGATTCCACCGGCGCGCTGGAACTGCGCAGCATTCCAAAACGCATGCTGGTGATCGGCGGCGGCATCATCGGCCTGGAAATGGCGACGGTGTATTCCGCACTCGGCACTCGCGTCGACGTAGTCGAAATGCTCGACGGCCTGATGCAAGGGCCGGACCGCGACCTGGTCAAGGTGTGGGAAAAACAGAACGCTCAGCGCTTCGACAAGATCATGCTGAAAACCAAAACGGTGGCCGTGGACGTCAAAAAGAATGGCCTCTGGGTGAGCTTTGAAGGTGAGCAGGCACCCACCGAAGCGCAGTGTTACGACATGATTTTGCAGTCCGCCGGGCGCACCCCGAACGGCAACCAGATTGATGCCGACAAGGCCGGAGTGACAGTCGATGCGCGTGGTTTCATCCCCGTCGATACGCAGATGCGCAGCAATGTATCGCACATCTACGCCATCGGCGACATCGTCGGCCAACCGATGCTGGCGCACAAGGCGGTGCATCAGGGACATGTGGCAGCCGAGGTCGCCGCCGGTCTCAAGAGTCACTTTGATGCACTGGTGATCCCCGGCGTCGCCTACACCGATCCCGAAGTAGCCTGGGTCGGCCTGGGCGAGGACGAGGCGAAGAAAGCCGGGCGCAAGGTGAGCAGCGCCAAATTCCCCTGGGCCGCTTCCGGCCGCGCCATCGCCAACGGCGCCGAATACGGGTTCACCAAACTGGTGTTCGACGCGGAGACGCAGCGCATCGTCGGCGGCAGCATGGTCGGCCCGAATGCCGGCGACATGATCGGCGAAATCGCCCTGGCCATCGAGATGGGTTGCGACGCCGTCGACATCGGTAAAACCATCCACCCGCATCCGACCCTGGGTGAATCCATCGGCATGGCGGCGGAAATGGCGCACGGGACGTGCACCGACCTGCCGCCGCAGCGCAAGAAGTAGCCGGTAGCTGCGGCTTGACAGCGGCTCCCTGTGACGTACAATTCATTCAATTCTGTACGTCACTGGGAGCCGCCATGTCGTCAAAACTTACACTGCGTCTTGATGAAACCTTGATCGCCAACGCCAAAACCTACGCCGAGCAGCAGGGCAGTTCGGTATCGCAACTGGTGGCGGATTATTTCGTGCAATTGAAACCGGCCACCCGCCAGCGCAAAGCCTCAGTCGCCGTTGCCCCGATCACCGCCAGCTTGCACGGCGCATTGCGCGGGACACGGGTGGCGGAGGCCGATTACCGCAAGTATCTCGAAACCAAGCACCGGTGAGCGTCGTTTTCGACACCAATGTGGTGCTCGACCTGCTGCTGGATCGCGCCCCGCATGCCGCCGCTGCGGTGGACTTGTTCAATCGCGTCGAACGCGGTGAATTGCGTGGAATGCTGGGCGCGACCACGCTGACCACGATTCACTATCTTGCCGCCAAGGCCGTCGGCGCGAAACCGGCCAAAGCTCAAATAGCCGCGTTGCTGGCCCTGTTCGAGGTTGCGCCGGTGACGCGGGGAGTGCTCGACCAGGCGCTCACCAACGACATGGCCGATTTCGAAGACGCCGTACTCGCCGAAGCCGGTCGTCAGGCCGGCGCTACAGCCATCGTCACGCGCAATGCCCGCGATTTTCGCGGCGGCCCACTGCGCGCCTATACGCCGCAGCAATGGTTGGCCCTGCCTGTGGCGGAATAACGGCAGCGAGAAATGATTTCAGTTTGTCTCTAACGACGATGGATTACGCCGATGCGACTGAGATTCCGCCTACATCGCGCGCGTAGGCCAACAGGGTGGTGTCGGCGGTAACCAGGCGCATACCCTCAACCCGCGCCGTCGCCAGGAGCAACAGGTCGAAGGGGTCGCCGTGGCCCTCGGGAAGACTCCCAAGGGCTATGGCATGAATGTCAGAGATGGAAATAATCGCCGCGCCGGCATTGCGCATCTCGTCACGGAAAATCTGCGGCGATACCGCCAGCTTGCCGAGCCGGTGCTTGATCGCAATTTCCCAGATGCAAGCGACGGAAATCGCGCAATTGGATGTGGCGATCTGCTCGCGCAGTTTGCGTTTCAGGCGTGTGCTGCCTGCCAGCCACCACAGCGCAACATGCGTATCGAGCAACAGACTCATGCGTCCCCGGTCATCAGGCGGGCAATCTCGGTATCCACTTCCGCAGTGAAGGCAGCGTCAACATCGCCAGCAGCCGCCTTCAGACGACCCCAGCCTTTCAGTCCGCCCGGCTTGTGAAATGGGAGCAGGCGCGCCACCGGCACGCCGTTTTTGGCGATGACGACATTCTCGCCTTTCTGTGCTGCCTGCACCAGCTTGGAGAGCTGGCTCTTGGCTTCCAGCATATTGACTTGCATGGCTTGCTCCTCTTACGCCTTGGATACTATCTGTGCATTCTAGCTGGATTGGCCAAGTTAGCCAAGTACTGGCGGCAGTATTATTGGGAAGTCCGTCGGCGGCTTGGGCAGGATAAAATCGGCGCTCTTAACTGAAAGGCAGGCATGAACCAGGATCAACTCAAGCAAGCGGTGGCGCGCGCCGCCTGCGAATACGTGGCTGTCAAGGCGCCGACCGGCGCGATTATCGGCGTCGGCACCGGCTCGACAGCGAATTTTTTTATCGACGAACTGGCTGCGATCAAACATCGCCTGGACGGCGCTGTTGCCAGTTCCGAAGCCACCAAAAGGCGTCTTGAAGGTCACGGCATCCGCGTGCTGGATCTCAACGATGTTGATGCGTTGCCGGTGTATGTCGATGGCGCCGACGAGATCGACCACGGCCTGGCGATGCTCAAGGGCGGCGGCGGGGCGCTGACCCGCGAGAAGATCGTTGCTGCGATGGCGGAAATTTTTGTCTGCGTCTGCGACCAGAGCAAATGGGTGCAAACGCTGGGCAAGTTTCCCCTGCCGCTGGAAGTCATCCCCATGGCGCGCGCCCAGGTTACACGGGCGTTGCTTCAACTCGGCGGGCAGCCCCGCTTGCGTGAAGGATTTATTACCGACAACGGCAACCTGATTCTCGATGTGCATGGCCTGACAATAAGCGATCCTGTCGCGTTGGAAAACCGGCTTGATCATATCGTCGGCATCGTCAGCAATGGCCTGTTCGCCCGGCGTGGCGCGGACGTGTTGCTGCTGGCGGACGCCGATGGAGTCAAAACCATATCCCGTCCTGTCACATGAGCCCTGCAACAATTTTGTCATCCAGCCCTGTTACAATCTCCCAGCAGAGTTTGGAGGCAGGGAGTCATATCGTGAATGAACACATCGTCAAGCAGTTCGATACCGATCTGGAGAACATCCGCACCAGGGTGTTGCAGATGGGTGGCCTGGTCGAACAGCAGATCGTCAAGGCCATGGAGGGTCTGGCCGAAGGCGACATGGTGCTGATCGAACAGACCATCGACAACGACGATCTGGTCAACCGCCACGAAGTGGAGCTGGACGAAGCCTGCACCAACGTGATCGCCCGGCGGCAACCCACGGCAGTGGATTTGCGGATGGTGATGATGGTGGTGAAAACCATCACCGACCTGGAGCGGATCGGCGACGAGGCGAAGAAAATCGCCAAGGTCGCCAGAGGAATACACTCTGCCGCTACACACTTCGTGCCGCGTATCGAGTTGCGGCATGTCGCCAGCCTGGCCGTTGAGATGTTGCGCAAGGCGCTGGATGCCTTTGCCCGCCTCGATTTGACCGCTGCCGCCCAGGTGGTGCGCCAGGATCAGGAGGTGGATGCCGAGTTCAAGAGCATCATGCGCCAGTTGATCACCTTCATGATGGAAGACCCCCGCACCATCACGCGCTCACTGGACTACCTGTTCGTCGCCAAGTCGATAGAGCGTATCGGCGATCACTCCAAGAATATTTCCGAATACGTCGTGTATATGGCCAAGGGCCGCGACGTGCGCCACATCGGTCTGGAGGCGATCGAGAAGGAAGTGGCGGGCTAGGTCCGGTTACTCAGTTACCCGGTTACCCGGTTACTTGGACGGCGGCACGAAACCCGAGACGCTGTCGGCGCCTTCACCGAAGAAATGCTTCTGTAGCTGTTCCGCGAGATAGGCGCGGGCTTTGGCGTCGGCCAGGCTCAGGCGATTCTCGTTGATCAGCATGGTCTGGAGCTTGATCCACTGCTGCCAGGCCTCCTTCGAAACATTTTCATAGAGACGTTTGCCGAGTTCGCCGGGTACCGGCGGGAAGTCCAGCGCCTCGGCTTCGCGGCCCAGTTTGATGCAATTAACCATGCGTGACATGAGAGTTCCTTTCAAAATTGGGGCATGAATGGCGGCAATTGTAACGTGAATTGGGCATGCACCTGCTTCCTGATCCGGCCAGAACCGGGCGGAAGGCGGCGTTTCACGGCTGACGCCCTGGGGTAGAATCGGGCGGTCTACTTACGAGGAGCAGCCATGTTTTTTGCGCAATCCCGCGCCCTGCGGCATCTTGTTGGGGTGCTGCTTCTGGCGCTTCCCCTGGCGGCTGGCGCTGCCGATACCGCGCCGGAAATCGCCGGCATTCCCATCGAGTTCATCCTCTTCGGCGTTACGCTGCTGGGAGTCGCACTGTTTCACAATATCACCTTGTACGTCGGTCTGGCCGGCGTGACGACGATTTCCCTCTACAAGATTTTCGTTTCCGGCTTCAAGACCGGATCGGGTTTCTCCGGCTTTGCCGCGCATCTCGGACATGAGTGGGTGATCCTCTCCAACCTGCTATGCCTGCTGATGGGCTTCGCCATCCTGTCGCGCCATTTCGAGAAAAGCCATGTGCCGGTGGTGTTGCCGAAATACCTGCCGGACGACTGGAAGGGCGGCTTCGTCATGCTGGCGATGGTGTTCGTGATTTCCACCTTTCTCGACAATATTGCCGCCGCGCTGATCGGCGGCGCGATGGCGCACCAGTTGTTCCGCGCCAAGGTGCACATCGGTTACCTGGCGGCCATTGTGGCTGCGTCGAACGCCGGCGGTTCCGGTTCAGTGGTGGGCGACACCACCACCACCATGCTGTGGATCGCCGGCGTTTCGCCCTTGCAGGTGGCGGAGGCCGCTATCGGCGCGGTGACTGCGCTGGTGATTTTCGGTATTCCGGCGGCCAGGCTGCAGCACGCCTATTCGCCGATCATCCCCAATACGCATCAACATACCCAGATCGACTGGGGACGCATATTCATTGTCGGTTTGATCCTGGTGTTTGCCGTGGTTGCCAATGTGATCATCAACGTTGAATATCCAGCCGAGGCTGATCGCTTCCCGTACATCGGCGTCGCCGTCTGGGCTGCGATTCTGCTGACCATACCGCTGCGACGGCACGACTGGGAGGTGTTGCCGGCAACGTTCAAGGGCGCGGTATTCCTGCTGTCGCTGGTGTTGTGCGCTTCGATGATGCCGGTGGAGAGGCTGCCTGCCGCTTCGGCCATGACAGCGTTCGGCCTGGGATGGGTCTCGGCCGTGTTTGATAACATTCCGTTGACCGCACTGGCGCTGAAACAGGGCGGCTACGACTGGGGTTTCCTGGCGTATGCGGTGGGCTTCGGCGGCTCGATGATCTGGTTCGGCTCCTCGGCAGGCGTCGCCCTGGTCAGCATGTATCCCGAGGCCCGCTCGGTCGGTCTGTGGCTGCGCCACGGCTGGTTCATCGCGGTCGGCTATGTAGCCGGCTTCCTGGTGATGCTGGCGCTGCTCGGCTTTCATCCCGAAGCGCCGCATAACCAGGCAGCCCCGGTGCAGCCGTCTGCCGCGCCGCGCTGAAGTGCAGATCCCAATACCATCGACCCTCTGGAGCGATAAACCATGAAAGGCATCATCCTGTTTGGTCATGGCGCGCGCAATCCCGACTGGGCCGCGCCTTTTCATCGTATCCGTGACGCCATACTGGCGCGCCAGCCGGATGCCCGTGTCGAGATGGGGTTTCTCGAACTGATGCGGCCAACCCTGGACGAAAGCATCGACAAGCTGGTAGCGCTAGGCGTCAGTGAACTGGTGATCGTGCCGATTTTCATGGCGTCCGGCTCGCATGTCAAAAAAGACCTGCCCTTGCTGGCCGCCTCCGCCATGGACCGCCATCCGGCTCTGGAAATTGCCCTCGCCGAGCCGGTTGGCGAGGCCAGCGAGCTGATCGGCGCGATGGCGGATTACGCGCTGAAGCAGCAGACTTGAAAAAGTCTGTATATAAGCATATACTAATAAACTATGAAATCTATTCCCGCCCTGATGCTGCTCGCGGCCTGGGTCGCCGCGCCGCTTGTTACGCTTGCCCAGGTACCCGCTACCGCCCCTGTGGAAATGCGCGAGGTCGAATTGACCTATCCCGCCGAAGCCATTGTGGAAGCCGTCAAACAGACCACTATTGCCGCCCGGATGCAGGGCCGCATTCTCGAAACGCGGGCCGATGCCGGCAGCCGTGTCAGGGCCGGTGAGGTGCTGATGCGCCTCGACGCGCGTGATGCAGCGCAGGGCCTGGCGGGAGCGCAGGCGCAACTGGTCAATGCCCGCGCCGCGTATGAACGCAGCAAAGATCTGTTTGCGCAGAAATTCGTCAGTCAGGCCGCGCTCGACAAGGCCCAGGCCGATTACCAGGCCGCCTCCGCCAGCGCCGGGCAGGCCGGGATAGCCACAAGTTTTGCGACGATCATCGCGCCTTTCGCGGGCGTCGTGGCGCAGCGTCTGGCCGAGACGGGGGATATGGCCGAGCCGGGCAAGCCGTTGTTTAGCGTATTCGACCCGAAGACTTTGCGCGTGGTGGCCAGCATTCCGCAATACCAACTGGCCGGGATCAAACAGGCCATGAGCGCCAAAATCGAGTTTCCCGAAACCGGCAAATGGGTAGCCGCGACGCGCACTGAAGTGCTGCCCACAGCCGACGCAAGCACGCATGTCGTGCGTGTCCGGGTGACACTGCCAGATAACCTTGAAGGCGCCATTCCCGGCATGTTTGTGCGCGCGCACTTTGCCATTGGCAAGGCCAGCAAGCTGCTCGTCCCGGCGGCGGCGGTGCTGCGTCGGGGTGAAGTGACCGGCGTATATGTCGTCGACGCCCAGGGGCAAGCACATTTGCGCCAGGTACGGCTGGGTGAGGCTTACGGCGGGGCGCGGGAAGTGCTGGCAGGGTTGTCCGCAGGTGAAATGGTGGCGCTCGATCCGGTTCAGGCCGGCGTGATGCTGAAACAGATTCAGTCCCCATAGCTGTGTAGTTACCAGATAAGAGCATGTCACATCTCCCGTTCAGAGCAGTATCACTTCCCACTAAGAAGTGTTTCTTCATTCAAAAAAATATTTGTTTTTCAGTAGGTTCCGTCTAATCAGTTTAATTTCAACAGGAGGTCGAAGTTATTTTGGGACCACTGATTGAATTTAACCATTTGTTTAATAACAAATTATTCATATGGCATCGGTATTGCTTAGTCTGGTGAGCGGGTAAAGCGCCCGTTACCAATCTCCTTGGGAGACTATCAAAGCAGTCAGTCCCTCAAGGAGTTCTAAATTTGCAGCCTTATACCGAGGAGACCGAAATGACCACTCTTAAAGAGCAACTGAACACACAGGTCGCCGCATATGACCTCTGGGCTCAGCGTCGCCGTTACGGACCAGATGGACATAACAACCGAAGCTTGTGGGTACTTGCGTGCATGGACGAACGCCTGCCGGTGGACGAAGCGCTGGGCATTCACGTAGATACACCCGCCGGTGGCGGTGATGCACACTGCTTCCGAAATGCGGGGGGGATTGTCACCGATGACGCGATACGTTCGGCGATGCTGACCTGTAATTTTTTTGGCACTACGGAAATTGTCATCGTGCAGCATACGCAGTGTGGAATGTTGTCAGCGAATGCAACCGACCTGGAGAAGATGTTACGCAGCAAAGGGATCGATACTGACAATATTCCGATGGACCCAACGCTGCCGGAACTC
>JACQAO010000052.1 GCA_016194935.1 Betaproteobacteria bacterium
AATTGCTTGGAATACCAGATCGAAAGTTTATGCCGCAAGGATTTTTCGGCAACCTGATCTTCCGGCAGGGCTTGAATGACTTTGTCGTGCACCAGCAGCCGGTAGATGTAGAGTAATTTCTCGCTCGCCGAATCGGTGGCTTCAAACTCCACTACGCCGCGTCCCTCAGCGTACTTCACGCCCGCGAGCAGCGCCTCTTTAAACAGTGCTGCTTCATTTTTAAGTTTTTTCATGGTGACCCTCGTCTATGTGATCGGCCAGAGCGCTACACAGAGGGTGCGCTGCGGATCGGCCGCTGCAATCCCCTCACACACCTCGGCGTAACGCACTCGCAGACGTGCAATTGTGGCCGTATGCTCACCTGCAGTGTTCCAAAATGTGAGTTTGTCGATCGCGCGTTTCAGTGATCGGCTGCTGCGTTCGTAAAAGGCGGCCTTGTCCTGCGCCGCATCCGCAAACAAACTCATCGCCGCCTTCTCGATACGGACATGGTCCTGCGGAGCAAGATCGACCAATGCGGCAACATAGCTGGCGCCCCATTGCAAGCGCGTGGCGGGGCCTCGACTGGCCTGGTAGGCACGCTGGTACCAGCTTAATGCTTCGGTGGTGCGCCCCAGCTTGCGGGCATTGCCGCCAAGCTGGCTCATCAGGTAATACGGCGAATGACTTTTCTTCAGGTTCGCGCGCAACAGCGCGTCGCTTTCCGCCCACAAGCCCGCCTCGCCCAGCAGATGCGCAACATTCGTGATCACCGCCTGTCTTTCATAGGCATTGCTGATTTCGGTATCCATGCGCCGGGCCATCGCCTTGACTTCTACGAGCAGCGGCTTGGGCAACGATACGCGCACGGCATCATCGGCCAACCCCAATCGCGCCAAATCAACACGGGCCGTCAAGGCTCCTGTGCGATCCGCGCGGGATAGCCGATGATCGTGCTGTAACCGCAGCAGCGCCGCAATGTACTCGTCAACCAGCCCGGCGCGCCCGGTATCAGCCGTCGCATTCAATGCCAGAACGATAGGCTTGGCGCTCTCGATCAGGATATCCGCATGCAGGCGCGTGGCATCCGGATTGCGCAGGATCTCCAGCAGCCGTTCACGCTGATCCGGCAAGGTTGGCGCACGCCCGTCTGCGGGGCTGCTTGCCTGCGCCTCCAGCGACTTGAGCCACAAACGCGTTGAAGCCTCCGGGCTGATGGCCTGGCTCCGCTGCGCCAGATCATTGAGAACTGCGGCGCGTTGTTCACGCGTGACCAGTTGCGCTTCATCGGTATCCCAGGAGTAAAACGCCAGCGCCAGCCACTCGCTGGCGGACAGCGCCCGACCGGCTTGTGCGTCGGCCAGAACCGCCTTGGCGGGCCTGCCGCCCGCCAGGCCCGCTTGCAACGAAGCAGTGATCCGGTTCGCGTCGACCTCGCCAGGCAGACGGGTAATCTCCGCTCCATCGGGTGAAAACAGAATCAGCGTCGGATAGCCGACCACCTTGAAGCGGCTGCCGAGTTTTTGTGCGCCCGGCAGGTCGCCATCCAGGTACACCGGCACGACAGCGCGCGTCAGCGCAATGAAATCACGGCGGTTGAACAGCGTCGCCTTCAACTGATTGCAGGGCGGACACCAGGTCGCGCCCCAGTAAAGCAACACCGGCTTGGCCGCCAGACGGGCCTGGGCAAACGCGGCATCGACGACGGTTTCACTTTCACCGGCGATCCAGGCGACACCCCCTGCCTGCGCGTGCTTGTCGCCATCTTTGCCGGCGGCAAGCAACGGGGTGAATTGCAGCAGCGCCGCACCGATCACAGCGGTCTTCACGATGGCCAGCAACTGCTTGGTAAGGTGTGTGGACATGGAGGTATCCGTAGTTTTGCGTTTGAGTTTTAACCGGCGCCAGCCATCTGTAGCGTGTAGCGGCAATTCTTGCCTTGCAGCGCGTAGTTGCGTTCGCCGCCAACTGTATTCTAAGTTGAAATTGCCACCAAAAAAGTGGCAGAGATTTTGCTTAGGATGGGTATTACTCTGTCCGGAAGCCGCCTCATGGAATCCCCGCTCACTCTGCAACCCTGCCGTTTATCGCCGGAGTTACTGCAAGGGCCGCTACCTTTCGATTTATACAGCAGTAACGGAACCTTGTTATCGAGACAGGGAAGCCGCCTGAAAAGCGCGGGAGATAACCTAACTTTGTTCAGGGTGCGGCCCGATGCCGGACATACTGCCGAAACCGCGCTGCGCTTACTGACAGATCTGTTTCATCGCTATGGGCAACTAACGGAACGCTGGGCTTGCACCGTGCAGGATGTACGCGATATGCAATTACTGGCTGATGAACTTGCCGAACTTTGCGACACGCATTCCGATGTCTGCGTCTGCATGGCCGCTTATCTACCCGGGAAAAGCCACGCCACGCGCCATTCTTTTGCCGTTGCCATAGTCGCAATATTGCTGGCAACCACTCTCGGCTGGCATGCCGGGCGCTTGCCCACACTGGCGCGGGCGGCAATGACCATGAATCTGTCCCTGCTGTCCAATCACGACGACTGGGCGCGCACCCGTGGCGCGCTCAACGAATCGCAGCGCATGAATGTTCGCCGTCATCCGGGCTTGTCGGCGGATTTGCTTGCCCAAACACCCGGCGTCGATCTGCGCTGGATCAACGCAGTCGATCAACACCACGAAAATCTCGACGGCAGCGGTTATCCGCTCGGGCTGATGGGCGATGAAATTTCCCCGGAGGCTCGCGTCTTGCGCGTTGCTGACAGTTGGTGCGCCCTGGTGTTGCACGGCTCGGGCAGGGGGAAAAAGACGCCGCGGGCCGCACTGGAGGAGCTAACCCAAGCCGCCGGCGCTCATCTGGATCTGCGGGTGTTTGTGGCTCTAAAAAACCTTATGGGTCCCTATCCTCCAGGCGCTCTGGTGCGTCTGGAAAATCGTGAAACCGCAGTGGTGATCCGCTGGGTCAGGAACGCAAGCATGCCCCTGTCGGCGCTAAGCATCTTCTCTCCATCCGGCGAGACCCTGCTGGAATTCAAACGCCGCGATATGCGCCAGTTCGGCTTTGGCATCCGCGATTACACGCTGCTGAACCTCGCCCAGATGAGCCGCCTGCCGTGGCAGCGTGTCTGGACATCCGCCTGAAATAGGCTCTATAGCACACCGACTGCAGCACGCGCAGCGTCGGCGATGGTTTCAGCCCAGTGTGTCACATCGGCGGCGTCTTCGCCTTCGACCATCACCCGCAGCAACGGTTCGGTGCCGGATGGACGCAGCAGCACCCGACCGCGGCCTGTCAGCGCGCGTTCTGCGGCATCGCTGGCGGCGCGGATGCCGGCGTCTGCGCGCCAGTCGGCGCCGGGGCGCAAACGCACGTTGATCAGTTTTTGCGGGTACATGACGATGTCGGCGCAGGCTTCAGCCAAGGTCTGTGTCTGCCGGCGCAGCACCGCCAGCACTTGCAGGGCGGCGACGATGCCGTCGCCGGTGGTGTGCTTGTCGAGGCAGATGATGTGTCCGGAGTTCTCGCCGCCCAGCGGCCAGCCTTGCTGCTGCATCATCTCCAGCACATAGCGGTCGCCGACCGGAGCGCGCGCGAAAGGAATTTCCAGGCGGCCCAGCGCATGCTCGAAACCCAGGTTGCTCATCAGCGTCCCCACCACGCCCTTGGTCTCCATGCCCTCTTGCGCGGCGCGCTGACGGGCGATGACATACAGCAGTTGATCGCCGTCGTATAACTTTCCGTCAGCATCGATCATCAGCAGCCGGTCGGCATCGCCGTCCAGCGCAATGCCCAAATCGGCGTGCTGCTCCAGCACCGCCAGACGCAAGCTGTCGGGGGCCGTAGCGCCGACACCGTCGTTGATGTTGAGGCCGTTGGGCGTCACGCCGATGCTGACCACTTCGGCGCCAAGCTCGTGGAACACGCTGGGGGCAATATGGTAGGCCGCGCCGTGGGCGCAATCCACGGCGATTTTCAGGCCGCGCAGATCCAGCTCATTGGGAAATGTGCTCTTGCAGAATTCGATGTAACGCCCGGCAGCATCGTCGACGCGACGCGCCTTGCCCAGGTGTGCCGAATCCAGACAACCCATCGGTTGTTCCAGCCGGGCTTCGATTTCTTTTTCCACCGCGTCGGGAAGTTTACTGCCCTGCGCCGAAAAAAACTTGATGCCGTTGTCATTATATGGATTGTGCGAGGCGGAGATGACTATGCCGGCCTGCAGCCGCAGCGCGCGGGTCAGGTAGGCCACGGCGGGCGTGGGCATCGGCCCGGCCAGCATGACATCCACGCCGGCGGCGGAGAAGCCGGCTTCCAGCGCCGCCTCCAGCATATAGCCGGAAATCCGCGTGTCCTTGCCGATCAGCACTGCCGGGCGGTCACCCACATGCGCGTCATCGCGCATCGCCTCGCGCGCCACCAGCACCGTGCCGGCGGCATAGCCGAGGCGCATGACGAATTCGGGCGTGATCGGCAACTCGCCGACCCGCCCGCGCACGCCGTCGGTACCGAAATATTTGCGTCCCATCTTAGTGTTCCTCCACAGCATTCCAGACGGCGATGGCATCCCGCAGCGGGGCCACGTCGTGTGTCCGCACGATAGCGGCGCCGCGCTGCACGGCCAGCAGCGCGGCGGCGATGCCGGCAGACAGCCGCTCACCCACCGCGCGACCAGTGAGCAAGCCTAACATGGACTTGCGCGACAACCCGACCAGCAGCGGCAGCTCGGGTGCATGCAGATCGGGGAGCCGCCGCAACAGCGCCAGATTGTGTTCCAGCGTTTTACCAAAACCGAAGCCCGGATCGACCACCATGCGTTTGATCGCTATGCCCGCAGCCTCCGCCGCAGCCACACGTCCGGCGAGAAAATCCGCTACCTCGACCACCACGTCGGTGTACTGCGGCGCCTGCTGCATGGTTTGGGGAGCACCCTGCATATGCATCAGGCAAACGGCGGCAGTACTTTCCGCCACTGCTTCCAGCGCCCCCTCGGCCCGCAGCGCGGCGATGTCGTTGATCATGTCGGCGCCGGCGGCCAGCACCGCGTGCATCACTTCGACCTTCTGGGTGTCCACGGACAGCGGCACGCCGCAATCCCGCAAACTCTCAATCACCGGCAGCAGCCGATCCAGCTCCTGTTGCGCCGAAACCGGCGGGGCGCCGGGGCGCGAGGATTCTCCGCCGAGGTCGAGGATATGCGCGCCCTCCTCCACCAGCCTCAAGCCCTGCTGGATAGCGCGGGCGGCGTCGCCGCGCAGGCCGTCGCCCGAAAAGGAATCGTCGGTCAAATTGACGATGCCCATGATCAGCGGCTGGTCCAGGCTGAGAACAAAGCGACCGCAGTGTAGATGTTGTTTCATGCTAAGACAAAGGCCGCGCATGCGCGGCCTTTGCGGTTGGCGGTGTAGCTTACGCCG
This sequence comes from Betaproteobacteria bacterium, assembly GCA_016194935.1. GTDB lineage: Bacteria > Pseudomonadota > Gammaproteobacteria > Burkholderiales > Rhodocyclaceae > JACRAR01. The sequence goes on from JACQAO010000052.1 coordinate 5,403, forward strand.
GTGCGGTGGCAGTCGGCGCGGCACCGGGCGTGTTGTCGGTCGATGGCTTGGACGGTGGCGTAACCGGCTTGGGGGCGCGCGGCGGCTTGCCGGCCATGATGTCGTCGAGTTGTTCGGAATCGAGGGTTTCCCACTCCAGCAAGGCCGTCGCCATGGCTTCGATCTTGTCGCGGTTATCCTCGATCAGCTTGCGCGCCACAGCATATTGCTGGTCGATGATGCGGCGAATCTCGGCATCGACGGATTGCATGGTGGCTTCCGAGACGTTCTTGTGGGTGGTGACGGAACGGCCAAGGAATACTTCGCCCTCATTCTCGCCGTACACCATCGGGCCAAGCGCATCGGACATACCCCAATGCGTCACCATGCGCCGCGCGATGTCGGTGGCGCGCTCGAAATCGTTGGAGGCGCCGGTAGTCATCTGGTGCATGAAGATTTCTTCGGCGATGCGTCCGCCGAACAGCACCGCGATGGTTTGCAACAGGCGTTCCTTGTCCTGGCTGTAGCGATCCTCCTCCGGCAACTGCATGGTGACGCCCAGGGCGCGACCGCGCGGGATGATGGTGACCTTGTGCACCGGATCAGTCTTGTTTAGCAACTTGGCAACGACGACGTGACCGGACTCGTGGTAAGCGGTGTTCTTGCGTTCCTCTTCCGGCATCACCATGGTGCGGCGGGCCGCCCCCATGATGATCTTGTCCTTGGCCTGTTCGAAGTCTTCCATATCCACCAGGCGCTTGTTCTGGCGCGCGGCGAACAGGGCCGCCTCGTTCACCAGATTCGCCAGATCGGCGCCGGAGAAACCGGGCGTGCCGCGGGCGATGATGTCGGACTTGACGTCAGGTGCGATCGGCACCTTGCGCATATGCACCAGCAGGATTTGATCGCGGCCACGGATGTCGGGCAGCGGCACCACCACCTGACGGTCGAAGCGGCCCGGACGCAGCAGCGCCGGATCAAGCACATCGGGGCGGTTGGTGGCGGCGATGACGATCACGCCGGAGGTTCCCTCGAAACCGTCCATCTCCACCAGCAACTGATTCAGCGTCTGTTCGCGTTCATCGTTGCCGCCGCCCAGGCCTGCGCCGCGCTGGCGGCCAACGGCGTCGATTTCATCAATAAAGACGATGCACGGGGCCTGCTTCTTGGCGTTTTCAAACATGTCGCGCACACGCGCCGCGCCGACACCGACGAACATCTCGACGAAGTCGGAACCGGAAATCGAAAAGAACGGCACTTTCGCCTCACCAGCGATGGCCTTGGCCAGCAGCGTCTTGCCGGTGCCGGGCGAGCCGACCATCAGTACGCCGCGCGGGATGCGCCCACCGAGCTTCTGGAACTTGCTGGGATCGCGCAGAAACTCGACCAGTTCGGCCACGTCCTCCTTGGCTTCGTCGCAGCCAGCGACGTCGGCGAAGGTGATGTTGTTGGTTGATTCGTCGAGCAGACGCGCCTTGCTCTTGCCGAAAGAAAACGCCCCGCCCTTGCCGCCGCCCTGCATCTGGCGCATGAAGAAAATCCACACGCCAATCAGCAACAGCATGGGGAACCAGGAGATGAACAAACTCATCAGGAACGACTGCTCCTCGTCCGCTTTGGCAACCACCTTGACGTTGTACTTGAGCAGGTCGCTGACCAGCCACAGATCCGGCGGCGCATACGAGATGATTTTCTTGCCTTCATTGGTGGTGGCGTCCAGCGTGCGGCCCTGGATCAGCACCTTGGAAATATGGCCGAGCTTCACCTCATCAAGGAATTGCGAGTAGTCCATTGTCGTCGTCTGTGACGACTGGCGTGTATTGAACTGATTGAACACAGTCATCAGCACGATGCCGATCACCAGCCAGACCGCCAGGTTTTTGAACATATTATTCAAGCTTGCTGCTCCTCCGGCCAAAGGGCCGAAACGTGGGAAAAATCATTCTAGAGCCCTTTGCGCCGGGGCGCAAACGCCACAACGGTTTTATTTCAGGTGCTGCTGGCGTTTCTTCCGCCCCATCAGGAAGGTTTCCGCGCTGCGCCCGCGCGATGCGGCGGGCTTTCGCACCAGCAGCGCCTCAAAAACCGACTGCATGGCAGCCCGCAACTCCATATAGCCAGCCCCCTGAAACACCTTCACCAGCATATCGCCGCCGGGTTTCAGGTGCTGCGTGGCGAACTCCAGGGTCAGTTCAGCCAGGTGCATCACCCGTGCCTGGTCGATGTCCTGGACACCCGACATATTGGGGGCCATATCCGACAATACAAGGTCGACCGTGCGTCCACCCAGGCTGGCCTCAAGCTGCCGCAATACGGTTTCCTCGCGGAAGTCGCCCTGGATGAAGTCCACTCCTGCTATTGGAGTCATTTCCAGGATGTCCAGCGCAAACAAACGGCCAGTCGGATGTATCCGCTTGACAGCATACTGCGACCAGCTCCCCGGCGCCGCGCCCAGATCGACCACCGTCATGCCGGGCTTGAGCAGGCGATCCTTCTCGTCGATCTCGATCAGCTTGAATGCCGCGCGCGAACGCCAGCCTTCCGCCTTCGCCCGCTGCACGTAAGGGTCGGTGACATGCTCGTGCATCCACGCCTTGTTGGTTTTATGCTTCTTCAAACGATTACAATGCTCCCATGAATACTTTAGCTGCAACCATCACAACCGCCCAGCGCCGCGCCCTGCGTGCGCAGGCTCATGCCCTCGATCCCGTCGTCAGCATCAGCCAGAAAGGCCTGACCGAAACAGTGCTGAAGGAAATCGACCGCAGCTTGACGGCCCACCAACTCATCAAAATCCGCGTGTATGCCGCCGAACGCGAACAACGCGAAGCGCTGCTGGCAGAACTCTGCGGCGTGCTTGGCGCCGCCCCGGTGCAGCACATCGGCCATCTGCTGGTGGTGTGGCGCGAGAATCCCGCCGTGGTCGAAGCTGCGGCGCCGGCCAAACCCGTCAGCCACCGCGCACGCCCGAAACTCACCAAGAAAGCCGCCGCCGCCAAGACCGACAAGGTCGCCCGCTCCCGCAAGATCACCTTGGGCAAGCCTCGCCGGCCGACGCGCACCTAAGATCGCTTGCCGCGCTCTTGCACCAGTACCAAGGCTACTCCGAGCAGACTCTCGATCAGATAGAGAATGCTTGAGATACCGTGCCAGGTGGCGAAGCGGTCGCGCAGAGCGCTTTCCATTACCTGACGGGGCAAGGCATCGGCTTTTAATTGCGCCAGGATCGGCTGGATGCCGAAGTAGCCAGCACGGTCAAGCCCAGCATCAGCAGCACCAGCCAGAACACTGACGACTTGAACACGCCGAAGCCGCGCCGGCCCAGCAGAAACAGCAGCAGATAAACGCCACAGGCGATGCCCAGCCAGGCACATTTCTCCGGCCAGGCTGCCGGCCAGGGTGCGATCCGTCAGTTGCGTAAACAACGTCGGCGCGGCTAGGTAACCAATCGCAAATAGCCCGCCGACCCACAAGGTGATGGTCAGTGAATAAAGTGCCTCGGTGAATTTGTTCATCGACGAATGTACATCGTGATTTCGTGCTCAGATATCTCAGATATATTTGACATCGAGCACTTCATATTCGCGCACGCCGCCGGGTGTCTGCACCTCGGCGACATCGCCTTCATATTTGCCGATCAGGGCGCGCGCCACCGGGGAATTGATGGAAACTTTGCCCACCTTGATGTCGGCCTCGTCGTCGCCGACGATCTGGTAGGTGACGGTCTTGCCGCCCTCGATGTCCTCCAGTTCGACCGTCGCGCCGAACACCACCCGCCCATCCGCATCGAGCAGCTTCGGGTCGATGATCTGCGCGTTGCCGAGCTTGCCCTCGACTTCCTTGATGCGCCCTTCGATGAAGCCCTGGCGCTCCTTGGCGGCGTCGTATTCGGCGTTCTCCGACAGGTCGCCATGTGAGCGCGCCTCGGCGATGGCGGCGATCACATTGGGCCGCTCGACTGTCTTCAAGCGTTGCAATTCGGCGCGCAACAATTCCGCGCCATTGATGGTGATGGGAAATTTGCTCATGGCATCCGATTCAATTCAGTGGGCAGTTCGGCATGTAGCGCTTGCAAAGCATAGGTTTCCAGGGCGTCCAGGTGGCGCATCCCGGCGCAGGCGGCGCGCGCACCTTCCACGGTGGTGAACAATGTTACCCGAGCTGCCATCGCGCTGGTGCGTATCGAACGCGAATCGGCGATGGCTGTGCGTTTTTCTTCGACAGTATTGACGATCAAGGCGATCTCGCCGTTCTTGGTCATATCGACGATGTGCGGGCGGCCCTCGGTGACCTTGTTGACCACCGTTACCGGCAGGCCCGCTGCGGCAATCGCCGCCGCTGTGCCGCGCGTCGCCAACAGGGTAAAACCGATCTCCGCCAGCTCGCGCGCCACCTCCACCACCTTGGGCTTATCGGCGTGCTTGACGCTGATGAAGGCGCGGCCAGCGAGTGGCAGCCTGGTGCCGGCAGCCAGTTGGCTCTTGACGAAAGCTTCGGCGAAACTGCGGCCAACCCCCATTACCTCGCCGGTGGACTTCATCTCCGGGCCGAGGATGGAATCGACGCCGGGAAACTTGACGAAGGGAAACACCGCTTCCTTCACCGAGTAATAGGGAGGAATGATTTCGCGCGTGACACCCTGCTCCGCCAGGCTGCGCCCGGCCATGCAGCGCGCGGCGATTTTGGCGAGCGGCAGACTGGTGGCTTTGGAAACGAAAGGTACGGTGCGCGAGGCGCGCGGATTCACTTCCAGGACAAACACAACTGCATCCTTCCCCTGTCCCTGGATGGCAAACTGCACGTTCATCAGGCCGACCACGTTCAGACCATGAGCCATTACCCCGGTCTGGCGGCGCAACTCGTCCTGAATTTCCTGCGACAAAGTATGCGGCGGCAGCGAACAGGCGGAATCGCCCGAATGCACGCCCGCCTGTTCGATGTGCTCCATGATGCCGCCGATCAGCACCTGCGAGCCGTCGCACAGCGCATCGACGTCGACTTCGATGGCGTCGTTGAGAAAGCGGTCGAGCAGCACCGGCGAATCGTTGGAAACCTTGATCGCCTCGCGCATATAGCGTTCCAGGTCTTTCTGTTCGTGCACGATTTCCATGGCGCGGCCACCCAGCACGTAACTCGGCCGCACCACCAGCGGGTAGCCGATCTCCGCCGCCATCGCCAGCGCATCCGCCTCGGTGCGCGCGGTGCGGTTGGGCGGCTGCCTGAGACCCAGTTGCTGCAAGAGTTTCTGGAAGCGCTCGCGGTCCTCGGCGGCGTCGATCATGTCCGGGCTGGTGCCGATGATAGGCACGCCGTTGGCCTCCAGCTCGCGCGCACGCTTGAGCGGCGTCTGCCCGCCGAACTGCACGATGACGCCGATAGGCTGCTCGACATGGACGATTTCCAGCACATCCTCCAGCGTCACCGGTTCGAAATACAGACGGTCGGAGGTGTCGTAATCGGTCGACACTGTCTCCGGATTGCAGTTGACCATGATGGTTTCGTAGCCATCCTCGCGCATCGCCAGCGCCGCATGCACGCAACAGTAATCGAACTCGATGCCCTGGCCGATGCGGTTGGGGCCGCCGCCCAGCACCATGATTTTCTTGCGCGCCGATGGCAGCGCCTCACACTCCTCCTCGTAAGTTGAATACAGGTAGGCGGTGGCGGTGGCGAATTCGGCGGCGCAGGTGTCCACGCGCTTATACACCGGACGGATGCCCAGCGCATGGCGATGACGGCGTAGCGCCGTTTCCGAGGTATCCAGCAGCTTCGCCAGACGCCGGTCGGAGAAGCCTTTGCGCTTCAGGCCGCGCACTTCGTCTGCACCAAAATCCTTGAGGGATCGTCCCGCCAGGCTTTGTTCGGTACGCACCAGGTCCTCGATCTGCACCAGAAACCACGGGTCGATTTTCGACAACTGGTGGATATCTTCGACACTCATGCCGCTGCGGAAAGCCTGGCCCAGATACCAGATGCGCTCGGGACCGGGATTGGCCAGCTCGCGCTCGATTTCTTCGCGTTCCGCCACCAGTTCGTCGAGACCATACACGCCCACTTCCAGCCCGCGCAGCGCCTTCTGGAACGATTCCTGAAAGCTGCGGCCGATGGCCATCACCTCGCCCACCGATTTCATCTGGGTAGTCAGTCTATCGTTGGCCTGGGGAAATTTCTCGAAGGCGAAACGCGGTATCTTGGTGACAACGTAGTCGATGGAGGGTTCAAACGAGGCTGGTGTGGCGCCCCCGGTGATGTCGTTGTGTAACTCGTCGAGCGTGTAGCCGACCGCCAGCTTGGCGGCAATCTTGGCGATGGGAAATCCGGTGGCCTTGGAAGCCAGCGCCGAAGAACGAGACACGCGCGGATTCATCTCGATCACGATCATGCGTCCGTCGTCCGGGTTGATGGCGAACTGCACGTTAGAGCCGCCGGTATCCACGCCGATCTCGCGCAGCACCGCGATGCTGGCGTTGCGCATGATCTGGTATTCCTTGTCGGTCAAGGTCTGCGCCGGCGCCACGGTGATCGAGTCGCCGGTATGCACGCCCATTGGATCAAGGTTCTCGATGGAGCAGACGATGATGCAGTTGTCCTGGTGATCGCGCACCACTTCCATTTCAAATTCTTTCCAGCCCAGCAGCGACTCCTCGATCAGCAGCTCCCGGGTGGGCGAAGCTTCCAGGCCGCGCTTGCAGATTTCGGCGAACTCTTCCTGGTTGTAGGCGATGCCGCCGCCGCTGCCGCCCATGGTGAATGACGGGCGAATAATGGTGGGAAACCCCAGCGCCGCCTGCACCTGCCAGGATTCTTCAAGGCTGTGGGCGATGCCGGAACGCGCCGAACCCAGGCCGATACGGGTCATCGCCTGCTTGAATTTCTCGCGGTCCTCGGCCATGTCAATGGCCTCCCGCGACGCGCCAATCATCTCGACGCCGTACTTTTCCAGCACCCCGTGCCTGGCCAGGTCCAGCGCGCAATTCAGCGCCGTCTGCCCGCCCATGGTCGGCAGTAGCGCGTCGGGGCGCTCCTTGGCGATAATGTTCTCCACCACCTGCCAGGTAATCGGCTCGATGTAGGTCACGTCGGCCATGCCTGGGTCGGTCATGATCGTCGCCGGGTTGGAGTTCACCAGGATCACCTTGTAGCCTTCATCGCGCAGCGCCTTGCAGGCCTGGGCGCCGGAATAGTCGAATTCGCAGGCCTGGCCGATGACGATAGGCCCGGCGCCGATGATGAGGATAGTGTGGATGTCGCTGCGTTTAGGCATGCTTAACTCAACTTAGCTCAAAGTCGCATTGGCGAGTTTTGCGCCGAAGCCGATGAACAAAACGCCGACGCCGCCAGTGGCGGCTGCCGACAGGCGACGACGCCGCCGAAACAACTCGGCCAGGCGAACGCCGGCAAAAATCAGCGTGGTCAGGTACAGCAGGCTCGCCGTCTCGCAAATCAGCCCGAGGACGAGGAACGACAAAACCGGATAAGGGTAAGCCGGATCGACAAACTGGATGAAGAATGAAACGAAGAACAGGATCGCCTTGGGATTAAGCAAGCTGATCGTTAGCGCCGAACGAAACGGTCGCGCGTCATTCGTTGGTTGAACCGCTGGCGCATCCTGTTGCGCCAGGGATATGTCGCCGCGCCAACGCCGCCATGCACCGCGCATCAGCCCGACACCCATCCACACCAGATAAGCGGCGCCGGCATACTTGACCAGCAAAAACAGGGCGGGCGTAGCTTTCAGCAGCGCCGCTACGCCGGTCGCAGAACACAGCATCAGGATCGCGTCGCCCAGGAACACGCCGCAGGCACCCCGATAAGCCTGGCGCACGCCGCGCCGCGCCGCGACCGAAAGGACGTACAGCGAATTCGGGCCGGGCAACAGCACGATGATGATGGTGCCCAGCACAAAGGTCTTGAGATCAGTAATGCCGTAGATCATTTCGTCATCAGCCCGATAAAGCGGTTGAACAAATAGGCCATGTCGTGCGGGCCAGGGCTGGCTTCAGGGTGGCCCTGAAAGCAGAAAGCCGGCACATCGGTGCGCGTCAGGCCTTGCAGGCTGCCGTCGAACAGCGACACATGGGTGGGCCGCAGATTGGCCGGCAGCGAATCAGCATCGACAGCGAAGCCATGATTCTGGCTGGTAATCAGCACCTGGCCGGTGGCTAGGTCTTTGACCGGATGGTTGGCGCCGTGATGGCCGAATTTCATCTTGATGGTTTTCGCCCCGGAGGCCAGCGCCAACAACTGGTGGCCGAGACAGATGCCGAAGGTCGGAATGCCGCGCGCCAGGAATTCACGGATCGCCGCGATGGCGTAAGCGCAAGGCTCGGGATCACCGGGGCCGTTGGAGAGAAAAATGCCGTCGGGATTCAGCGCCAGCACCTCGGCGGCGGAGGTTTGCGCCGGCACCACGGTCAAGCGGCAAGCGCGGCTGGCGAGCATGCGCAGAATATTCCGCTTGACGCCGAAATCGTAGGCGATCACATGAAATTTCGGCGGCTGGGCCGCAGCATCCGGGGTCACATAGCCCTTGCCGAGCTGCCACACGCCTTCGCTCCAGGGATAGGCTTTGTCGGTACTGACCACTTTCGCCAGATCCATGCCGCCAAGGCCAGGAAAGGCTCTGGCCTTGGCAGTGGCGGCGGCTTCATCCAGCGCTGCCGCGCTGTCCGCGCCGCTCACCAGACAGCCGCCCTGCGCACCTTTTTCGCGCAGGATGCGGGTCAGTTTGCGGGTATCGATGTCGGCGATGGCGATGACATTTTCAGCGCGCAGAAACGCATCCAAGGTCTGTTCGCTGCGAAAGCTGGAAACCGCCAGCGGCAAGTCGCGGATCACCAGACCGGCGGCGTGTATCCTGCCTGCCTCGCAGTCTTCGCGGTTGGCGCCGGTGTTGCCGATATGGGGATAAGTCAGGGTGATGATCTGGCGGCAATAAGACGGATCGGTGAGAATTTCCTGATAGCCGGTCATAGCGGTATTGAACACCACCTCACCCACGCTGACCCCAGCCGCGCCGATGGAGCGGCCACGAAATACCGTTCCGTCGGCGAGTGCAAGAATTGCGGACGGAAACTGGCTCACAGTGGGGCTCCTGAATTGACGCTAGATGTGCAAAGCGGGGCGGGCCTCAGCCCACCCCGCTTTTTCCAGACAATTCAATTATAGCGCCCTACTTCCCCATCAGGCAAGGTTTAGCGGCTCCAGGTTATCCTTCTTGAGCCTACTGGGCTTGTCACACTGAGTTAATTCACGTAACAAAGAACACCATCGGGTGTATAGCCTTGTGAAATGAGTGCAGCATACTCAGCGGATTCGGTTATTGTTTTGGAGTATTGTTGTTTTGTAGTGACATGATCAATGCCTTTAGTCAGACGCGACAACGCTCTGTCGGCGTTTGAAGATGCTTGTAGATAACAGTACCCAAGTGTCATGTCAAAGCTATAGTTTGGTGAGCCTTCATTTGGATTCGTCGTGTCCATTCTGTCCCCCGTAGTCACATTTTTCACACGATAAAAAGGAATCCTGCCAGTTGCGGGATCCTGGAACAATTGGAACCGAATGCCTTTGAAAGGATGGGTACCAGTAAACCCAAGAGGTGGATCAAACTCTACCTTCGATAGTCCGGATATATGGTGCACTCCGTCAACGAACCAGCGATAGACATCGACGGTAGCACCGCACAAAAAAGGATTCAGGCTACAACTACTCGGCAATAACGGCTTAATGCCGGTCGTCACATATATATAGGCATTGGTAGCCATCTCCTTGCCGAGTGCCTCATAAGCCAACGTTTTGTAGTGTCCCAAGTCAGGTTGAGATTCGCATCCTGGAGCGCCGAAACCGTTGATACAAGCCGACATAAACACTCTGGGAGATTTCGATACTAGAACGATATTCCCTTGTGCTGCAGCATTTTGCTGGCCTGTAACAATTTGGTCGATTTTGCCGCGATGAACTACTGTTGAGTCGGTTGGTAGGTAGAGTTGAGAATTAAAGTAATATCCAATTTCAGAAATAAACATGCCCTTGAATGCATAATTTGTATCCGTCTGTAGTTGCCCATAAAGCTCCTCCAGTTTTTGTTGATATATTGAAGCTGACACGCCAGCATATGCGTCATTTTCTCCTTGATGCCAAATCACATAAGGGTTCACAGTACCCCAAATGCCTTTGGCCAAGTTAAGGGCAACACTGAAATCCTGTCGCGCTTTGCGGTATATCCCCAACTGGGGGTCAGTATTCGAGTAGTCGGTCCAATAGCCAGACCCGTTTACGTTACCTAAGCTTGTGAGTCCAGTACCGCCCTTCGGTCGAATAACATAGACTGAGGTCCGTCCGGTCAACGCGTACCATTGAGTAGCAAAAGCTGGTACGAAGCCGTAAGTGTCACTCGTCCAATAGTTAAGTGACTGGGGAGGTGGATTTATTGGGATGCCAGTTTGATATCCTAGAGCAGGGAAATAAGGTGGTAAATCCGCATAACTATTAAATTCTAAAGCAGTGGAACTTGGCGGCAATACAGTAGTGTAACTGTCAGAACCACGCCCCCTCGCATTCGATTGACCGATTACCAGAAACAGATCCACTGCTGCGAACGCAGTCGATGCGAAAAAAAACGCCATCAGTAACAGCAATATTTGCTTGGTTTTCACGGTACCTACATGCACTGTGTTATTAAATACGATCATGCCTGACGAACACGCCGCAACACGGACAACGAGGAAGGCTGTTGGCGATAGTGCGAGCGATGGCGTAGCGAAGAGTTCTGATCGAGTTCGGCACGTGACGTTGCGCACGGCGGG
>JACQAO010000041.1 GCA_016194935.1 Betaproteobacteria bacterium
AAAGCTGCTAATCATCATGAATTCCATTGTGAAAAATAATGCGCCTTGGACTACCAATACTGCTTGACTTGGAACACGGTTGCTCTGTGGCTTGAATTACGGTTTTTAGGTTGAACGCTCATAGTCCGTTATGCACTGAAACAACAACCCACCCATGAAGCTCTACATCATCACTGGCGTCTCGCGCGGTCTTGGCGCGGCACTAGCCGAAGCCCTGATCGATCCCGCTCACCAACTCATCTGCATGGCGCGCAGCAAACCGCCGCTGGCCGCGCTGCGCACGCGCGCCAAGGCGCAAGGCTGCCGCGTCGCGGCGCTGAGTGTCGATCTCGGCAATCCGAAAAAAGCCGCAACTGTGTTGCAGAAAGCCCTGGCCAACGTCGATCCGGCCACCTGTACTGACGCCTGCCTCATCAACAACGCCGGCGTGGTCGAGCCGATAGGCCCGGCAGACAAGCTTCTGCCCGACGATATTTCCGCCGGGGTACTCGTCAATCTCGCTGCGCCGATGGCCTTGACCGCTGCATTCCTGCGCCACACCGCCGGTTGGAACGCCACCCGCAAAGTCCTGAACATCAGTTCCGGCGCCGCCCACAAAGCCTACGCAGGCTGGAGCATGTATGGCGCCACCAAGGCGGCGCTGGACCAGTTCACCCGCTGCGTTGCCCTGGAGCAGCAGGGCCGGCCCAACGGCGCACGCATCGTCGCGCTGGCGCCGGGCGTGATCGACACCGCCATGCAGACGGCAGTACGCAACACGCCACTGGAAAATTTCGCGGAAAAACCCCGCTTCGTCGCGCTCAAGGAAAACGGCCAACTGACCTCGCCGGCACAAGCCGCCCAACGCCTGCTGGATTACCTGGAACGGCCCGGCTTCGGATCTACGCCGGTGGATGACGTGCGCAGGCCCTGAACAAGCCGCTCTTTCCAGGCAATCGCACTGCCTGTCCGCTGCTTGTCACGTGCTCCGACGGGTGTAAATCGGGGTATCATGCGCGCTATAGCGCCATTTTCAGCCACGCTGCATGCACACATTCCTGCCCGTTTCTCCTGACCAAAGCCCCATGAATAAAACCCCCGCAGTACTGCTTCTGCACGGGCTCTGGAGCAGTCCCAGTGAAATGATGTCGGTCGCCAACACCTTGCGACGCACCGGCTATCGGGTTGAAATCCCGGAAATCTCCGGCTACACCTATGCAGCCGGAATGCCGGTGCGCCCCTGGCGCGATTGGTTGCAAGCGGCTTTGGCGGCTTTCGACAAGCTCGCAGCCGAGCACGAGAACGTCTCCGTCGGCGGCTTGTGCATCGGCGGCATGCTGGCCCTGGCCGTGGCGGCGCAGCGGCCCGGCAAGGTGCAGGCACTGAGCATACTTTCACCCACCGTATTCTTCGACGGCTGGGGTCTGCCCTGGCTGACCCGTTTGCGTTACATCGGCTACTACACGCCCTTCCGCTATTTCTGGACCGTGCCGGAACAGGATCCATTCGGCGTCAAGAATCCATTGATCCGGCGCTGGATAGCCCGCGAGATGGCGCAGCGTAATGTCTCCGTAGCCGGCGCAGCGCAACTTCCGCTGATCGGATTGCATGAGTCAGAGCGGCTCATCGCTTTCGTCAAGCGCACCCTTGCAGAAATTTCCGCCCCGACGCTCATCATCCACGCCCGCGAAGACGAAATCTCGACCCTGCGCTCGCCCTACTATCTGCTGGAACGGCTGGGCAGCCACATCAAGCATCTGCGCGTTCTGGAAGACAGCTACCACATGGTGACGCTGGATAACGAGCGCCAGCAAGTGGCCGCCGCCATCAACGACTTTTTCCTCGAACAGGCGCCGCTGTCGCTGGCGTCTGTTGTCCCCTTCCCCTCCCAAGCCCGCGTCGCTTGATCACACACCGTGACTGACACCCTGCAAGAACTGCAATCCATCATTGTCGAGCGTTTCGGCGTCTCCCGCGAAGAGCTTGACCCGGAGCGATCCCTGGATTCCTTCGGGCTCGACTCCCTGGGCGTCATCGAACTGATGTTCAACATCGAGGATCACTACGGCATCGACATGCCGGATCGCGGCCCCGAAATCAAAACCCTCAACGAGCTGGCGCTTTGGGTGGATAGCCTGCGCGACGCGCAGCGCGGCACCCCGCCGGACCAGTAATGCGCCCGGTTTTCGTGACCGGCCTGGGACTCATTTCGCCCCTGGGCAATGACATCGATACTGCCTTCGATGCCGCTGTAACAGCACGTTCAGCGGTGCACCCCTTGATCGGCATGGGCTTGCCTGATCTGGTCGGCGCAACGGCGGCATTCGATCCCTCGCCCCGGTTCACGCGCATGCAGCTCACCGGCCTGGATCGGGTCAGCCAGTTTGCCGTGGCCGCCGCCAGTCTCGCCGTGAGCGATGCCGGCATCGACCCCGCCACTTGGGACAGTGAGCGCGTCGGCGTGTATCTCGGTTGCGGCATGGGCGGCGCGGAGGCTATCGACAGCGGCTACCGGATGATTTATGCCGAAGGCAAAAAAGCGCCGCCCCTGACGGTGGTGGCAGGCATGGTGAATGCGCCGGCGTCGCATGTATCGTTACGCTTGGGCATCCGCGGGCCGGTGATGACCTACGCCATGGCCTGCACTTCGGCAGCGGCCGCCATCGGCGAAGCACTCAAGGCGATCCGCTGCGGCGAAGTGGATATCGCCATCGCCGGCGGCGCCGAAGCCCCGCTGACCTTCGGTACGGTCAAAGCCTGGGAGGCGCTGCGCACCCTCGCCGCACCCGATCCCGCCGATCCTGCCCGCTCCTGCAAGCCGTTCAGCGCCAATCGCAGCGGCCTGGTGCTGGGCGAAGGCGCGGCCATGCTGGTGCTGGAAAACGCAAAACACCTCGGCCAGCGGCGCGCCCGCGCCCGGCTGGCCGGTTACGGCAACGCCAGCGATGCCACGCACATCACCAAGCCCGATATGCGCGGGCAAGTTTCCGCCATGCGCCGCGCGCTCCAGGACGCAGGAATGACCCCGGCGCAAGTCGGCTACATCAACGCCCACGGCACGGCAACCCTGACCGGCGATAGCGTGGAAACCCGCGCCATCCGGGCAGTCTGGGACGATCAAGCGAATCAACTGGCAGTCAGCTCCACCAAAGCCGTGCACGGACATCTGCTCGGTGCGGCAGGCGCTCTCGAATTGGTGCTGACTATCCGCGCCCTGGAGCGCGGCGTATTACCACCCACCGCCCATCTCGAGCAAGCCGATGCGGAATGCGATCTGAATTTTCTGGCCGACGGCGCGCGAAGCGTCCCCACCCTGCGCGCCGCCATGAGCAATTCATTCGGCTTCGGCGGCAGCAATGTCAGCCTGGTGGTGGAGAAGCTTGACTAGACTTGCTCACAGGTCTTGAGCATAAACAATGAAACCCGAATGCAGCGCCACCTTGTCATAGAGCAATCGCCCTGCGCTGTTGGATTCATGCGTCTGCCAGTACACCCGCTTCACATCCTTTGACCGTGCCTGTTGGTATACCTCCTCAATGAGCGCCCGCCCGATTCCCCGCCCACGTTCGGGCGGAAGCGTAAAAATGTCTTGAAGGTAGCAGGTCAACTCAATTCGGGTGGTGCTTCGATGGAACAGGTAGTGCGCAAGGCCCAACAGCTTTCCCTGGCGCTCCGCGACAAGCGCGTAGACTGGCTCTTCTGCGTCAAAAAACCGCCGCCAAGTGGTCTGTGTAATCCCCGGCGCAAGAGAGCTCGCGCCTTCTCGACCGTAGAAGGCGTTGTAGCCATCCCAGAGTGGTTTCCAAGCTGGAAAGTCGTCCTGCCGAACCGGGCGCACGAGGACTGATTGAGGCATGTCGGCTGAAGATGGATTTAGAGAGGTCGCAAGATTTTACCGGGGAATCAAGCGGGTGCCGGGTAGTTTGCTGAGCTTGCGATCAAAAGTTGCCAGATCGTAACCCGCACTGGCACTTTCAGCCAGGATCATGCAGTCGGCGAAATCGGCGTGTCCGGCAAGATAATGCTGGAACGCCGCTCGAAACACTTCCGGGCGCTGCAAATGGAAAGCCGGGTGCTTGACGATGATGCCTAGGGCGTCCTGCAAGGCTGCCTTGCTCAGGCCGTAGGTACCCGCAAGTACCCAAACTGTTTCGATCTGCACGATTTGGGAGATGTATATCTCACCTGCTACGCTCACCGCCTCCCTCGCCGCCCGACATTGATCGGGCGCCGTCGGGTCATCCACCAGTACCCGCACCAGTATGTTGGTATCAACCGCGAGCATGGCGGCTTCTACCGGCGGCGACAGCCTCTTTCATTTGTTCGAGCGTCGCTCCCTTGCGCGCCTTGACGATACCAAACACCGCCTCAATGGCGGTTTCCTGGCGCTGAAGAATGATTCTGCCACCCTCATCGACAAAACCCACGCGGTCGCCCGGCTTGATGCCAAGCTTTTCGCGCAGCTCTACAGGTATCGTGACCTGTCCCTTGGTGGTGACGGATGAACTGAGCATGATGGCCTCCGGTAATACCTTATCAGAAGGTATTACTATAGCAGATGGTAATACCAATGTGGCGAAGACCTGCCAGAATCAATGCACTTCCCGCGTCTCCAGGAAACGCACTTCGGGAAAGCGTTCCTGGGTCAGCTTGAGGTTGACCTGGTTGGGCGCGAGATAGACGTAGTCGCCAGCACCGTCGAGGGCTACGTTGTTGGGATATTTGTCGGTCAGCAGCTTGAGCGCCTCGTCGCTGCCGCGCAGCCAGCGCGCGGTCGACACCGGATAGGGTTCAAAAATCGCATCGACACCGTATTCATGTTCCAGCCGGTGCGCCACCACGTCGAACTGTAGCGTACCCACTGCGCCGAGAATCATGTCGTTCGACGCGACGGGCCGGAACAACTGGGTGGCGCCCTCTTCGGCCAGTTGCTGCAAGCCTTTCTGCAACTGTTTCAGCTTGATGGGATTTCTCAGGATGGCGCGCTGGAAAAATTCCGGGGCGAACGCAGGGATGCCGGTGAAACACAGATCCTCGCCTTCGCTGAAACTTTCGCCCAGGCGCACCGTGCCGTGGTTGGGGATGCCGATGATGTCCCCGGCATAGGCTTCGTCAGTGGTGTTGCGGTCGCGCGCCATGAAGGTGATGGCGTTGTTTACCGTAATCAACTTGCCGCCCGTCACCTGCTTGATTTTCATGCCGCGCTCGAAACGCCCGGAACAAACCCGCAGGAAGGCGATGCGGTCACGGTGCTTGGGGTCCATGTTGGCCTGGATTTTGAATACGAAACCGGAGAATTTGTCCTCGTAAGGATCGACGCTACGCGTCTCCGCCGGGCGCGTCAGCGGGCCGGGCGACAGATCGACCACCGCATCCAGCAAGGACTGAACGCCGAAGTTGTTGGCGGCCGAGCCGAAGAATACCGGCGACTGCTGGCCGGCCCGATACGCCGCCGCATCGAAAGTGTGCGAAGCGCCGCGCACCAGTTCGATGTCGATGCGCAACTCGGCGGCTTGTTCGCCGATGAGTTCATCGAGCCTGGGATTGTCCAGGCCTTTGATGACTTCCGCCGTGCCTTTTTCCGCCTTCGGATCGAAGAAGGAAATGCTGTCGTCGTAGAGGTGATACACGCCGCGAAAGCGTTCGCCCATGCCGATCGGCCAGGTCATCGGGGCGCATTGAATATTCAGCACCGACTCGATCTCGTCAAGCAGCTCGATGGGTGGTCGGCCATCTCGGTCGAGTTTGTTGATGAAGCTGATGATGGGCGTATCGCGCAGCCGGCAGACATTGATCAGTTTGATGGTCTGCGCCTCGACGCCCTTCACCGAATCCAGCACCATCACTGCGGAATCGACGGCGGTCAGGGTGCGATAGGTGTCTTCGGAAAAGTCTTCGTGACCCGGCGTGTCGAGCAGGTTGATCATGCACTCGCGGTAGGGAAACTGCATCACCGAGGAAGTGATGGAAATGCCGCGCTGCCTTTCCAGTTCCATCCAGTCCGAGGTGGCGTGCCGACCAGACTTGCGTGCGCGCACCGCACCAGCCATGAGGATAGCGCCGCCGTACCACAGCAGCTTCTCGGTGAGCGTGGTCTTGCCCGCATCCGGGTGGGAAATGATGGCGAAAGTGCGGCGGCGTTGGATTTCTGTTTCGAGGCTCACAAGGGGTACAGGTTACATCCGACAGGAAAGGGCGCGATTATACAAAGAGCCACCGTCCCAAGGCGGATAAATCCGCAGATATTGCCGCTCTCCAGAAGGTGTGACACAATATACGCTTATGTGACACATCGAGACGCCCACCATGAAAACCCTGACCATCCGCGAAGCCCGTGAAGGGCTTTCCCATCCCGAGCAGATGTTCGCCGAGGACGACGAAGTGCTGGTGGTTCGCCACGGCGAACCGGTCGCCCGCATCCTGCCGGCCCAGCCGCGCCCGCGCCTGCGTTCCCTGGCCGCGTTCCGCGCCAGCCAGACTATGCAGACGATTCCCAGCGAAGTGATCCTGGCAGAAGAAAGAGAAGATCGTTGCTGATGATCTACGCGGATACCAGCGCACTGCTCAAGCGTTACATCACCGAACCGGCCAGCGATGACTTTGACCGGCTGTTTCTTGCCCACGGCCCGCTCGACATCAGCCGTCTCACCATCACCGAAATGCGTTGCGCGCTGGCAAGGCGGCGGCGTGCCGGGGATATCGACACGGCGATAGAAATGGCCGCCATTGCTGAACTCCGTACCGACATACTCGCCGGCGCCTTGCGCGTGTGCGCCATCACCGACGGCCATATCGTCGAAGCCTATGCGCTCATCGAGAGCGTCCCCACCCTGCCGCTGCGCGCCCTGGACGCCATCCACCTCGCCGTGGCGCGCCATCTGGCGGTTGGGGAATTCGCCACCTCCGACAAAACCCAAGCCGAGGCCGCTCGCGTGCTCGGCTTCACCGTCCACGATTTTTCCTGAAGGCCTCATCATGAGCGAAACCACTCCCACTACCCCAGACGAAAACCACCTGATCGCCGAGCGCCGCGCCAAATTGACCGAATGGCGCGCCGGCGGCAAATCCTTCCCCAACGATTTCCGCCGCGAAAACACCGCCGCCAAGCTGGATGAACTGTACGGCGGAAAATCACGCGAGGAACTTGAGGCCACGCCGGTAGCCGTGAAGGTCGCCGGCCGCATCATGCTCAAGCGCGTCATGGGCAAGGCCAGCTTCGCCACCATTCAGGACCTGTCCGGGCGCATCCAGATTTTTATCAGCAACGACAAGACCGGCGAAGCTGCACACGCCGAGTTCAAGAAGTTCGACAGCGGCGACATCATCGGCGTCACCGGCACCTTGTTCCGCACCAAGACCGACGAACTGACGGTGCAGGCCAGCGAAGTGCGCCTGCTCACCAAATCGCTGCGGCCACTGCCGGAAAAATTTCATGGCCTCACCGATGTAGAGCAGAAATACCGCAGCCGCTACCTCGACCTGATCACCAACGAGCAATCGCGCTTTACTTTCGTCGCACGCAGCCGGATGATCCAGGCGATCCGCAATTACATGGTGCATCACGACTTCCTTGAGGTTGAGACGCCGATGATGCACCCGATCCCCGGCGGCGCCGCCGCCAAGCCGTTCAAGACCCACCACAATGCGCTCGACATGGAGCTGTTCCTGCGCATCTCGCCGGAGTTGTACCTGAAGCGGCTGGTGGTGGGCGGTTTCGAAAAAGTTTTCGAGGTCAATCGCAACTTCCGCAATGAAGGCATCTCGCCGCGCCATAACCCCGAGTTCACCATGATGGAATTCTACGAGGCCTACGCCGACTATCACATGCTGATGGACTTCACCGAGGGCCTGCTGCGTCACTCGGCGCGCGAGGCGCTCGGTGTCGAAGTGTTCGAGTACCAGGGGCGCACCCTCGACCTTTCTCAACCGTTCCTGCGCCTGACCATCGTCGAGGCCATCAGAAAACATCATCCCGGCTTCAACACGCAGCAACTCGAAGACGCGGCCTGGCTCAAACAAAAAATCCGCGATTTCGGTGAACAGGTGAAACCCGGCGGGCTCGGCTCGCTGCAATTGCAACTGTTCGAAGCCTGCGCCGAAGCGGAAATATGGGAGCCGACTTTCATCGTCGACTACCCGGTCGAAGTCTCGCCGCTGGCGCGTCGCAACCACGCCAACCCGGAGATTACCGAACGCTTCGAGCTGTTCATCGTCGGTCGTGAAATTGCCAACGGCTTCTCCGAGTTGAACGATGCCGAAGACCAGGCGGCGCGCTTCCAGGAACAGGCCCAGGCCAAAGATGCCGGCGACGAAGAGGCGATGCACTACGATGCCGACTTCATCCGAGCACTCGAATACGGCATGCCGCCGACCGGCGGCTGCGGTATCGGCATCGACCGGCTGGTGATGCTGCTGACCGACTGCGCCAATATCCGCGACGTGATACTGTTTCCGCAGATGCGAAAAGAATAAGAAAACCTTACACCCTGAAAAACTCATTTCCACCACCAAGACACCAAGGACACCAAGTCAAGTCGATGTTTTTCTTGGTGCAACTTGGTGTCCTTGGTGTCTTGGTGGTTAAGCATTTGAAGTTGACTGCCTGCTAGATTTATCTCTGCCTTGCTGCCTTGCCCTCTTGCTCTCTCGCCCTTGCCAGCCTGACCTATACCGCCGACGGCACGCCGTATTCGGCGGAATATGGCGATGTCTATCACTCCGCCGCCGGCGGGCTGGAGCAGGCGCGTCACGTTTTCCTCGGCGGCAATCGGCTGCTGAGCGAACATGCCCGCTGGCGCGGACGCGAACGCTTCGTCATCGTCGAGACCGGCTTCGGCCTCGGCCTCAATTTTCTCGCTACTTGGCAGGCCTGGCGCGACGATCCTCAGCGATCCGCGCGACTGCATTTCGTCTCCTTCGAAAAGCATCCCTTCACCGCCACCGATCTTGCCGTACTGCATCAACGCTGGCCGCAACTGGCGGATTGTTCGCGTCACCTACTCAAGCAATGGCCGCCTTTGCTGCCGGGCGCGCATCGCCTGCATTTCGACGACGAACGTGTAACGCTGACACTGTTCCTCGGCGATGCCCAGGCGCTGTTGCCAAAGCTGCGCGCCCGCGCCGATGCTTTTTACCTTGATGGTTTCGCACCCGACAAGAATCCGGAACTGTGGTCGCCGCAGATTTTTTCCGGCCTGGCGCGCCTGGCTGCCAACGACGCAACCCTCGCCACCTGGACGGTCTCCGCAGCAGTCCGCAAGGGCTTATCGGCGAGCGGTTTCGTGATCGAAACGGCACCTGGCTTCAGCCCCAAACGCGAGATGTCGCGCGGAGTTTTTCGTATCAAGCGTGACGCAACGGTCGCGCCGAGTCAGCGTCATGCGATGGTCATCGGTGCAGGCCTTGCCGGTTGCGCCGTGGCCGAGCGCCTCGCCGCGCGTGGCTGGCAAGTCACACTCATCGACGCCGCCAGCGCCCCGGCGCAAGGTGCATCCGGCAACCCTGCCGGCGTGCTGCGTCCGCAACCCAGCCTCGACGACAATCCGCTGGCGCGCCTCAGTCGCGCTGCCTACCTGTACGCACTGCGCCATCTACACACACTAACGGACGCCAACCTGCCCTTGCGCTGGGATGACTGCGGTGTGCTGTATCTGGCGCGCGATCCGGTGCACGAAGAGAGTCAGCGCCGCATCGCCGACAGCCATGCGTCCACGCCAGATTACCTGCGCTTTGTCGAACGCAGCGAGGCAGCAGCACTGGCCTGCTGGCCGGTAAGCACCAGCGGCTGGTGGTTCTCTGGCGGCGGTTGGGTGCAACCGGCCAGCCTGTGCCGCGCCAATCTGCAACGCCATGCGGGCCGCATCCAGTCCTGCTTCGGTCGAGCAGTCGAACGCATCCAACGTCATGGCGAACAATGGCATGCCATGGATGCGGCGGGCGGCGTCATCGACACTGCGCCGTTGCTGATTCTCGCCAACGCCACCGATGGGCGTCGCCTGGCTGGCGAACTGCCGCTGCGCAACGCACGCGGCCAAGTCAGCCTGCTGCCGCAGTCGACCACACCGCCCGTAGAAATCGTGGTGTGCCAGGATGGCTACATTACGCCAGCGGTGGATGGCCTACACTGTATCGGCGCCAGCTTCAGCGTCGACGACGAAAAGACGGAAGCACGTCTCGCCGACCACCATGAAAACCTGGCCCGGCTCGACACCATGCTGCCCGGCTATACCGGAAACATAGACCCGGCGGCACTCGCAGGCCGTGTCGGATTCCGCTCAATCACGCAAGACAGAATGCCGATCATCGGCGCCATTCCCGCAACGAACATCGCCCCCACGTCCACCCGAATGGCCAACATACCGCGCCAGCCGGGCCTGTACGGCCTGCTCGGACTGGGTTCACGCGGATTGGTATGGGCGACGCTGGCAGCAGAACTGCTGGCCGCGCAAATCGAAGGCGAACCTCTGCCGCTGGAAGGGGACCTGGTCGACGCGGTCGACCCGGCCCGATTTCTGTTGCGCCAAGCGCGCCGGGGAATTTTGGAATAAGAGGTTTGGACACATTTCCGGGCCACCTGTTTCATTGGTGAGACAGTGCCAAAAAATGTATCCAGCATGACGCTGACGGTGGAGGCGAGACTGCCTCCCCTCAAGCGGAGCCACGCTTCAGTGCATTACGATGCACCAGTATTGCTTTTAACTAATGTTAAATGCAATATAGCGTCTGCATGTTGCATTGAAATAAACTTGGGCATCTTATGAAACCGGAAGATTTTAGTTCGGATAAGGCGGGAACCTGTCGGCGGACGACGACGGGCTACTGGGCATTCTATCCCGCGCTGCTGCCTCCCAAGCAGGAAGTGGACTGGGCGCTGGCCGGATTGTTGTCCGAAGCCGACCGCGCCCTGGCGGAATTATCCGGTGCGGGGCAGTTGTTGCCCAATCCGCACCTGCTGATTCGTCCCTACCTCAGGCGGGAAGCCATTCTCAGTTCGCGCATCGAGAACACCATCGCGGATATGGGCGAATTGGCGATGTTTGAAGCCCAGCCGGATGAGGAGCCGAGCCGCCCGGACGTGAGGGAAGTAGCGAACTATGTGCGCGCAATGGAAAGCGGACTTAAACGGCTTACGGAACTTCCCATAAGCAGCCGCCTGATCTGCGAACTGCATGGACTTCTGCTGAGCGGCGTACGTGGCGGGGAAGTTTCCAAGACACCGGGAGAATACCGTCGCAGCCAGAACTGGATCGGACCGCCTGGCGCAACGCTGGCTGAGGCCAGCTTTATACCCCCGCCGCCGGATGAGATGCAGCGTGCCCTTGGTGACTGGGAAAATTACCTGCACGCCGACACACCGGAACCGGTGTTGGTGAAGTGCGCGTTTATGCACTATCAGTTCGAGGCCATACACCCGTTTCTTGATGGCAATGGACGCATCGGACGCATCCTGATTACGCTTTTTCTTTGCTCCGGCGGATATTTGTCGCAGCCCCTGCTTTATTTGTCGGGGTTCTTCGACGAAACGCGGGATGATTATTATCGGTGTCTGCTGGCAGTCAGCCAAAAGGGGCAATGGCGCGAGTGGCTGGAATATTTTCTGCGCGGCGTGCGTGCGCAAGCCAAGGCGGCGCTCATCGACACGCAGGCAGTGCTGCGTTTGTACGAACACCACCGTGCAAGCTTGAAGCACGCGAAGCGGGTGCCGCAGACAGCGGCTATCATCCTTGACGAGCTTTTCGGGAACCCCGTGTTTTCCATCAGCCGCTTTTGCGGGCAATCTGGGGAGAGTTATAACAACGTCAACAAGGGGGTGGAATTCTGGATCACTCAGGGGTTATTGCGAGAGACAACAGGGCAGAAACGGAACCGGCTTTATGTGGCCGATGAGCTGATGCAGCTCATGTTCGGCCCTCGCCATACAGCCTCTGCGCGCGAAAATAAGGAGTAGACAATCACTGCCAAGGCCAACGCCCTGGAGCCACTGTTCGAGGCTTGAGAAGAACCCAACAGACACAGTGTGAGAGCAGCAAGCGTCGACGACGCAGAGCAGGAACCTCGCCTCGCCGACCATCGTGAAAACCTGGCCTGGCTCGACGCCATGCTGTATGTGCGACGCTGGCGGCGGAACTGCTGGCCGTGCAAATCGAAGACGAACCCCTGCCGTTGGAAGGCGACTTGGTCGACGCGGTCGATCCGGCCCGTTTCATTGTTGAGACAGTGCCAAAAAATGAATCCACATGATTCGAAAAGGGTTGCGAATAGGGAAATAATTGCTCTACAATTACGCCATGGGCAAACTGTACTCTGGCGCAGGCTGGATCATTGTCGTGCGGGGAAATGAACACCCACCGGTTCATGCCCATGTGTTGCATCCGGATGGCAAGGCGGCAGTGTATCTGTCAGGTAAAGTCATTAATGCTGGCGTGCCGGCAAGAGTATTGCGCGCCGCGCAGACATGGATCGACGCCAATACCGGGGACGTCTGCCGCGAGTGGGCGGCGATGAACAATCCGCGCAGGAGATGAGTCATGAGAGAGAAAAATGTAAACCGGCTGCAATCCGTCAATGTCGAAGCGGGCATGGTGCTGGCGGCCACCTATACCGGCGGCAATACGATCCGCGTCGATCTGAGCGATGTAGCTCGACGGTTGGAGACATTCGCGCCGCTGGAATCGCGCCGCGAGTTTCGTCGCGCCGCCGTGGTCGACTTCGGCTGGGGAGTGGAATGGCCGTGCGGGGCATCCCTGGATTCCGACCGCTTGCTGGAAATGGCGTTGGAACAGCAAGGACAGGTGGCCAATGTTGATTTTCGCCATTGGCAGGACCGGCATCAACTTTCCCTCACGGATGCGGCGAAGGCTATCGGACTGACCCGCCGTACGGTGAGCCAGTACCGCACCGGCGCGCGTCCCGTTCCGCGTACCGTAACGCTCGCCTGCAAGGGGTGGGAAATCGAACAGGTCCGGACTAAGCGCGGTCGAGTCAAGGAAACGGACGACCCCGCACGCTCCGCGCAGGGCTAGATCCCGGTTCGGCCAATTCTTCTCCAAAATTGCCATTTCCTTGAATCCTTACTATAGTTATAAACGTAAGGATAAAGGAGAATAAGATGCCAACTGACGCCACCCTCACCAGCAAGGGCCAAACCACCATCCCCAAGGAAATACGAGATAGCCTTGGCATGAAACCGGGCGACCGGATGACTTTTACCTTGATGCCGGATGCCACCGTAGTCATGCGCGTGAAAAGCAAGAGTGTCACCGAACTTGCCGGGATGTTGCACAAAAAGGGCCGCAAGGCTGTGCCTATTGAACGGATATCGCGCTGATGCTCGGCATCGATACCAATGTTCTCGTGCGCTTCCTGGTGCGGGACGACGAGCCTCAGTTTGAGAAAGCACGCAGATTGATCCGGCGCGAAGTCGTAGCAGGACGCCGTGTATTCGTGAGCCAGTTGGTACTTCTGGAAACCGAATGGGTACTGCGAAGCCGCTACGGCTTGCAGAAGGCTGAGATCATCAAGACTATCTCCGGATTACTCGACGCAGCCGATGTGCAATTTGAAACTGAGCCCGCGATAGAGGAAGCGATTTTTGTCTGGAAGGAAGCGGCCATCGGTTTTGCCGATTGCCTGATCGGGGCGCAAAATAAAAGGCTGGGGTGTTCGGCCACGGCCACCTTCGATGTGAAGGCAACCAGGTTGCCAGGTTTTATTGTAGCCTGACAGTCGAAGAGCACCCGAAATTCCACTGGCAGAGCCTGTCTGAAATACTGGCTCTCCACGGCCCCTGCCGACGCCACCCTCGAGCAACTCGTGTTTGTGGCCAAGATGCGTTGGCGCATCGAGCGTGACTACCGGGAGTTGAAGCAGGAATTTGGCCTGTCGCATTATGAAGGGCGCAACTGGCGCGGCGTCCATCACCACGCTACCCTGTGCATCGCTGCCTACGGTTTCCTGCTGCATCAGCGCCTCACCCACAACAGTAAAAAAAACGCTGCTCGACCACAAGCACCTGGCCTACCCGAAGGTTACGTCCCTCGCGGTGGCCGGTCGGACCCAGCGCCACGTCCCAGATTCGATTGCAACTCTGAGATTCCTCATCGGTCAGCGCATCGCCGCTCAACTTCAGCGATGCCCTTGTTGCGGTATGGTGAGGCGCGTTTAAAGACACAGTCAAATTAGAAATGGCGAAGTCAATATTTTGGTAAGGAAGCATGGACAGTAAGCTGATACAAAACCATTAGGGTTAGACTGCCGGCATCTCAGCCGGAGCGCGCCGCCTCGATTGTGGTGATGTCAATCTTTCGCATCGTCATCATTGCATCGAATGCGCGCTTGGCGGCAGCAGGATCGGGATCAGTAATCGCCTCAGTCAGCGCCAGAGGTGTGATCTGCCAGGACAATCCCCATTTGTCCTTGCACCAACCACACGCACTCTCTTGACCGCCATTGCCGACTATTGCGTTCCAGTAGCGATCCGTTTCGGCCTGATCAGCGGTTGCTACCTGAAACGAGAACGCTTCGCTGTACTTGAACGCAGGCCCGCCGTTGATCCCGAGGCACGGAATATCGATCACCGTAAACTCGACAGTCAACACATCTCCTTTCTTTCCAGACGGAAAGTCCCCGGGCGCGCGGAGCACTTCACCGACAGATGAGTTTGGAAAGGTAGCTGCGTAAAACCGTGCCTCGTCCTCTGCGTCTCGATCATACCAAAGGCAAACCGTATTTTTCGCTGGTGTTGTCATGTCATTTCTCCTCAAAGACCAAATTTGCGCCATTCCGGCATGGCATCATTGTGCTTGGCATTGGCGGTCTGTCCGTTAGGCCGACAACACGCACCCTTGTTGTCGGGAACCGGGTGTTGATGCCTGACCCGTCCGCCGCGAGCCGCCCAGAATTACTTCATCGCGATCACGTGCTCCACGAACTGATCGACGGCAATCTCGGTACCCTCGTAAAAACCCGATGCTTTGTTGTTCTCGAGGTCTGCTTCATCCCGGTGCAGCGCCGTGAAAACGTAGCGAGTGCCGGTTCCTGCGGGTTTCATCGTAATGATGGCGGTGATCGGAATGTCGTCAAAGACTGCCGGGCGATAGCCGGGGAACAACATGGAGGTGTAGACAAGCCGCTCCATCGGAACGACGTCCAGGAAACAGCCGAGGTGGGGAGAGTCCTGACCGTCTGCACCTGCGATGTCGATGCTAAAGATGCCGCCCGGTCGCACGTCCATTTCGGCTCGCGCCACCCGCCCCCAGGGCTTGGGCATGTACCACTCCTTGAGATGCTCCGGTTTCGTCAACGCTTCCCAGACGAGCCGCGTGGGAGCGTCGATGAACCGTTCGATAGCGAAATCAAGTTTCGGATTGAAGATGAATTGCTTGCTCATGATCCTGACTCCTTCTCTTTGAGTTGTTTGACGACTTGGTCGAACCGGTCCAGCCGGGCTTCCCACAACTGGCGACGCGCGCTCAACCAGTCTTCAACGACCTTGAACCGCTCGGGCGCAATCTCATACGTCCGCACCCGCCCGCGCTTCTTCGACATGACCAGCCGGCTCTTTTCGAGCACGGAGAGATGCTGCACGAACGACGGGAGTTGCATGTCGTACGGCGCCGCCAGTTCGCTGACGGTGGCTGGCCCTAAGGACAGTTGCTCCAGGACTTTCCGCCGAGTCGGGTTGGACAGGGCGTAAAAAACTGCGTCAGTGGCTGCGGAGTGAACCATTTCCGACACCATCCAAATGCTCGGGTTATCCGATCTGCCTGAGAGAGTCTATAACCGTCGAATACTTTTGTAAATACCTAAGTATTCGCGGTCTTGGAAGCGCCGACCTCCCACGCGGGGACAATATCTCCGGAGAAGACGGTTTCCTTATATCGGCTCGACTGCGCCTAAGCTGGCCGGGATGCGGTCATGCCGAGCGCGGCGGGCGCTTCGATCTGCGGCCTAACGCGGCCCTGCGAATGAAATTGACTCCCCCATCCGGGAGGCATCGGATGCGCCAGATTGGAGAAGTGGCGTCCTACCAATCACGAGAGGAGGAATCATCATGCAAATTATGACCGCAGGGATCGCTGGCAATGAACATACCCACGACGAACATGGCCGCCGGGGCGCCATTGCGGATGTTCGTTGAAGATGATTTCTCGGAGGCCGCCACTCGATCTCGGCTCCAATCAACCTGAACATTAGCCGTCTGCCTTTGTGGAAATCGACATTGGGCTATGCAAGCTCGCGGGCAGTGGTCACGAAACGCTTTGAAGTTAGGCCGATCGAGGCCCCGAAGATAATATGGCCGAATAGGCTTGGCAGAACCGTGGCAGCGCCCATTTGCCAAGGCAGGGGGTCGCTGAAATAGACCGGCAAGGCCAGCGAATTGACGACCACGTAGTAAGCAGCACCGTACGCCGCACCCGCAATGAGCGGTCGTCGGCCAGCGCTGGTTCTCGCCAGGATCACGAGTAGCGGCAGCGCCGACACACATCCGATCACCAAGTGCTGCAGGAAAAGCAGCCACGGCTGCGGATCATCGAAGAACAATGCCGCAAATTTCGGGCCGTAGTGGCCGATTCGCAAGCCTGCTGCTTTGAATATGGGACTCAGCGGAACAATCACCAGGGAGGCGATGATCCCGGAGCGAATCGATTCGATCAACAGGGCTAAGGGCTTCATGTGTAATTCCAAAATAGTGATCGGCGATCTTCCTCTAACTATTACAAAACCCGCCCCAACCGCTCCAGCACGCGCTCGCGGCCCAGCACTTCGAGCACCGCATCGAGCGTCGGCGACTGTGGCTGGCCCAGCAGGATCACGCGCAAAGGGATCGCCAGTTGCGGCATTTTCATGGCGTGGCTGGCGAGGGTTTCCTTGACGGCTTGCGACAGGGCGGCGGCCTGCCAGGCGGTCAGCGCGGCCATTTTGTCGCGCAGGCTGATGAGGACGGCGCGTACTGGCTCGGTGAGGTGTTGCGCCAGCAGTTCGGGCGAGGGATGCACCGTGACGCAGAATGGATGGGCCGCATCGGCGAGTTCGTTGAGATTGCCGGCGCGTTCTTTGTAGAGCGCGACGACGCTCTCCAGTATCGGGCAGTTTGCGACATCCACGCCTTGCGCCGCAAGACGTCGCCGCACTTCCACGGCCAGCCGTCCGGCATCGGCCAGCTTCAGGTAATGGGCATTCAGCCAGTTGAGTTTTTCGGTGTTGAACTGCGCCGCCGATGACGAGGTGTGATCGAACTCGAACCAGGCGCAGAATTGTTCCATGGAAAATATTTCTTCGTCGCCGTGCGACCAGCCCAGCCGCGCCAGGTAGTTGAGCACCGCCTCGGGCAGATAGCCGTCCTCTTCGTATTGCATCACGCTGACCGCGCCGTGGCGCTTGGACAGCTTCTGCCCGTCGTCGCCGAGTATCATCGGCAGATGGCCGTATTCCGGCACGTCCGCGCCCAGGGCGCGCAGCACGTTGATCTGGCGCGGGGTGTTGTTGACGTGGTCGTCACCGCGGATGACATGGGTAATCTGCATGTCCCAGTCATCCACCACCACGCAGAAGTTGTAAGTCGGCGTGCCGTCGGCGCGGGCGATGATGAAATCGTCAAGTTCGGCGTTGGCGAACTCGATGCGGCCTTTCACCAGATCGTCCCAGGCCACCACGCCGTCGAGGGGATTGCGGAAACGCACCACCGGTGCCACCCCGGCAGGCGGCGCAGGCAGGGTTTTGCCCGGCTCGGGACGCCAGAATCCGTCGTAACGCGGCTTCTGTTTGTTCGCCTCCTGCCCGGCGCGCAGCGCATCCAGTTCTTCGCGCGAGGTGTAGCAGTGATAGGCCGTTCCGGCAGCCAGCATTTGCGCGATCACTTCCTTGTAGCGATCCATGCGCTGCATCTGGTAGAACGGGCCTTCGTCCGGCGCCATGCCGAGCCAGCGCATGCCGTCGATAATCGCCTGCACCGCTTCCGGCGTCGAGCGGGCCACATCGGTATCTTCGATGCGCAAGATGAAAGTGCCGTGGTGGCGGCGGGCATAGGCCCAGGCGAACAGCGCGGTACGGGCGCCGCCGATGTGGAGATAGCCGGTAGGACTGGGTGCGAAACGAGTGCGGATCATGGCGGGTATAGAAATAATCGACTGCGGAGTTTAGCAGTTTCATGAAAGAGACAAGAAAACACAGGAGACGTGGCTATGACTTGCGCAAGTAAATCTCCGGATCGACGATCTCCATCATTCTGTCTGGTTTGCCGAGCGGAGCGAAACCATGTTGCCGATAGAGTTGGTGTGCATCTGCTGTCGCCAGCAACCAGCGGCGCAAGCCCTG
Organism: Betaproteobacteria bacterium; assembly: GCA_016194935.1. Lineage (GTDB taxonomy): Bacteria > Pseudomonadota > Gammaproteobacteria > Burkholderiales > Rhodocyclaceae > JACRAR01. The sequence goes on from JACQAO010000041.1 coordinate 18,295, forward strand.
CAACTCCGGATGCTCACGCACGCACGCCACCAGCCACTTGCCGATGCCGCGTCCGCGATAGCTTTCGATCACGAACACATCGGCGAGGTAGGCAAAGGTGGCGCGATCCGTTACTACCCTGCCGAAGCCGACTTGTCGGCTCTGGTGGAACACGCCAAAACACAGGGAATTTTCCAATGCTTTAACGACAATCTCCTTCGGAATTCCTTTCGCCCAATACGAAGTGCGCAGGAAATCGTGGATCAGTGGAATATCCAGCGATGCACGATCATCGGTGATCGTAAACTCATCCCGCTGCCAGTTCATCGCGTGGTTACCGTTTCAGGCCGCGCGCCAGGTCGGCTTGCAGGTCGACGACCGCATCCAGGCCCACCGCAACGCGCAACAGCCCCTCGGTGATGCCCGAGGCGGTGCGCGCTTCGGGGCTGATGCGGCCGTGGGTGGTGCTGGCCGGATGGGTGATGGTGGTCTTGGTGTCGCCGAGATTGGCGGTGATGGAGAGCAGTTTGCAGTGGTCGACCACGCGCCACGCCTCATCGCGCCCGCCTTTCACTTCGAACGAAACAATGGTGCCGCCGCTCGACTGCTGACGCAACGCCAGCGCATGCTGCGGATGCGAGGGCAAGCCGGGATAGAACACCCGCGCCACATTCGGCTGTGTTTCCAGCCAGCACGCCAGTTCCAACGCGTTGGCCGACTGCGCCTGCATGCGTATTTTCAACGTCTCCAACCCTTTGAGAATGATCCAGGCATTGAATGGCGACAGGGTCGGCCCGGCGGTGCGCAGAAACTTGAACATTTCGTCGATCAACGGCTGCCTGCCGCAGACAGCGCCGCCGAGGACCCGCCCTTGGCCGTCGAGATATTTGGTGGCGGAATGGATTACCAGATCTGCGCCGAGTGGCAAGGGTTTTTGCAGCGCCGGGGTGCAGAAGCTGTTGTCCACCGCCAGCAACGCGCCTGCGGCATGCGCCAGTTGCGCCAACGCGGCGATGTCGAGCACTTCGGTTAAGGGGTTGGAAGGCGTTTCGATGAACACCAGTTTGGTGTTTGGCCTGAGTGCGGCGCGGTACGCCGCCACATCGCCGCCCGCTACAAAGCTCGTGTCGATGCCGAACTTCGGCAGGATGTTGCCGAACAATTGCTGAGTGGAGCCGAAGATGCTCAGCGAAGCGACAATGTGGTCGCCGCTTTTGAGCAGCGCCATTACCGTAGACAAAATCGCCGCCATGCCCGAGGCTGTGGCAACACAGGCTTCTGCGCCTTCCAGCGCCGCCAGGCGGACTTGCAGCATGGTCACGGTCGGATTGGTGAGGCGCGAGTAGATGTAGCCCGGCTCCGCATCGGAAAAGCGTGCCGCCGCTTGCGCCGCGCTGTCGAAAACGAAGCTGGAGGTCAGGTACAGCGCCTCGGAATGCTCGCCGAATTGGCTGCGCTCCTGCCCGGCGCGTACCGCCAGGGTGTCGAAAGAGTAGTCGTGGCTTGAGTCGTTCATGTCCGTTCCCATCAAAATAAAAACCCGGCCAGCAATAAATCGCGGACCGGGTCTGGTTCGCTTTAGCTGGATTTATTAAGCGCCCGCAAGCTGAATCAACTCGGCGCAGAACGCAACTTACACGGCTGAATGCCTGGCGTCAACAAGTCGCATGCGACACCTCACTCCTCAGTTACCAGATTAAGATCAAGTTGTGCGCCGTCGCCTTCTTCTTCCAGGGGTTTGACGCCCGCGCCGCGTGTCGACTCAACACTGCGCAGGTATTCGACCGATACATCGCCGGTGATGTAATGGCCGTCAAAACAGGATGCCTCGAAGTTGGTGATGCCCGGATTGACGGCGCGCAGCGCCGCCTTGAGATCGTCGAGGTCCTGGTAGATAAGCGCATCCGCGCCGATTTCACGGCGGATTTCTTCATCGCTGCGGTCGCTGGCGATCAGCTCGCTGCGCGTCGGCATGTCGATGCCATAGACGTTGGCGAAACGCACCGGCGGCGCAGCCGAAGCGAAATACACATGACGCGCGCCGGCATCGCGCGCCATCATGACGATTTCGTGGCTGGTGGTGCCGCGCACGATCGAGTCGTCCACCAGCAGCACGTTCTTGCCCTTGAACTCCATGTTGATGGCATTGAGTTTCTGGCGCACCGATTTGCGCCGCTGCGTCTGCCCCGGCATGATGAAGGTGCGGCCAATGTAGCGATTCTTGACGAAGCCTTCGCGGTAAGGCAGGTTAAGGCGCTTGGCCACTTCCATCGCCGCTGGCCGGCTGGAATCAGGGATCGGCATGACTGTGTCGATTTCCAGATGCGGCAAAGTGTGCTTGATTTTTTCGGCGAGGAACTCGCCCATTTTGAGGCGCGTTGCATACACCGAAATGCCGTCGATGAGCGAATCAGGGCGGGCCAGGTAGACGAATTCAAATATGCATGGCGCATGCATGGTGCGCTCGGCGCACTGGCGGCTGACGAAGTTTCCGCGGGTGTCGATCAGCACCGCCTCGCCCGGCGCAACATCGCGCAGTACCTTGAAGCCCAGCGTGTCGAGGGCGACGCTCTCGGAGGCAACCATGTATTCGGCGCCGGCTTCGGTCTGGTGACGGCCAATGATCAGCGGACGAATGCCATACGGATCGCGGAACGCCAGCAGCCCGTAACCGGCGATCATCGCCACCACCGCGTAGGCGCCCTGCACCCGGCGATGCACGCCGGCCACCGCCTTGAAGATGATTTCGGCATCGACCTGGTATTTGGTCGAGGCGGCCTGCAACTCGTGCGCCAGCACGTTCAGCAGCACTTCGGTATCGGAGTTGGTGTTCATGTGGCGCAGGTCTTGCAGGAACATGTCCTGCTTCAACTGCGCGGAATTGGTCAGATTGCCGTTATGCGCCAGCATCAAGCCGAACGGCGAATTGACATAGAAGGGTTGTGCCTCCGCAGCATTGTCGGCGGAGCCGGCGGTGGGGTAGCGGCAATGGCCGATGCCCCAGTTTCCCGTCAGGCTGCGCATATTGCGGGTGCGGAAAACATCGCGCACCAGCCCCGAACCCTTGTGCATGTGGAAACGACCGGCTTCGGCGGTGGCGATGCCGGCGGCATCCTGGCCGCGATGCTGCAGCACTTGCAGCCCGTCGTAGAGCAACTGGTTGACGGCTGTTGTGGCGACTACCCCGATAATTCCGCACATCGTCTGACCACCTATCTGTAACGAATCCGTTGCGCCACCTGCGCCGGCAGCCAGGGCTTGGCCGCCACCACCGCTGTTTCCAGCGGTAACGCCAGCATTGCTTCGCGCCACCAGTCATGCCGGGGAAGCTCCGTCAAGCCGCCGAGCAGCACGCCCGCCAACACCATCAGCAGGCCACGCGCGGCGCCGAACAGCATGCCGAGAAAGCGATCCGCCAAACCCAATCCGATCATACGCAAGAAGCCCGCAAGCAGGAAGCGCAACGCCGCGAACAGTAGCAGGGTAAGCACAAACACGGCGGCGAAACCGGCCACCTGCCGCACGCCCGGATCGCGCAGCCAGGCAGACAGGAACTCCGCCGCCAGCCCGCCCCACGTCCGCGCCGCGAAGAAAGCCGCGACCCACGCCAGCAGCGCCAATACTTCGCTGACCAAGCCCCGCCACAAGCCGAGCAGCGAGGACAACAGCACCACCGTTACTACAACCCAGTCAAACCCGGTAAAGCCCGAGAAACTCATGCGGTTTCACTATTTTTGCGCCACGACGCCACCTGCCGGCGCCCCCACGGATAATTTTTTCAAACGCGCCTGTGCTTTTTCAGCAGCGGCCTGGCTGGCAAACGGCCCGCCGCGCACGCGCAACCGTTCGCCCTGGGGTGTTTCGACTTTTTCGGTATAGGACGGGTAGCCGTTTTCTTTCAGCTTGGCCTGCAATGCCTTGACGTTGGCCAGTTCCTTGTAAGCGCCGAGCTGCACCACCCACTGCTCGCCTTTAGGTGGCGCGTCAGGGTGTGTGCTCTCGGATTTTTTAGGTGCGGGGGGAGATTTCGCGGCAGGCTTGTCGACGGGTTTTTCCGCAGATGCAACATGTGCCGGTTCGTTGGTTGCAGCCTGTTTCGGCGGCTCGGCCTTGGCCTGAGTGGCGGCTTCCGTTGGCGCCGCAGGCGCCGCTGCGGTAACCGCAGGGGCAGGGGCTGGCGTTTTGGTGTCCGCCGGCAACGGCGTAGGCACAGGCTTGCCGGGAACGAGGCGGGAAAGCGGGGAAGCAGGACCGGGATCCTCGCTCGGAATGCGAATCTGGATGTCCTGGGTAAGCGGTTTGGGCTCCTGGTCCATGACCATCGGCAGCACAATCACCGCCAGCAGCGCCAGTGCAACTGCGCCGACCAGCCTGCGCCGCGCGCGCTTTTTGAGAGCCAGCAACTCGTCGCCTCCGGCTTCATCGCCGGGGTCAATCGCAGGGTTGCGTCCTTGGTCTTTATCCGCCATAAGCTTCATGCCATTCAAGCCATCTCACGCAAAACATCTGCTACCGTGAGAAAGGATCCGAAGGCGATAATTCTATCATCTTCGCCGGCATTCTTTCGCGCATGCCGGAATGCTTCAGCCGGCGAATCAAATTGCAATGATGGCCCGATTTTCTCCTGCGTCAGTATCTGCGCCAGATCGGCTGCGCTGGCCGCCCGCGCACCGCTCAGGGAACACGGCAACCAGCGTGTGACGCGGCCAGCCAGCGCGCGCACCACGGCGGCGATGTCCTTGTCGCGCAGCATGCCGAACACCGCCCAGGTCTGCGCATGAAAAGTCATGGTTCCGAGATTGTCGGCCAGCACCCGCGCGGCCTGCGGATTGTGCGCGACATCCAGCACCACCGCTGGCCGCCCCGGCAATACCTGGAAACGGCCCGGCAGTTCCACCTCCAGCAAACCGCGACGGATGTCCTGCATCGCTACCGGCAGACGCTGTTGCAACGCGCTCAGCGCCGCCAGTGCAGCGCTGGCGTTGTGTAGTTGCACTGCGCCGCGCAGGCCGGGGTAGGCCAGGCCGCTGCGGCGGGTCAACTTGCCATCGCTGCGTATCCAGAACTGCCACTGCCCCTCCTGACGCACGTAACCGAAGTCGGTACCGATCAGATGCAAGCCTGTGCCGATCTTCGCTGCATGCGCCAGCAGGCTTTGCGGCGGCTGCGGATCGGCGCAGATCGCAGGGCGTCCGGCGCGGAAGATGCCGGCTTTTTCGAAACCGATTTTCTCGCGGGTGGCGCCGAGGTATTCCGTATGATCGATATCGACGGCGGTGACGACGGCGCAGTCAGTGTCGTAAATATTGGTGGCGTCGAACCGACCGCCCAGGCCGACTTCGAGGACAATGACATCGACATTGGCGGCGGCAAAACATTCCCAGGCCGCCAGGGTGCCGAATTCGAAGTAGGTCAGCGCCGTGTTGCCGCGCGCCGCTTCGACCCTGGCGAAGCCGGCACACAGCGCGGCGTCGTCCGCCGGCCTGCCGCCGATCCGCACCCGCTCGTTGTAGGTCAGCAGATGCGGCGAGGTGTACAAACCGACGCGATAGCCGGCGCAGGCAAGAATGCGTTCCAGCATGGCGCAGGTGGAACCTTTGCCATTGGTGCCGGCCACGGTGATGACAGGAACATTTTGCCGCTGCTCCAGCACCCGGCTGACCGCAAGCACGCGCTCCAGTCCAAGCTCAATGCCTGCTTCACCTTTGGGGTGCCGGGCTTCGAGATGGGCGAGCCAGTCGGATAAAGTCTCGGGCAAGGAATCAGTGCGCCGCCGGCACGCGCTGCAACAACGTCAACAAGGCGGCGAGTTTGTCGCGTAATTGGCGGCGGTCGACGATCATGTCGATGGCGCCTTTGCTGATCAGGAACTCGGCGCGCTGGAAACCTTCCGGCAGTTTCTCGCGCACCGTTTGCTCGATTACGCGCGGCCCGGCAAAGCCGATCAGCGCACCCGGCTCGGCCAGCACCACATCGCCGACGAAGGCAAAGCTGGCTGACACCCCGCCCATGGTCGGGTCAGTCAACAGGCTGATGTAAGGCAGGCGATGCTGCGCCAGCAGGCTCACCGCCGCCGTGGTCTTGGCCATCTGCATCAGCGAGAACAGCCCTTCCTGCATGCGCGCGCCGCCGCTGGAAGTGATGCAGAGGAAAGGCATCTGACTGTCGATGGCGCTTCTGACGCCGCGCACGAAGCGCTCGCCGACCACCGATCCCATCGAACCACCCATGAAATCGAATTCGAAACAGGCCACCACCAGCGGCAGCGACTTGATTGCACCCTGCATCACCACCAGCGCATCGGCTTCGTCGGTGTCTACCTTCGCAGTGACGAGACGATCCGAGTAGCGCTTGCTGTCCTTGAATTTCAGAGGGTCGACCGGCACGACCTCCGCACCGATTTCGAACCGCCCTTCCGGGTCGAGCAAACTGTCAAGACGCGCCCGCGCCTTGAGCCGGTGGTGATGGCTGCATTTCGGGCAGACACCCTGATTGCTTTCCAGGTCGGTGCTGTATAGAACGGCTTCGCAGGCCGGACATTTGCACCAGAGACCTTCGGGGATGGATTTGCGCGCGCCTTCGCTGCGCTTGATCTTGGGCGGAAGCAGTTTCTGTAGCCAGCTCATCAGGTTTCTCCATCCATGGCGCGCCGCACTTCACGCAGAAAAGCGCAGACGCGCGCCGGAATTTCCTCGCGCGGCGAGTTTTCGATTTCTTCGATGATGCGGCTGCCGATCACCACCGCATCGGCAACGGCGGCGATGCGCTTGGCGCTGGCGGCGTCGCGGATACCGAAACCAACGCCGACCGGCATCCCGACTTGTTGCCGGATCGCAGGAATGCGCCGCGCCACCTCGTCGAAATCCAGATGACCCGCACCCGTCACGCCTTTCAGTGAAACATAATAAATGTAGCCGCTGCCTTGTGCCGCCACTTCGCCGAAGCGTTGTTCGGTTGAAGTCGGCGCCAGCAGGAAAATCGGATCGACCTGGTGCTTGTGCAAGCTGGCGGAAAATTCGACGCACTCCTCCGGCGGGTAATCCACCACCAGCACCCCATCGACCCCGGCAGTCTGCGCTGCACCGGCGAAAATTTCCACGCCATACGCTTCAATCGGATTGGCATAACCCATCAGCACCACTGGCGTCTGGTTATTCTCGCGGCGAAAGGCGCGCACCATGTCGAGCACCCCACGCAAGCTCACGCCATGCCGCAAGGCCCGTTCCGAGGCGCGCTGGATGGTCGGCCCATCGGCCATCGGGTCGGAAAAAGGCACGCCCAGCTCGATGATGTCGGCGCCGCCCTTGACCAGCGCCCGCATCAGCGGCAAGGTCATTTCCGGATCGGGATCGCCGGCGGTGATGAAAGGGATCAGCGCCTTGCGGCCCTGCGCTTGCAGTGTGGAAAATCTGGCTTTAATGCGTGACATATCAGAACGTGATACCCGACTTCTCCGCCACCGTGTGCATGTCCTTGTCGCCGCGCCCGGAGAGGTTGACCAGCAACAACTGGTCACGGGACATGGCCGAGGCAATCCTGGCGGCATGCGCCAGGGCGTGGCTGGATTCCA
>JACQAO010000050.1 GCA_016194935.1 Betaproteobacteria bacterium
GAACTCCACCATCGACAGACCTTCTTGAAACTGCACGTGATTGATCGACATTTCGCATCTCCTCAGCAAAGATGCTTCTATTATCAGTATCCTACTGGCTCACTACGTGAGCCTGCTGAGGTAGGGGGCTAATCAAGAAACTAAAAAGCGCAACTTGTTTGCGGAGATTGCCGAAGGTTTCGACGCCCTGGCCGAGGTACGCGCCGGCAAGCGCACGCTGCGCACGCACGAGGTTGATATGAAACCAGCGCCGGATGTTACCGCAGATGAACTGCTGGCCCTGCGGGAACGCCTGAACCTGTCACGACCGGTATTCGCGCGCTACCTGCGCACCAACCCGCGTACCCTGGAGAACTGGGAACAGGGCCGGGCCCGCCCGAATGCCCAGGCAGCCCTGTTGATTCGCCTGGTCGAGCGGTATCCGGATACTGTCGAACGGCTGGCGGCGGTCTGACTGTCATTAACGATTCGAAAAACCTGTTCGCTTTACGACTCTTGTTCAAACACGACTGGAATATCACGCGAACCGTGCAGCACCCGCTCGATACGCACCGCCTCGCCAAGCACCCGAAAGAAGATCACATAGCGTCCCATCGGCGCCATACGCAGGCCGGGCGCCAGTTGCTCGCGGCCAGGATAGGCTAGCGGGGTATGGCCTATGCGTTGGCACTGCGCCATCAGCTTGCCTACAAATCGCCGGGCGGCAGCCCGGCTGTCCCGGGCGATATAGTCGCCGATGTCGAGCAGGTCTTGCCGAGACTTCGGCGAGAAGGTGACTCCAGCCATCAGGCTGAACGCTTGCGGCCCGGTTTGGCGTGCGGTGCAGGTTCAGCGTAGCGGGTGTTGAGTTCGTCAAACATCTTAACGGTCGGAATCGCCGGGCCGCTGGCTATGCCTTCCTGTATAGCCCGCCGCAGATCAGCGGACAGACGTGTCAGCATGGCCTCATAGACATGCGGCGGCAACAGGTATGCGGCGGGTCGGTTGTGATTGAGCACAGCCACAATTTCGGAACCAGCCTGAGCCAGGACGGCGCTGGGACTGCGTTTGAGTTCGGTGATGCTGACCGAGCGGGAAGCCAGTACCTGTTCCATGTAAAGCCTTATTTGGATGCCAAAATAGGTGCTTTATTGTGGTCTTTTTTTGGATACGGGTCAATGCGCGAAGGAATATCACGCCCATGCCGAGTTTGACCGGATGGCGCACAATGCGGACAATACGTTACTTACTAATCCTTGCGGCGTGGCGCTCGGCGCCGCCGAATACTCGCATACTCGCACACTCATATGGTCAAGACTCCCCGCCCCGCCCTGCCCCCCACATTCGAGGCCGCCTTGACGGAACTGGAGGCCATCGTCCGCGACATGGAGGCCGGCCAGTTGCCGCTGGAGGAATCCCTGGCGGCCTATGAGCGCGGTGCGGCGCTGCTCAAGCACTGCCAGGAGGCGCTAGCCGCCGCCGAAAAAAAATTGCAGATACTCGAAAACGGCAGCTTGCGCGATTTCAATCCCGATCCCGGCAACTCGGCGCCAGACGCTGCGGACGCATAAACTCACCATGGATTTTCCCGCCTGGATGGGTGCCATGCAGCAACGCACCGAGCACAGCCTGGAACGGCTGCTGCCGCCCGCCGCCATCGCCCCGCAACGCCTGCATCAAGCCATGCGTTATGCCGTGCTCGGCGGCGGCAAACGGGTGCGGCCACTACTGTGCCATGCCGCGGGCGAATTGACCGGCGCCGATCCGGCCCGGCTCGACATCGCCGCCTGCGCCGTCGAGCTAATCCATGTTTATTCCCTGGTGCATGACGACCTGCCCTGCATGGATGACGATGTCCTGCGCCGGGGTAAGCCGACCTGTCATGTCGAATTCGACCAAGCCACCGCCATGCTGGCCGGCGATGCCTTGCAGCCACTGGCTTTCCAACTGCTGGCCGAACATTCGCTCACCGATGAAGCGCAACAACAACTCGACATGCTGCGCCTGCTGGCGCAAGCCGCCGGATCGCGCGGCATGGCCGGCGGCCAGGCCATCGACCTGGCCGCCGTGGGCCAGCCCTTGTCGCTGGCTGAACTGGAGTACATGCACATTCGCAAAACCGGCGCGCTGATTCGCGCCGCCGTGCTGCTCGGCGCGCTTTGCGGCAAGCCGCTGGCGGAGGCGGAGTTGGCCCGGCTGGACCACTACGCCAAAATCGTCGGCCTGCTGTTCCAGGTGGTCGACGATATTCTCGACAGCGCAGCCGATACCGCGACGCTGGGCAAGACCGCCGGCAAGGATGCCGCGCGCAACAAGCCGACCTACGTCAGCCTGCTCGGTCTCGCTGGCGCCAAAGAAAAAGCCGCCGAGCTGCGCACCGCCGCCCACGCGGCATTGGCACCCTTCGGCGATGCCGCCCGGCGCCTCGGCGAGCTGACCAATTTCATCGTCGACCGTAGCTTCTGAAGCGCACTCAAGCACACACCATGACCGAATCATCGAAAAAATACGCCTTGCTCGACACCATCACTCTCCCGGCTGAACTGCGCCAGCTTGAGCGCAAAGACCTGGCGCAACTGGCCGATGAACTGCGCGAGTTTTTAATCGAGTCGGTATCCAAGACCGGCGGCCATCTTTCATCCAACCTCGGCACGGTCGAGCTGACCATCGCCCTGCACTACGTTTTCGACACGCCCGACGACCGCCTGGTATGGGATGTCGGCCACCAGACCTACGCCCACAAGATACTTACCGGACGCCGCGCCGGTATGGCGCGGCTGCGCATGCAGGACGGTGTTTCCGGATTTCCCCGGCGCAGCGAAAGCGAATACGACACTTTCGGCGTCGGTCATTCGTCGACCTCCATCTCTGCGGCGCTGGGCATGGCCGTCGCCGCCCGCAACAAAGGCGAGGGACGCCGTGTGGTGGCGGTCATCGGCGACGGCGCCATGTCCGCCGGACAGGCTTTCGAGGCGCTCAACAACGCCGGCGTGATCGACGCCAACCTGCTGGTGATCCTCAACGACAACGACATGTCGATCTCGCCGCCGGTGGGCGCGCTCAACAAGTACCTGGCGCGGCTGTTTTCCGGGCGCACCTTCAATGCCGCGCGGCGTGCCGGCGAGAAAGTGCTGTCGGTGGTGCCGTCGATGCTGGAATTCGCCAAGCGCGCCGAGGAACATGTCAAAGGCATGATCGTGCCAGGTACCTTGTTCGAAGAATTCGGCTTCAACTATATCGGCCCGATTGACGGTCACGACCTGGATTCGCTGATCCCGACGCTGGAAAACCTGAAGCAACTGGAAGGCCCCCAATTCCTCCATGTCATCACCCGCAAAGGCCAGGGCTACAAGCTGGCCGAGACCGATCCGGTGCTGTATCACGGCGTGTCGAAATTCGACGCGGCCGGCGGCATCCAGGCCGGCAAGGCCGCCAAGCTCACCTACACCCAGGTGTTCGGCGACTGGCTGTGCGACATGGCGGCGCAGGATACACGCCTGATCGGCATCACCCCGGCCATGCGCGAAGGCTCGGGCCTGGTGCGTTTCGCCCAGGAATATCCGGATCGCTATTTTGATGTCGGGATCGCCGAGCAACATGCCATGACCTTTGCCGCCGGCCTCGCCTGCGAAGGCATGCGACCGGTGCTGGCGATCTACTCGACCTTTCTGCAACGCGCTTACGACCAGTTGATTCATGACGTAGCACTGCAAAATCTGCCGGTGATGCTGGCCATCGACCGGGGCGGTCTGGTGGGGGCCGACGGCGCCACCCATAATGGCGCGTTCGACTTGTCCTATTTGACCTGCCTGCCCAATATGCTGGTGATGACGCCCAGCGACGAGAACGAATGCCGCAAGATGCTCACCACCGCCTACCGCCACGACGGCCCCAGCGCCGTGCGCTACCCGCGCGGCAGCGGCCCTGGCGCGATGCTGGACACGACACTCGACAGTTTGATGATCGGCAAAGGCGAGATCCGCCGCAGCACCGGCAGCCCACGCGTCGCCCTGCTGGCCTTCGGCAGCATGTTGACCCCGGCCCTCGCCGCTGCGGAAACACTGGATGCGACGGTCGCCAACATGCGTTTCGTCAAACCGCTCGACCGCGATCTGGTCGCGGAACTGGCAAAAAATCATGGACTGCTGGTGAGCATCGAGGAAAATGCCCTGATCGGCGGCGCGGGCGCCGAAATCGCCCGTTGCCTAGCAGAACTGGGCCTGAAAACACCGCTGCTGCGGCTCGGCCTGCCGGATCATTTCGTCGATCATGGTGATTCGGCAGCCCTGCTGGCGCAGCTTGGGCTGGATAGCGCAGGCATCGTGACCAGCGTGAACAAGGCGCTAAACGGAATAGTTGATTGATTTAGTCGGGTTAGCTAGAATGAGCAATGCAATGTTTAGGCGCACTCTTTTCAACGCGGCGCGCTTTCACCAACCCCAGGAGAGCTTCCCATGAACAGCAGGGACATTATGGCCATACCGGACGTACAGGGCAGCGCCGATTCGCGGCAGTTGCCGATCAACAAGGTCGGCATCAAGAGCATCCGCCACCCGGTCAAGGTGCTCGACAAGGGTCGCGGCGTACAGCACACCATCGCGGTATTCAACATGTACGTCGGCCTGCCGCACAACTTCAAAGGCACCCACATGTCGCGCTTCGTGGAGATTCTCAACACCAACGAGCGCGAGGTGTCGGTGGAGAATTTCGAGTCGATGCTGCGCAACATGGTGGTGCGGCTGGAGGCCGAGACCGGCCATGTGGAAATGAATTTCCCCTACTTCATCAACAAGCAGGCGCCGATCTCCAAGGTAAGCAGCCTGATGGATTACGATGTGACCTTCTTTGGCGAGATTCTGGCCGGCGGCGAATACCGCCAGACCACCAAAGTGGTGGTGCCGGTCACCAGCCTCTGCCCCTGCTCCAAGAAAATCTCCGAGCGCGGCGCCCACAACCAGCGCTCACACGTCACCATCAGCGCCACCACCAACGACTTCGTCTGGATCGAAGAGCTGGTGGAGATGGCCGAAAGCCAGGCTTCCTGCGAGTTGTACGGCCTGTTGAAGCGCCCCGACGAGAAGTACGTGACCGAACGCGCCTACGACAATCCCAAGTTCGTCGAGGACCTCGTGCGCGACGTTGCCGGCGTGCTCAACGCCGATCAGCGCATCGACGCCTATGTGGTGGAATCGGAAAACTTCGAGTCCATCCACAACCACTCAGCTTACGCCCTGATCGAGCGGGACAAGCGGAAACTTACCCCGGCAACTTGAGCCGCTGAACCTTGCCGGATGGACCCTTGGGCAGTTCGCCCAGAAAGCGAATGATTTTCGGCGTCTTGTATTTGCCGAGGGCGGGCAGGCAGAATTCCTGCAACTCCGCCTCGCTGCATAGATGCCCCGGTTTCAACACCACGCAGGCCATGATTTCCTGACCGTAATGCTGGTCGGGCATGCCCGCCGCCGCCGCCTCCAGCACCGCCGGGTGTTTCAGCAAGGCTTCGTCGATCTCGCGCGGTGCGATGTTTTCTCCGCCTTTGATGATCAATTCCTTGATCCTGCCAGTGACGAAAACGAAACCGTCCTCATCCAGGTGGCCCAGGTCGCCGGTATGCAGCCAGCCGTCGGCGGTGCAGGCGCGGGCTGTTTCTTCCGCATCCTTGTAGTAGCCTTTCATCACATTCAGACCGCGCACCATGATCTCGCCGGTTGCGTGCGGCGGCAGCGTGTTGCCGAGCGGGTCAACGATCCTGGCTTGATTGCCGAAAGCCTGCCCAGGACTGCCGATCTTGCGCCTGGCAGGATCCAGGGGGTTGGTGAAGCATGGCGCCGCCGTCTCCGTCAGGCCCATGGTTTCGATCACGCCGATCTTGAACTTCTCTTCGAAAGCGCGCAACTGGCTGGGCGCCAGCGGTGCGGAGGCGGAGCGGCAGAAACGCACACCGCCGATGTCCAAGCCGCTTTCGAGCGGATCGGTTCCGTTCAGCAGGTAAGAGATAATGGTCGGCACCACATTGATCCAGGTGCAACGATACTGCGCCACCAGTTCCCAGAAGTGGGAGGCGCTGAAACGATGCGGAATCACCAGACTGCCGCCATGCACCAGTGGTGCGGTGGCGGTGACGATCTGGGCGTTGATGTGGTAAAGCGGCAGCGACGCCATGACCCGGTCGCCCGGCCCCAACTGGTGCGCCGCCGACACGAACTGTCCGCCCGAGATCACCGCCCGATGGGTCAACACCACGCCCTTCGGCTTGCCGGTGGTGCCGGAGGTGTACATCATCAGTGCGTCGTCTTCCTCGCCAACTGCGGGCAGATTCTCCGCTGTTTCCGGCCCGGCAATGAACTCCTGGCTGTCAACATTGCATTCGACCACCAGTATCTGCCGCGCCACATTCGCCAGGGCTGCCTTGAGCCGCTCCAGTTGGTCGGGAGCGGCAAACACGATGCGTGCGTCGCAATGCTCCAGCACATATTCGAGCTGCGCGGATTGGGCCAGCAGGTTGATCGGGGTAACGCAGTAGCCGCCGTACATGGCGCCGATGAACAGCCGGCAGGCCTGGTAGCCGTTGTGCATCAGCAGGGCCACTTTCTCGCCGGGCCGGATGCCCATGCCCGACAGGTAATGGGCGAGCCGCCGCGACGCCCGTTGCAGTTCCGCAAACGTCATGCGCATGCCTGACTCGGCGGCGATTAGATAGACGGCATCAGGCCGTTGCGCCGCCTGCAAGTCCACATACGCGCGGACGGTCTTCGGCTCAGCCGTAACGCTCATACCCTGTTCCACGGTCAGCTAAACTTGCGTAGATAGTCGCCGAAGATTTCCTGCTCGGACGGAATGCGCTCGGGAATCTTGCGCACGATGCGCGTGATGTTGAGATAGTGCCGGTAGTTCATGTTGTCGGAGAAATTGTTGCGTCCCCAGGTGCCGCAACCCATGGACAACGAGAACGGCAGGCCGTTGTCGAAGTTGCCGCCGGTGGCGAAACAATGCGCCTGGTTGACGATGACCCGGCATACCGGCAATTCCAGTCCCAGGCGCGCGATATGTGCATCGTTGTGACTGTGGATGCCGACCGAATGGCCGGCGCCCTGATACGCATAAATCTCCGCAACCATCTTGCAGGCATGATCGAAATCGCGGGCGCGATAGACAGCCAGTACCGGCGCGAGTTTTTCGCCGGAGTAAGGATGCTCCGGGCCGCAGCCGGTTTCCTCAACCATCAGGAATTTCGCCGCCGCGAACCCTGCCCGCTCCAGCCCGGCCAGCGCGGCGATGCGCGGCGCGGACTGGGCCGTCACTGCCGGATTGAGCTTGCCGCCCGTCCACATCAGCGCCTGTAAGCGGAGCTTCTCTTCGCCATTCAGCAACACCCCGCCAGCTTCATTCAGCGCCAGCATTGTCCGGTCATACACGGCATCGAGTATCACCACGCTGTTCTCCGAAGAGCAACTGGTGGCATTGTCAAAGGTCTTGGAGCGGGCGATGTTTTGCGCTGCTTCCCGCACATCCGCCGAGTCGTCCACGATGGCGCAAACATTGCCCGCACCCACGCCGAACGCAGGCGTGCCGCTGGCGTAAGCCGCACGCACGTTGTTCTGCGAGCCGGTCGCCACCACCAGATCGGCCTGGCGCATCAGCTCCTGCGTCGCCTCCTTGCTGATCGGGCCAGGCAGACATTGCACCAGCCCCTGCGGCGCGCCGGTTTTTTTTAATTCCGCGTCAATATAGCCGAGCAGCGCCTCGCATATGGTCAAGCCTTTGGGCGACGGCGCAATGATGATCGCGTTGCGCCCCTTGAGGGCGTTGATAATCTTGTTGGCAGGCGTGGCCGCAGGATTGGTGGAAGGCGTAATCGCCGCGACCACGCCAACCGGGCGCGCGATCTCGACGATGCCGCGTTCCGGATACTCGGCGATGACACCCACGCTCCTGGCGTTTTTCAAATCGCGCAGCAAACCCAGCGTCTTGCGGTAGTTTTTCAGTACCTTGTCGTCCACATTGCCGAGGCCGGTGTCACGCACCGCCATCTCCGCCAGCGCACGATTGTGCTCAGGCTGCATGATGGCCCAGCCCGCAGCGGTGACGACCTCGTCAACCTGCTGCTGCGAGTAATTTGCGTAGATCGCCTGGGCGACATGCGCCCGATCAACGAGTGCGGCAACGGCGACGCGCGCAGAACTATTCATCTTCCATAACCTCTCACGGCTTATTCGCGCGCGTCGCCCGCCGTTCGCGCAACTGGCGGTGGATCGGGTAGACCAGGGCGATCACCGCCAGCACCATCACCGTGGCGCTCACCGGGCGCGCGATCAGCACGGTCCAGTCGTTGTTCTCGCTCACCATCATGGTCATGAAGGAGCTTTCCGCCAGCGGCCCGAGGATCGAGCCCAGCACCAGCGGAGCTATAGGAAATTTGAACTTGTCGAAAAGATAACCAAGGATGCCAAAAGCGGTAATGACATAAAGATCGGATAAATTGTTGCGTGCAGCGAAGGCTCCGATAAAACAGAACATCACCACAAAAGCGGAAACTACCGGCTCGGGCATATCCAGCACTTTGACCAACGGCTTGATGGCAAAATAGCCCAGAATGCACATGCCGATAATGCTGACGAACAGTGAAGCGAATATTGCATAGACCATCGGACCCGAGCTGACAAAAATCTGCGGACCCGGCTGGACGCCATGCAGCAAAAACGCCCCCAGAATGATCGCGGTGGCGCCGCTGCCGGGAATGCCCATAGTCAGCAACGGAATCAACGCGCCGCCGACCGAAGAAGTGGCGGCGGTCTGCGGCGCGACGATTCCTTCGGCGATGCCGCTACCCATCTCCTTGCGCCGCTTGCCGTACTGGGATTCGGCGCCATAGGCAACGAAGGAAGCGATGGTGGCGCCGGCGCCGGGAATGATGCCGACAATAATGCCCAGGATCGAGCTGCGAAAAAATGTCCCCTTGAGTTGCCCGATTTCCGACGCCGTCGGGAATTCCGTCACTATCTCCTGATCGGCGCCCATCAGCTTTTCTTCACCCCGGAAACCTTTCTCCAGGCGCTGAAAAACTTCTCCCAGGCCGTAAGCGCCGACCATCACCAGCAGATATTCGATCCCATCCTGAAGAAAAGGCACGCCAAAAGCGAAGCGTTCAGTACCGTAAATCGAGTCGACGCCAACGGTGGCAATCAGCAAACCCAGGAACAGGCTGATAAAAGCATTGGAGATAGAGCCGCCACCCAGCGATACAACGCTCGCCATGCCGAAAATCAGGATGGCGAAATACTCGGGTGAAGAAAGCGTGAGTGCAAATTTAGCCACGGGATGGGACAGAAACACCATCACAGTGGCTGAAATCAAGCCGCCCCCCAGGGCCGCGCATAGGGTCCAGCCCAGCGCCTTGGCCGGCCGGCCTTTGCGCGCCATTGCATAACCATCCCACAACAACGGCACATCGATAGGCTCGCCGGGAATGCGGAAAAGTATCGAGGTGAAAGCCCCGCCATAGGTGCCGGAAACATACATCGCAGTCAACAGAATGATGGACGGCAACAAGCCCATGCTATACGTGAAGGGCAGGGCCAGCACTACACCCATCACCAGTGTCAGTCCGGGCAGCACCGCCACCAGCATGCCCAGCACCAGGCCGATAACCATGACAAACATATTCATCGGCTGGAAAACTTCCAGAAACCCCGCGCCAAGGCCGGCAATAATTTCCATGTCAGCGCACCCCCATGACGGCCAGCAGGGCGATGGACACTACCTTGAATGGTCCGACGCCCAAGGGCAGCGATACATATACGATCTTCATGAAGATGAACATGATGGCAAGACTGCCAAGGACGCTCGCAGCAGCGATCACGCGCCAGCGGGTGTATTGGCCGATGATCATGAACAACGCAAGATATGCGCTGCTGGCAACGAAGAAACCCAGCGTATCCATCAAAAGCGTGTAGACGACGGTTAAACCAATGCCGGCCCACAGGCGCAACGGATAGCCAGGCCGATTCGCTTCTTCCTCCTCGGCGCCAGCATCCTGCATGAGCTTGTCCAGCATGCCCGAAGCGGTGAAAGACTCTCCAACCAGCAAGTTCTTCACGATTTCGCAGACACATACCGCACCCAGCATGACCAGAATCAATTTTGGCCAGGCGTCAGGCCCGATGCGGCCTGGCGGCGCGGTGTAGTCAAACTGGGTCGCCAGATGGTACAGATACATCGCGCATATCAGCAGAACAATATAGGGTGAAGCCCGCAGCAGGCGGTTCAACATGACAAATCCCTTTATCGAAATTCGTTATTTCTTGCCGCTCATTTTTTGCATCGTGGCAATTTCGCCAGCGATGAACTTTTGCGCCTCTCCTGCCGGAATGAAGCTGTCCCTGCGCGCCAGCGATTCTTTCAGGAAAGCGGCATACTCGGGAGTGCCTGCCGCCTTGGCAATGGCGTCGGCAAGCAATTTGACACGCTGCGGATCGGTCCCCGCCCTGACCACAATAGAGCGAAATTGCGGCAGGTATATTTCCAGCCCGACTTCCTTGGAGGATGGAATATCGGCGAAACCCTCAACGCGATCTTCGCTGAAAAAAAGTAAGGGACGTACCTGCTTGCTGTCGAGAAAACTGTGGATGTCACCCGCCTGCTCAAACAGCAGGTCAACGTGCCCGCCGAGGATCGAGGCATATCGCTCGCCGGGACTGGCATATGGCACCGGAACCAGAGTAATGCCTTTGCCGGCAAGATAGCCCAGGGTCATGTCGTCGACGCTGCCGAAACCGAGAATTGCCACTTTGATCGTGCCGGGCTTGGCCTTGGCTTCCGTAACCACATCATTCCATGTCTTGAAACGACTGGCCTGCTGCACAAAAAATCCCGAGTTCTGACGCATCAGGACGCCAAGCGGCGTGAGATCAGACAGTTTCCAGCGCGCTCCGCCCGATACCAGGGTGGCCGCCGTGTCTCCTATTAATATTGCGATGGAGTAGCCGTCCGCAGGTGCGGCAAGCAACTTGGTCATGCCGGCGTTGCCGGTTGCGCCGGGGACATTGAGTACCGGAAAAGACGTCTTGAGATCGGCCTCCAGCAATTTGCCGATCTTGCGCGCCAACTGGTCGGCGCCGCCGCCAGGCCCCCAAGGCACGATGGTCTCGACGGGCCGCTGGGGAAAATGTTCCTGTCCCAGAGCGCCTCCGGCAGCGGCCATGCTGCAAATAACGGCTATCGCCCACTTGAAAATTGGTGCATCGAACCGGCTTTTCATGTTTCCTCCTTTTGATTTTTTGTAAGGCGTTACGCCCATCGGCGATCCAAGACTACTACAACTTCAAACATACTCCTTGTACTTGTCGAGAAAGCGCACCGGCTTGGACAAAGCGTCGCGGCGGAACGGGTCGCCCAGCTCCTGAGTGACCAGCACCTCGATGATGGTGGTCCTGCCGCTTTTCTGCGCTTCGCAGGCAGCCCGCAAAGCCGGGCCGACATCCGCCAGTTTACCAATGACCAAGCCTTCTGCGCCCATGGAGCGGGCGATTGCGGCAAAGCTGGGATTCTCCAGATTGGTCCCCTGGAAACGGTTGTTGTAGAAGTCCACCTGGTTCTTTTTTTCCGCGCCCCACTGCTTGTTGTGGAACACCACGGCGGTAACGGGGATCTTCTCGCGGACGCAGGTCAGGATTTCGCCGAAGCTCATGCCCCAGGCGCCGTCGCCGACATAGGCCACTGCCGGACGATCCGGCGCCGCCAGCTTGGCGCCGATGATGGTGGGGAAGGCATAGCCGCAGTTGCCGAAACTCATGGCGGCGAACATGCTGTTGGGGCGGTTGAAGCGCAGGTAACTGTTGGCGACGGAGCAAATGTTGCCGATGTCGGTGGACACCATGGCATTCTCCGGCATCGCCTTTTCCAGTTCGCGCAGCATTTGCCGAGGGTGCATGTAGGGGCTGTCCTTGGCCACGCCCAGGCTCCAGGCGTCGCGTTCCTGATCCCAGGTTGCCAACTCGGCTTCCCATGCGGATTTCTCTTTGTTGATAATCTCCAATCGCTGTTTGCCGTTGGCCTGGCAGGTGAGTTGTTTCTGCTTGAGACGTTCGGTCAGCGCCTCAGCGGCGGCTTTCGCATCGCCACAGATGCCGACCGAAATTTTCTTGACCAGGCCCAGCATTTTTGCGTCGGCATCGACCTGGATGATTTTGGCGTGCTTCGGCCAGTAGTCCATGCCGTGCTGCGGCAAGGTGCCGAAAGGTCCGAGGCGGGTGCCGAGCGCCAGCACCACATCCGCCTGGGTAATCAACTTCATGCCGGCCTTGGAACCCTGGTAGCCAAGCGGGCCGCACCACAGCGGATGATTCGCCGGGAAGGAGTCGTTGTGCAGATAACTATTCACGACGGGAGCGCCGAGCAGCTCGGCCAGCGCTACGCAAGCCGCGACGCCGGACGACATGACCACGCCGCCGCCAGCGACGATCACCGGAAACTTGGCTGTGGCGAGCAGTGCGGCGGCTTCGTCCAGGCTCCTGGCGCCGCCCGCTCCGCGCTCGACGCGGATCGGCTGCGGCACTTCGGTCTCAAAATCGCCGTAAAAATAATCGCGTGGAATATTCAGTTGCGCCGGCCCCATCTCCAGCATCGCCCGGTCAAAGCAGCGCCCGGTGATTTCCGCCATGCGCCGAGGGTTGTTGACGTGGCCCTGGTACTTGGTGATCTTGGAAAAAATCGGCAACTGGTCGGTTTCCTGGAAGCCGCCCAAGCCCATCGACATGGTGCCGCTCTCGGGTGTGATCACCACCACCGGGCTATGCGCCCAATAGGCGGCAGCGACGGCAGTGACGAAGTTGGTGATGCCGGGACCGTTCTGCGCCATGCACACGCCGTGACGCCCCGACACCCGCGCATAACCGTCGGCCATGTGGGCGGCGCCCTGCTCATGCACCGTCGGGATGTAACGGATGCCGGCAGCCGGAAAAATGTCGAGCGCATCCATGCACGCCGAGCCGACGATGCCGAATACATCGGTGACATCATTGGCCACCAGCGTCTCGACGAACGCCTCCGAAGGCGTCATGCGCTTTACGCCCGTTGCAACTGTGCGGCGGATATTGGTTTCACTCTTTCCCACGGATAACTCCTCCTTAAAACTACGTTGGTCTTTGCATGCTTTGTACAGAACAACATCGGGATTTTTGTCTCGATTTACTGAAAATTTCATGCTTCAATGATGAATAATTCGAAATATCCTTATTTTTTGTCTCGATAACTGGCAAAATCGATGCATGAAAAGCAATCAAGCCAACTCTGCGGCAATCCGGGCGTTCCGCATACTGGAAATATTGGCCGAGTCGAAACGACCGCTGTCGCTGGCGGATATCGTGGCCGCCATCGAACTGCCGAAACCGACGGTGCATCGCATCCTGCAGCAGCTTCAGGAAAGCTGGCTGATCGCCCGCAGCGTTGGCAGCCGCCATTACGAGTGCTCCAGCCGCGTCAATCGGTTCTCGTTAAACCTCATAATGCATTCGGGAGCTGCGGTCGAGCGTCATGCAATTCTGCGCGACCTTGCCGAACAAATTGGCGAAACCTGCAATCTGACGATGCTCAACGGCACTGAAATCGTCTATATAGACCGGGTAGAGACCCAATGGCCTCTGCGTGTACATCTACAACCAGGTTCCACGGTACCGGTGCATTGCACTGCCACTGGCAAGCTGCTGCTGAGCCTGCTGCCGAAGGGAAAGCGCGACAAATTACTAAAGACGCTGCCGCTGCCTGCCAGCGCCGGCAACGCGATCACCGACCGCATAATGTTGCGGCGTGAGATCGAGATCACCCGGAAGCGTCGGATCGGCATCAACAACCAGGAAAATCTCCAGGGCATCATCGCGGTTGCAGTCCCCGTCATGCTCGACAGAAACCGCGCCTGCGCTGCAATCGCAGCGCAGGCGCCGGTTGCGCGCATGTCGCTGGATCAATTGATGGGTTATGTCCCGGCGCTGAAACAAGCGGCCGAATCTGTCAGAGAAACTTTCACCGCCGGCGGCGGGCCGGAATAGCCAGGCCGGCGTAAACGGCAACGGGGTCCATATTGCATGGACCCCGTTGCAATTTTTACATCAAGCGCATCAGGATTGGCGTCTGGCAAGCTTTTCCTTGATGCGCGCCGACTTGCCGGAGCGATCACGCAGATAGTAAAGCTTGGCGCGGCGCACGGCGCCGCGACGCTTCACTTCGATGCTGGCAATCAGCGGCGAGTAGCTCTGGAAAGTCCGCTCGACGCCTTCGCCGGCGGAAATCTTGCGCACGATGAAACTGGAATTGAGGCCGCGATTACGCTTGGCGATCACCACGCCTTCGTAAGCCTGGGTACGCTCGCGGGCGCCTTCCTTGACTTTCACCTGGACGACGACGGTATCGCCCGGCGCGAAGTCAGGAATGGTTTTGTCCAGACGGGTGATTTCTTCTTGTTCAAGTTGCTCGATCAGATTCATAACAATTACTCCATTACAGGTCATGGCCGTTGGCCGTTCACGCAGAGCAGCGAAAATTGCTGATGTTCGCTGATGTTCACTGATGCGCGCGCTTGGTTATGCTGCGTGCTTCCATTACTCCTGCCGCAATTCCTCCAGCAGGCTTGCTTCCTCGCGGCTCAGCACCCTCTGCTCAATCAGCTCGGGACGCCGCCGCCAGGTACGCCCCAGCGCCTGTTTCAGACGCCAGCGGCGAATTTTTTCATGGTTACCGGAGAGCAATACTTCCGGCACCCGCATACCTTGATAATCTTCTGGCCGCGTGTAATGCGGACAGTCCAGCAAACCTTCAGCGAAGGAGTCTTCCGCCGCCGAATCGGCATCGTTCAACGCACCCGGCAATTGCCGCACCGTCGCATCAATCAAAGCCAGTGCCGCAATCTCGCCGCCGGAGAGAACAAAATCACCGAGCGAAATCTCTTCATCCACGCAACGCTCAATCAAACGCTCATCCACGCCTTCGTAACGCCCGCAAAGCAATATCGCTCCGCTTGTCTGCGCCAGTTCCAGCACTCGCGCATGTTTCAGCGGCCTGCCTTGCGGCGAAAAATAAATCACTGGCGCCGCTTTTTCGTTCGCCTCACCCTTCTCGCGCCGCCGCGCCCGTGCTGCGGCAATGGCTTTTTCCAGAGGCGCCGGCAACATCACCATGCCGGGGCCGCCGCCGTAGGGTCGATCATCGACGCTACGATAATTATCTTCGGCAAAATCCCGGGGGTTCCAGCAATCCAGCCGCCATAAGCCGTTTTCCAACGCCCGCCGGGTAATCCCCGACTGCGTCACCGCCGCAAACATCTCGGGGAACAGGGTGATGACATCGAATCCGGGTTTCGCCGCATCGGTCACCAATCAACTCCCCATTCGACGTGGATCGTCCCGCTTGCGTTATCCACTTTTTTCACCACCTGCGCCACAAAAGGCAGCAAGCGTTCATATATTTTTCCGCTTGCATCATCCTGCACGCACAGCACCTCATGCGCACCGCTGGAAAGCAGGCTGGCCACCTTGCCCAGCCGTTCTCCGCCGGCATTCACCACTTCCAGGCCGATCAGATCGGCCCAGTAATATTCATCCGTCGCAGTCTTCGGCAGTGCTGCCCTTGGGGCGGCGATGTAGAGCCCATCCATGGATTCCGCCGCGCTACGCCCATCGACCCCGGCAAACTTGACGATCAATCCCTTGCCTTGCGCTTTCAACTCATGCAGTGCATAAGGCGTCCACACCTCGCCCTCCGCATCTGCACCCAGCCACCATTGGGGCATGCTCCCCAATGCCTCAAAGTCGTCGCCAAAAGGGTGAATCTTCAGCCAGCCCTGCAAGCCATGCGGGCCTACGAGGCGCCCCAGGACGATCATGCCCTGGCGCATCCCGCCGTGTGATTCGAACTCAGGCTGCCGCAGCGACCGCAGGCGCGCCGCACTGCTTGACCAGGCGGGCGGCAGTCGGCGATAACTGCGCGCCATGCCCCTGCCAGTAGGCCAGGCGCTGCATATCGACGCGCAGGCCGGATTCATTGGCGGCGGCAACCGGATTGTAAAAACCGATGCGCTCGACGAAACGACCGTCGCGGCGATTGCGCGAATCAGTCACCACCATGTTGTAGAACGGACGTTTCTTGGCGCCGCTGCGGGCGAGACGAATAACAACCATTGCACCTTACCTCACGTAGTTTCCGGGATCTGGAAAACGCGCCAGTCTACGCGAAAACAGTACGCAAATCAACTTATTCCGGCTGCGCGACGCGCCGAGGCGTCTTTTCCAGTGCGCGATTTGCGATACTCGGCGAAGCTCTGGGTTTTGTAAAAGCCGTCAACCACATAGCGGCCCAACTGCATGAACTCGGCGACATCCCTGGTGGCGCCCACATAGCGCGTCAAAACACTGCCATCGGCGCCGATAAACACAAAGGTCGGCGTACCGTTTATATGCAACTCGCGGGCATAGGTTTTCTCCGGTTTACTGCGGCCATTGGTATCCTGAATTTCGACATCGCCCAGCATATCCACACTGAAGATCAGGAAGTTCTGGCGAAAATAGGCCTGCACCTCCGGTTGACTCAGCACCTGCTCGCGCATCTTGCGGCAATAGGGACACCCCTCCTGCTCGAACATCAGCAACAGGCCGCGTTTGCCGGCTTGCTGCGCCGATTTCAGTTCGCCCCGGAAATCTCCCAGGCTCTGGTCAAAAAACCTGTCTGCGTCTGCCGCGCGTGCAGTGGTCGACGCCAGCAGCGCCATGGTCAGCAACGTCAGCAATGCCGGCAGATATCGCCATGCGGCGCTTGGTAATTTTGTCGTCATATTCCCGTCTCCGTGTTGCCGCCTCAATGATGATGATGACTTCGGCTGACTGCCGCGCCGGGCAGCTCGGCGACGATCAGCGCGCCCACCAGTATTACGCTCCACGATAAATACAGCCAGACCAGGAAAATCGGTATGGTCGCAAAAGCACCGTAGATTACCGTGTATGCAGGGAAATTCGCAAGGTAAAACCCGAACAGGCGCTGCATCAAAATAAATCCGAGCGTGGCGAAAACCCCGCCGACCACGGCGTGCCACTTTACCACCGCCCGATTCGGCAGGGTGTAATACAGCAGCGCAAACAGCAAGGTCATAAAGACGTAGGGCAGGATGCGGAAAACCAGTGTATTCAGCCATTGCGGCTCATTTACCAGGCCAAAGGAGACTCCGGCGAGGTAACTGATTGCCAGCAGGCTGCCGCCAAAAATCAACGGCCCCAGCAGCAAGGCCAGCGCGTGCATGGCGATCCGGCGCAGCAACGGCCGCTTGGCCTTGACACGCCAGATAACATTGAAAGTATGTTCTATCGTCAGCATTTGCATCAAGGCCGTGATTGCCAGGACTACTGCGCCGATCAGCGTCAGCCGCGTGGCCTTGTGGGCGAACTGCGAGACATACTTGGCGATAATGGCGCCGGCTTTGTCCGGCAACAGATTGGCCAGCAGGAATTTCTCCAGCGCCGTGCCTAAACCGGTTGCAAAAGGAGAATAGGTAATCAGCGCCAGCGCAATCGCAATCAACGGCACCAGCCCCAGCAGGGTGCTGAATGACAGGCTGGCGGCGGCCTGGGTGCAGCGATCCACATGGAAACGCCGCACCACGCGGGCAACAAGGCGGAACGGAGCGAGCAGCAGCACTGGCAACACCTATAATGCGGGGGATTCTTGATTGTACCGTTGTAGCATCACGCCGGCACTCCCCAAAAAATATGTCTATATTCAATCTACGCACCCTGAACCTCAGCGCCAGCCTCAGCCTGATCGCCCTGATCATCCTGTGTCTGGCCTGGGAGCTATGGCTGGCGCCTTTGCGTCCGGGCGGCTCGATGCTGGTGCTGAAAACCCTGCCGCTACTGATCCCCTTACTCGGCATCCTGCGCGGTCGGCGCTACACTTATCAATGGGCATCGATGATGATTTTGCTGTATTTCACCGAAGGCGTGGTGCGTACCGCAACCGAGCATGGAGCGTCCCAGGCGATGGCCGCACTGGAAATCCTGCTGTCGCTGGTTTTCTTCGCCAGCAGCATTTTTTACGCGCAGCGCAGCGGGAAATCGCACTTGACATAAATCATTGAAACTTTCCCCCATTTCCGCTAGTCTTAGTACCTGAGTATCCACTCAACGGAGGTAAGCATTATGCAACCCGATTTCCAGACCTACGACCAGACCCCGGTCAATGTTTCCCAAGAAGTTGCCCAGCAACAGAACCGTGTGCTGCGCAACACCTATTTCCTGCTGTCGCTATCGATGGCGCCAACGGTGCTGGGCGCGCTGATCGGCGTGCAGACGCACTTCTCCATTTTCGCCTTTGGGCCGATCATGGGCATGCTGCTGTTCTTCGGAATTGCTTTCGGGTTCATGTACGGCATCAAGAGAACCCAGGAAAGCGGCATGGGCGTGGCCTTGCTGCTCGGCTTCACTTTCTTCATGGGGCTGATGCTGTCGGACATCCTGCGGGCGGCCCTGGGCTTTTCCAACGGCGGCACGCTGATTGCACTGGCAGCCGGCGGCACCGGCGCGATTTTCATGACCCTGTCCGGGATTGCCGCCACCACCAAGCGCGATTTCAGCGGTATCGGCAAGTTCCTGTTTGCCGGTGTGGTGCTGTTGCTCGTGGCGATGCTGGCGAATATATTCTTCCAGATTCCGGCGCTGGCGCTGGCGCTTTCTGCAATCGCTGTGGTGATTTTTTCCGGCTACATCCTGTACGACATCAACCGCATCGTGCATGGCGGCGAGACAAACTATGTCAGCGCCACGCTTTCCGTGTATCTCGACATCTACAACGTCTTCGTCAATCTGCTGAGCCTGTTGATGTCTTTGACCGGCCAGCGCAACTGATACCAGGCCGCGCAACCACCCGGCCGCGTCCGGGGCAATAGTGCAAAGGCGACTACGGTCGCCTTTGTCATTTCTGCCGCTCGAACAGTGCAATCGACTCGACATGCGAAGTCTGCGGAAACATGTTGGCGATACCCGCGCCGCGCAGCCTGTAACCCAGTTCATGCACCAGCACCGCCGCATCTCGCGCCAGCGTTGCCGGGCTGCATGAAACATAGACGAGCCGGGCCGGTGCGGCATCACCCAGGCCGCCAATGGCCTTGATCAGCGCCACTGCACCTTCGCGCGGCGGGTCGATCAACATCTTGTCGCAACGCCCCAGCAAGGCCAGGCTTTCCGGGGTCGCCTCGAAAAGATTAGCCACCTGGAATTCAGTGCGCGTCTGCAAGCCGTTCAGCAGCGCGTTGGCGCGGGCGCGCTCGACCAGCATCTGGCTGCCCTCGATCCCGATCACCTGTGCGCCGCTGGCCGCAATCGGCAGGGTGAAATTGCCCAGGCCGCAAAACATGTCGGCAATCCGCTCGCCGGCCTGCGGCGCCAGCAATGCCATGGCGCGACGCACCAGCATGCGGTTGACCGCCTGGTTGATCTGGGTGAAATCGGTCGGTGCGAAACGCAGCTCGATCCCGAATTCCGGCAGTGTATACGCCAGCGGCGGCGCATTCAGGGGATGAAACAACGCCACCGTGGATGGCCCGCCCGGCTGCAAATAAAACACCACGCCGTGCTCGTCGGCAAAATTGCGCAGAGTCGTCTCATCCTGGGTCGTCAAATTCTCCAGGACGCGCAACACCAGGACATACTGCCCCTCAGCGTCGAGATCACCGGCTGCCACTTCGATTTGCGGCAAGCGCTCGGGGTGCGACAGACTGCCGACCAACCGGCGCAGGGGCGGCAGCAGCGCCGAAATTTTCGGCGGCAGCACTTCGCAACTATCCATGTCGGCGACATAACTGCTGCTGCGCTCGCGGAAACCCACCAGCGCTCCGCCTTTTTTCGCCACGAAGCGCGCCGACAACCGGGCGCGCGTGCGATAGCCCCAGGCCGGCCCGTAAATGACCGGATACAGCGCCTCCGGGCGCAGCCGCCCTATATGCCAGAAGGCATCTTCCAGCACGCGCTGCTTGGCGGCAGCCTGCGCCGCCGGTTCCAGGTGCTGCATGCTGCAACCGCCGCAAACACCAAAATGTTTACAGCGCGGAACCACGCGCTGGCAGGACGACTTGAGGATGCTGGTAGCCTGCGCCTGTTCGAAACTCGGCTTCTTGCGGTAGCTGGAATACTCGACGCTCTCGCCAGGCAGCGCACCCTCGATAAAAATGGCTTTGCCCTCGACATGAGCCACGCCACGGCCTTCATGGTCCAGCGATTCGATGATGGCAAGCGGCATTGAGCAGTCCGGCGCGGAAAAGCCGCGATTATAATCGCGCCATGATCCCCACGCTGCTCGGCGGCCTCTCGCCGCAACAATTCCTCGCTGAATACTGGCAGAAGAAGCCGCTGCTGGTGCGTCAGGCCATCCCCAATTTTTCCGGGATCGCCGGTCTGCAATCGCGTGAAGAGGCGCTTGACCTGGCTTGCGGCGAGGACGCACAAGCCCGCCTGGTATCCCGTGAGCAGGAAGAGTGGAAGTTGGCGCACGGGCCATTCACGCCGCGCAACTTTCAACGGCGCGGCAAGCGCGCCTGGACAGTGCTGTTGCAGGGCGTCAACCTGCTGCTGCCGGCGGGCGATCGCTTGTTGCGTGCGTTCGATTTTATTCCGCAGGCACGTCTGGATGACCTGATGGTGAGTTATGCCGTCGACGGCGGCGGCGTCGGCCCGCATTTCGACCACTACGACGTGTTCCTGCTGCAAGGCATGGGACAGCGCCGCTGGCGCATCGGCGCACAGCGCGACCTCACCCTGCGCGCAGACTTGCCGCTGAAGATACTCAAGGATTTCCGCCCCAGCCGCGACTGGCTGCTGAATCCAGGCGACCTGCTCTACCTGCCGCCGCAATGGGCGCACGACGGCACTGCCGTCGGCGCCTGCATGACTTTTTCCATCGGCTTCCGCGCCCCGCCCGCGCAGGAACTGGCCGAGCAGTTCCTGATGCACCTGCAAGACCGCATCGCCCTGCCCGGTCGCTACCACGATGCCGATTTGCGCTTGCAGAAACATTCCGCTGAAATCGGCGCGGCGATGATAGACCAGGTCAGCGAAATGCTCGCCAGGATCCGCTGGAACCGCGCCACAGTGCGCGATTTTTTGGGCTGCGCACTAACCGAGCCCAAGCCTCACGTTTGCTTCACCCCGCCGCGACCGCCGCTGTCCCTGCCACGCTTTGCCGCCCGCTGTTTCAAGCGCGGTGTGCGGCTCGATTTGAAAACCCAATTGCTGTTTTCTGCTACGCACTTCTTCATCAATGGCGAAGCTTGCGGAGTACCTGGAGTGTCTGGAGTGCCGCGTGGCGATCTTTCCACCATCCGCCAACTGGCCGACCAGCGCAGGCTGGCAGATGGCGTCAAGCTCTCGGAAGCCTTGCTGGACTTACTGTACGCCTGGTACCGTGATGGTTTCCTGATGCCGGAATGACCAGCGCTAGATCACGGTGACCGTGACTGGCGCCGTCGCCGGTAACTCCTGGCGCATGCCGGTCCACACCAGCAACAACCCCACCAGGGCAAACAACGCACTCACGCTGAAAGTCCAGCCGGCGCCCCAGGCATCCCAGGTCTGGCCGCTCAGCAATCCTCCGAGCAAGCCGCCGGCGCCAAACGAAACGCTGCCGTAAAGCGCTTGGGCGCGCGCCTGCTGAAGCGCGGGAAACCAACGATGCAAGGCCGCCACCGTCACCGCATGGTGAGCGCCGAAAGTGGCGCCGTGAAGCAGTTGCGCCAGCAGCATAAGGATAAGAAATTCAACGCCCCAGCCGATCATCAGGAAACGCAACACCGCGCAGGCAAAGCTTGCCAGCAAAATTGCGCGCAGCGAATAGCGTTGCAGCAGCCGGGGCATCAGCAAAAACACCAGTATTTCGGCCACTACGCCGAGCGCCCACAGGCCGCCCACCAGTGTCTTGTCGTAACCGTGCTCGACCAGGTGGATCGAGTAGAAGACATACATTCCGCCGTGCGCCGCCGACATCAGGAAACTCGCGGCAAGCAAGGTCAGCACTTGCGGCCGGCGCAAGGTAACGCCCAGCGAAGAAGAAAGTTTCACTGGCTGGTCAGATGACGATTCGGATAAGGCCAGGCTGCTGGCGAAAACACCGGCAAGCAGAATCAGGCATCCCCACAGCAGATATCCCAGCGGTAAGGCATCCAGCAATGCGCCGAACCCCAGTACTGCGGCGATGAACCCGACTGAACCCCACAAACGAATGCTGCCGTAGCGTTCAGGTTGCAAGCGCAAGTGCGCCAGCGTCAGCGCCTCAATCAGGGGCAGCGAAGCGCTCCAGAAAAAAGCCAGGAAGACCATGCCGAGAAACATCCCGGCAAACCCGGTAGTAAGGAAGAAACTGGTAAAGCCGAGTAGACACAGTGCCGCCGTGGTACGCACGATCACTGTCTTGCTGTGGAAGCGTTCTGCCAGCCAGCTCCACAAATTGGGCGCGACCATACGCATCACCTGCATCAGCGACAGCAGCACGCTGATATTCCAGGCGGATAAACCCAATGATTGCAGATACAACGCAAAATATGGCGAGAAAGCGCCGATAAAAGCAAAGTAGAAAAAATACCAGGATGACAGACGCCAGTAGGACATCAAGCTGCGCTTGGCAAATGCATCGAAATGTCCGACCTGCGCTCACCAGCCGGATGGGATAACGCATCCATGGGTTCAGGCCTGACCGGGAATTTTTGGCGTCGGACAGACCACGTCGGCGCACTGGGCGCGATGCCGCAACGCATGGTCGATCAGCACCAGCGCCAGCATCGCCTCGGCAATCGGCGTAGCGCGAATGCCGACGCAAGGATCGTGGCGACCGTGGGTCTCGACCATTACCGGCTCGCCGAGCTGATTGATCGAACGGCGCGGCAGGCGGATGCTGGAAGTCGGCTTGATGGCGAGATTGACGAGGATGTCCTGCCCCGTGGAGATGCCGCCGAGGACTCCGCCAGCGTGGTTGGTAAGGAAGCCCTGCGGGGTCAACTCGTCGCCGTGCACACTGCCACGCTGCGCAACGCTGGCGAACCCTGCGCCGATCTCGACGCCTTTGACGGCGTTGATGCCCATCATGGCATAGGCGATGTCGGCATCGAGACGGTCATACACCGGTTCGCCCCAACCGACCGGAACATTTTCCGCCATCACGGTGATTTTCGCCCCGACCGAATCGCCGGCCTTGCGCAGCGCATCCATGCTCGCCTCCAGTTGCGGCACAATTTCGGCATCGGCGACAAAGAAAGGGTTGCTATTCACGACGCTCCAGTCCTTGATCGGAATCCCGGTAGCGCCCAGTTGGGTCATGCAGCCGCGAATGACTACGCCGTAGCGACTAAGCAGCCACTTCCTGGCGATGGCGCCGGCTGCCACGCGCACCGCCGTCTCGCGCGCCGAGGCGCGACCGCCGCCGCGATAATCGCGGATGCCGTATTTTTGCCAGTAGGTGTAGTCGGCGTGGCCAGGGCGAAACGACTGGCTGATGTTGCAGTAATCCTTGCTGCGTTGATCCTGGTTGCGGATCAGCAGAGCAATCGGCGCCCCGGTAGTCTTGCCTTCGAACACGCCGGAAAGGATTTCCACGCTATCCGGTTCGCGCCGCTGGGTCACATGACGCGAGGTACCTGGCTTGCGCCGGTCCAGATCGGCCTGGATGTCAGCCTCGCACAATTCCAGCCCCGGCGGACAACCATCGACCACGCAGCCGATGGCCGGGCCATGAGATTCGCCAAAGGATGTGACGCAGAAAAGCGTGCCGAGAGTATTGCCGGACATTGCCAGAACCTGTGTATTTAATGGAAATCCGCCATGCGGCGAGTCTACCACAGCACCCGGCGCACACCCGCACGCGACTCAGTTGGCGGCGTCTCCGGCAACGGCGACAAAAGCGATGTAGTGCGTTGTGTGGCCGGCCTCGTCCATGATCGCCGACACGCTGCGCCGCTCGCGGTAAATCGAATTATCCTTGCGGCGGCTCCAGGTGGTGCCGGCCCAGCGGCCGTGGCGGCTGACCGCCTCGCGGATGTCGTCGTAAAATTTAGCCGGTTGCAACGCGGTGTGGAATTCAGTGACCTGCTTGCCGAGCACTTCTTCCTTACTGTAGCCGGTGACGGCGGTAAATGCCTTGTTGATCGACAGGATCGTTCCGTCGGTAGTGGTAATCATCATGCCTTCGGCCATATTTTCGAAGGCGTGCGCCTGGATGGCCAGGGCTTTTTCCCTTTGGCGCAATTCCGTGATGTCGATGGAAACCACTACCGTCCTCCTGACGCCGGCGTGTGAAAAGGCATTCGCGGTGGCCTCGAATTCGTGTGCTGCACCGTCTTCGGTGACCAAGCGATAGAGAAACTCCTGCGACTCGCCGGTCTGCATCGCCTCTTTGAGGCGTGCGCGCACCATCTCGCGGTCTTCCGGATGTATCTGCGCGAGGGCGCTGGCGCCGATCTCCAGCGCCGCGCCGGGAAGCAGGGAGCGATACGACGGGCTGGCGTATACCCAGCGTCCCTCGGCGTCCAGCAGGGCGATCAGATCACCCGCATTCTCGGTAATCAGCCGGTATTTCTGCTCGCTCTTGCGCAACTCTTCGCGCGTCACATGCAGTTCGCTGTTGCGGGCAAACACCTGGGTTCCTATGCTGATTACATAGGCGGAAAGACAGGCCAGGCTTAGCACGGTAACGGACAGTTCGGTATCAGGCGAAAAGCTGGAACCGCCGAAAACCATCCAGCCCAGCGCCCCGCAGGAAAACACGATAAGCGCCTGCAAAGCGCCTCTCCAACCGCGGTAAATTGCATTGTCGAGCGAAACTCCCATGAACATTGTGAACGCGATCACGGCGGGAAACCCCAGCGCCGCCGCCCAAACCCCGAGCACCAGGCAATCGAGTATCAAATTGGACATCTCGGCCCGCAACGGCTGCCGGGAAATCCGGGTGCGCCAGAACAGCACGTGCGGATAAACCAGGAACTGCGCAGCCAGCAGCGTCCAGGCAGTTGCAGCGTAGTTCTGCGCAGCCATGTGCATGCCGATGGCAACGAACAGCGTGGCGAAAGACGCCGCCCGCACTACATAATTGGTACGGATTACCCAGCGCGACCCGGGCCTCGTCAGTTTTTGCATCTTGCCCTGCTTATGCCAATGGGGCCGGCCTGCAGGCCGTCAACAGAATATCCGCAGGGTATCGCACAGCCGCACACAAGCTCAGGTAGCAACGCGCAAACCCTCCTTGCGCTGATCGGCGCCGTCGCGCCCGCCCCAGCGCTGGTACAGATGGTGTTCGATGCCGAACTGGTCCAGCATCTTTCCGATGCTCTGGTGAATAATGTCGAGAACGGTTTCCGGCTTGTTGTAGAAGGCCGGCATCGGCGGCAGAATCACCGCGCCACAGTCACTGGCGCGCAACATCAGATCGAGATGGCCTCTGTGCAGCGGCGTCTCACGCACCATCAAGACCAGCTTGCGGCCTTCTTTGAGCGTTACGTCGGCGGCGCGCGCCACCAGATTGTGGGGAAAGGAATTGGCGATGGCCGAAAGCGTCTTGATGGTGCATGGGATAACGGCCATGCCGCGTGTGGGGAAGGAGCCGCTGGCGATGGCGGCGCCGACATCCTTGTTGCTGTACACCACATCCGCCAGCGACTTGACCTGTTCCACCGAATACTCCGTTTCGATGGTCAGGGTCATGGCGGCGGCTTCGCTCAAAACCAGGTGCGTTTCCTGGCCCAGTTGTTTCAGCACCCGCAAGGTTTCCACGCCGTAGATCACGCCCGATGCGCCGGTAATCGCCACCACTAATGGCAGACTCATTTTTTGTCTTTCCGTTAATTGTTCAATTAATCAATTCGCCCCGTCGCGCAAAGCGCGCCGCAGTATCTTGCCGACGTTGGTTTTGGGCAGATCGGTGCGAAACTCGACATGCTTGGGAATCTTGTAGCCGGCCAGGTTTTCCTTGCAATGGGCAAGCAGCGCCTCGGTAGTGAGGCCGGGGTCTTTTTTGACCACGAAAATTTTCACGGCCTCGCCGGATTTTTCGTCCGGCACACCCACCGCCGCCACTTCCAGCACGCCGGGGTGCATGGCGACTACGGCCTCAACCTCGTTGGGATAAACATTAAAGCCTGAGACCAGGATCATGTCTTTTTTGCGGTCGACGATGCGGACAAAGCCTTGTTCATCCATGATGCCGATATCGCCTGACTTGAAGAATCCGTCCGGCGTCATCACTTTGGCGGTCTCGTCGTCTCGCTGCCAGTAACCCACCATGACCTGCGGCCCCTTGATGCAGATTTCGCCCGGCTGACCCAGCGGCACCGGCTTGGCGTCGTCGTCACGGATGGATATTTCGGTGGACGGTACCGGCAGGCCGATGGTGCCGGTAAACTCGGTTGTATCGACACGATTACTGGTTGCCACCGGCGAGGTTTCCGACAAGCCGTAACCTTCGGCAATCGGTCGACCGGTCAGCTTGAACCAGCGCTCGGCGACCGCCCGCTGCACCGCCATGCCGCCGCCATTCGCCACCAGCAGGCTGGAAAAGTCGAGCTTGGCAAAATCCGGATGATTCATCAGGGCGTTGAAAAGCGTATTGACCGCCGGCAGGATATTGAATTTGAATTTCGACAATTCCTTGATGAAGCCGGGGATGTCGCGCGGATTCGGAATCAGCAGATTGCAACCGCCGATGCGCGCACCCATCAGGCAGCACACCGTCAGCGCGTAGATATGGTACAGCGGCAGGGCGCAGACAAAATTGAGTTGCCCCTGGTACCTGGAAGTGACCGGGGTGTTCCAGGTCTCGGCCTGGATCAGATTGGCTATCAGGTTGCGGTTGCTCAGGGTGGCGCCTTTCGATACGCCGGTAGTGCCACCGGTGTACTGGAGGAACGCGACATCGTCCGGCGTCATGGCAACCGGCGTCTGCTTTTCGCCGGCACCCTCGGCCAGCACCGCATTGAACGCATGCGCGCCGGGCAGATTGTAGGGCGGAACCATTTTTTTGATCTTGCGCACAACGAAATTGACGATCACTCCCTTGAGCCCCAGCAGATCGCCCATGGTGGCCACCACCACATGCTTCACCGCAGTCCTGGCGATGACCGCTTGCAGCGTCACGGCGAAATTTTCCAGGACGACGATGGCTTCCGCGCCGGAGTCCTTTAACTGATGCTCCAGCTCGCGCGGGGTGTACAACGGATTGACATTGACTACGATGCAGCCTGCACGCAATACGCCCATCACGGACACTGGATTTTGCAGCACATTCGGCAGCATCACCGCCACCCTTGCGCCTTTCTTCAGGCCCCGTGACTGCAGCCAGGCGCCAAAGTTGCGCGAACGCTCATCGAGTTGGGCATACGTCATGCCTTTGCCCATGCAGATGTAGGCAGTACGTTCGCGGTACTTGGCAAAACTCTCCTCAAGCAACTGCGCCAGCGAGGAGTAGCCCGAATAGTCAATCTCCGCCGGGACGCCGGGCGGATAATTTTTCAACCAGATCTTTTCCATGCCATCTCCCCGAATATTATGCGTCACCGCCATCTGCGGATTGCGGCGTGTCTAGACTTTCTCTTCCACCGCCGGCAAGTCGTGTATGTAAGCTTTAAGCATGCGGTTCTCGAAGCTCTGTTCCTCAAGCACCGCGCGGGCTACGTCGTGAAAGGAGATCACGCCCAGCAGCGTGGCGCCGTCCATCACCGGCAGGTAACGCATATGGTGGTCGATCATCAAGCGGCGCAACTCGCCGATCTCCATGCCGGGAGTGGCGCTGTGCGGATCACGCACCATGACGCTGCCGATGGTCACGCCGCCGGCGGCGGCGCCATGCTCATGCATGGCCTTGAGAATTTCGCGGAAAGTCAGCATGCCGGCCATCCGCCCGCCTTCGAAACACACCAGCGAGCCGACATCCTGCTCGGCCATGATGGCGATGCCTTCGAAGAGTTTTTTGTCCGGCGCAATGGTGTACAGCGTAGCGCCCTTGATTGCCAGGATATCCCTAACTTGCATAGCGTCCCCCTGTTCTTCTCATGTTTCCCGCAGTCGCGGGAAATTCATGGTAGACCAATATGCGGCACACGGAAAGAGGCGGCGCGGGCGTGGCGTCAGGAGGCCCGCGAAGTACGGAAATCTTCAGCGTTCGAGCTTGTCGAGCTTGCCTTTGATTTTGGCCCATTCGTCGGCGTCTGGCGGCGCATCCTTGCGTTCGATGATGGGTTTCCAGAGCTTGGATAGTTCGGCGTTCAGCGCGGTAAATTTTTGCTGATCCGCAGGTACGTCATCCTCGGCGAAAATCGCCTCGACCGGGCATTCCGCCACGCACAGCGTGCAGTCAATACACTCGTCGGGATCGATCACGAGGAAATTGGGACCCTCACGAAAACAATCGACCGGGCAAACATCGACGCAATCCGTGTACTTGCATTTGATGCAGGACTCAGTCACAACATAGGTCATTTCGCAACACCTTCAGCCATCAACGGGATTTATTCCGCGAATTATAGTGGAAGACTTTCGCAGCGACGCTGGAAAACATTAAAATCTGGATTATTGTAATATGGGTGCTCCGGCGAAGGTATTGCCGGATTGACCACTCCCCCCGAGCCGCCTTTTTTTTGTTAGCATAACTCTATTGGCTGTACTGCTGCATTCTGCATATCCCGCTTATCCTGTCTATCCCGCTATTCGCACCCGCCGATCTGTCGCCTTGATGGCATAGTGACATTGTGGCATTGTGGCATTGACCGGGACCAATCCAATAACACGAGGAAACCATGAACGAACATATCCATCACGTCACCGACGCCAACTTCAAGAGCGAAGTGCTGGAGTCCGGCCTGCCCGTACTGGTCGACTACTGGGCCGAATGGTGCGGCCCCTGCAAGATGATTGCACCCATCCTGGAAGAAATCGCCAAGGATTACGCCGGCAAGCTCAAGATCGCCAAGCTCAACATCGACGACCACCAGAAAACCCCCGGCGAATTCGGCATTCGCGGCATTCCGACCCTGATGCTGTTCAAGGGCGGCAACATCGAGGCCACCAAAGTAGGCGCGCTATCCAAGTCGCAACTGACCGCTTTCATTGACAGCAACCTCTGATCCCGTTACAGTCCTGCCCAGCGTGACGGCGCCCGCATAACACAATACTTATATTCACACACCGTCCGGGCCAAACCCGCCCATCCTGTCCCTGTAGTTTCCCCGTACCGTCCCCTGATCACCCCCGATCTCTCTTGACACATCCACCCTTCCCCGCTTCACGTCCTGCAGGCCTACCCTATGCATCTATCGGAGCTTAAAGTTCTCCACGTCAGTCAATTGCTCGAAATGGCTATCGCCAACGAGATCGACGGCGCCAACCGCCTGCGCAAGCAGGAATTAATCTTCGCCCTGCTGAAAAACCGCGCCAAGAAAGGTGAAAACATCTTCGGCGACGGCGCCCTTGAGGTGTTGCCGGACGGCTTTGGCTTCCTGCGCACGCCGGATACTTCCTATCTGGCCAGCACCGACGACATCTACGTTTCGCCTTCGCAGATTCGCCGCTTCAACCTGCACACCGGCGATACCGTTGAAGGGGAGATCCGCACACCGAAAGACGGCGAACGCTACTTCGCCCTGGTAAAAGTGGACAAGGTCAACGGCGAATCGCCGGAGGCCTCCAAGCACAAGATCCTTTTTGAGAACCTCACGCCGCTGCACCCGAACCAGCATATGCTGCTGGAGCGTGACATGCGCGGCGAGGAGAACACCACATCACGCGTCATCGACATCATCGCGCCGATCGGCAAAGGTCAGCGCGGTCTGCTCGTCGCCAGCCCGAAGAGCGGCAAGACGGTGATGATGCAGCACATCGCCCACGCCATCGCGGTCAATCATCCTGATGTGGTGTTGATCGTACTGTTGATCGACGAGCGTCCGGAGGAAGTCACCGAGATGCAGCGCTCGGTCAAAGGCGAAGTGGTTGCCTCGACCTTCGACGAACCGGCCACCCGCCACGTCCAGGTCGCCGAGATGGTGATCGAAAAAGCCAAGCGCCTGGTCGAACACAAGAAGGATGTGGTGATCCTGCTCGACTCCATCACCCGCCTCGCCCGCGCCTACAATACTGTGGTGCCGGCCTCCGGCAAGGTGCTCACCGGCGGCGTCGATGCCAACGCCCTGCAGCGGCCAAAACGCTTTTTCGGCGCGGCGCGCAATGTCGAGGAAGGCGGCTCGCTGACCATCATCGCCACGGCGTTGATCGACACCGGTTCACGCATGGACGACGTCATCTACGAGGAGTTCAAAGGCACCGGCAACATGGAAATCCACCTGGATCGACGCATGGCGGAAAAGCGCGTCTATCCCGCGATCAACGTCAACCGCTCCGGCACGCGCCGCGAGGAGCTGCTGCTGAAACCCGATGTGCTGCAAAAAATGTGGGTGCTGCGCAAGCTGCTCTACAACATGGACGATATGGAAGCCATGGAATTTCTGCTCGACAAGATCAAGGCCACCAAGAACAACGCGGAATTTTTTGACGCGATGCGGCGGGGCTGAACATAATCGTCGATTGCAAATATTGCGGGATTCAAGGATAATTGCGCCCTTTCCCGGCTGGACCATGCAACAATAAGGATCAACTCATGAAAGCTGCCATACACCCCAACTACGTCGAAATCGAAGTCACCTGCAGTTGCGGCAACAACTTCAAGACCCGCTCCACCTCTGGTCGCCCGCTGCACATTGAAGTCTGTTCCGAGTGCCACCCGTTCTACACCGGCAAGCAGAAGATCGTCGACACCGCCGGCCGGGTCGAGCGTTTCCGCCAGAAATATGGCACCGTCCAGCGTTCCGCTTAAGCCCTTGCGCGGACAGAAAAAGGCAGCTTCGGCTGCCTTTTTTCATTGAGCGACCGGCCCGCCACTCATGGCTACCCTGCCCCGCTTTCCGGTCGCGCTGCCGTTCCGCGGCGTGGCCCTGGCCATACTCTGCGCAGTGTATTTGCTGGCGGGGCTGACCGGCCATGACCCGTGGAAAAACGACGATGCGATTCATTTCGGCATCACCTATGGCTTGCTCAATGGCGGCGACTGGCGAATGCCACAGCTTGCCGGTCATCCCTACCCTGAAGCGCCCCCGCTCTACTACTGGGTAGCCGCTGCATGTGGCCGGCTGTTCGGCTGGCTGCTGCCCCTGCATGACGCGGTACGCCTTGCCACAGGGCTGTTTGGCGCCTTATTGCTGGGTTTTCTGGCATTCGCCAGCCGCATCCTGTCGCCCCCATCGCTGTCGCGCACGCGCGACCTCTCGCTATCCTCGCCGTCCGCGCATGGGGCTGCCGGTAGCAATACAACGGTGTTGATCGCCATCGGCAGCATCGGCCTGCTGGTGCCGATCCACGACACCCAGCCGCTGATAGCACTGCTCGCCGCCAGCGCCGCAGCCTACGCCGGCTTCGCACTGCTCTTGCAGCGCCCGCTGGCCGGCGGGTTGTTGGCCGGCTGCGGAATAGGCATGGGGTTTCTCGCCGGAGGAGTGACCGCGCTGATCACCTTGACGCCTCTTCTGTTTTTGCTGCCCCTCAGCCGGCATTGGCGCAGTGCCGCCGGCTTGCGCGGCCTCGGCATTGCCGTGGCCGTTGCCGTGCCGCTGTGTGCCAGTTGGCCGCTGCTACTGGCCTGGCAGGCGCCGGATACGCATACGCTCGGCGCCTGGTGGTCAAACGCCGCCGGCGCAGTCCGTTATCAGAGCGGCTGGCGGCATGCGCTTCCCGATTACGCCGAACTGCTGGCCTGGTTCGCCTGGCCGGCATTGCCGCTGGCGGCATGGGCGGTGTGGTTGCACCGTCGCCGCCTCAACCAGCCCGCCTTATTGCTGCCGCTGCTCGGCGCCGTGACCACCCTGCTGACGCTGCTGTTGCTCCACGAGCCGCGACCGAATCAGGCGCTGCCTCTGCTGGTACCGCTGATTCTGCTGGCGGCGAACGGCGCCAATCGTTTGCAGCGCGGCGCCGCCAACGCCTTCGACTGGTTCGGCATGATGACATTCACCATCGTCGCCGGTCTGGTGTGGCTCGGCGGCATCGCCATGATCAGCGGCGTTCCTCCTCAAATCGCGCATAACTTTGCCAAGCTGGAACCCGGTTTCGTTGCGCATTTCTCCACGTTGTCCTACGCCATCGCAGCGCTACTGAGCATGGCCTGGCTCTGGTTGATTTTCACCAGCCCCCGCTCGCCGTGGCGCGCCACCACCCATTGGGCAGCAGGCGCCACCCTGATGTGGGTGCTGCTGATGACGCTGTGGTTACCCTGGATCGACTATGGCAAAAGCTATCGGGGCGTCGCCGCTTCGCTCAGGCATGCGTTACTGACCACGGCCCAGGATGACGGACATCCGTATCCGTGCATTGCCGGACGGGATATCGGCGATGCTCAGCGCGTTTCGCTGCAATACTTCGCAGGCATTGTCACCCTGCACGCCGAAACACCTGCGGCAAGCGCTTGCCCGTTACTGCTGGAACAAGATTCGGCGCAGGATAAAACGCCACATCCGGGTTGGAGAAAAATCTGGGAAGGACACCGTCCAGGGGATCGCAGCGAACGCCTGCGCCTGTACCGGCGGGAAAACTAGAGCTTGATGAAATTGTCGCGGTAGAACTTCATTTCTTCAATCGACTCATAGATGTCAGCCAGCGCCGTATGCCTGCCATTCTTGACGATGCTTTTGGCCAGCTCCGGCTTCCAGCGCTTGCAAAGCTCCTTGAGGGTGCTGACATCGAGATTACGGTAGTGAAAATATTCTTCCAGTTTAGGCATGTAACGCGCCATGAAACGGCGATCCTGGCAAATCGAATTTCCGCACATCGGGGAAGTACGTTCCGGCACATGCAATTTCACGAACGCCAGGCATTGCGCCTCAACCTCGGCAACGCTCAGGGTCGACGCTTTCACCTTGTCGATCAGGCCGGAACGACCGTGGGTATTCTTGTTCCAATCGTCCATGCCGTCGAGCACCGCATCGGACTGATGGACCACCCAGGCCGGGCTTTCGGCAACGCTGTTGAGCGCGGAATCGGTGATGACCATGGCGATCTCGATGATGCAGTCCGAGTCGGGCTTGAGACCGGTCATTTCCATGTCGAGCCAGACGAGGGCATTCTGATCTTGTGCCATATAATTCCGCAGCAATTTTTACAATAAGTCGCGTATTCTGTCATATTTTCCAACCCCGGCACGGCATGACACCCCAACTCTTTTCTCTCGCATTCCTCCTCGCGCTGATCGTCAGCCTGGTCCTGCGCGTCTGGCTGGCGCTGCGCCATCTCCGCCACATCCAGGCGCACCGTAGCGCGGTTCCAGCGGAATTCGGCGCGCATATCGAGCTGGCCGCACACCAAAAAGCGGCGGATTACACCTGCGCCAAGACGCACCTCGGGCTGGCGGAACTCGCCGCCAGCACAGTGTTGCTGCTCGCATTTACCTACGGCGGTCTGCTCAAAAACGCGGCCGCGTGGAGCATGCAGATCGATCCCGCATCCGGCTACCTTGCCGCGCTGGCACTGTTCGCCTGCGTGGCCCTGATCGGCTTTATTGTCGACCTGCCTTTCGGCCTCTACCGCACCTTTGTGCTTGAAGCGCGCTATGGCTTCAACCAGATGAGCTGGCAACTGTTTCTCGGCGACCTGCTCAAGCAGGGGCTGCTCACCATCCTGATCGGCGCACCGCTACTGTTGGCGGTATTGTGGCTGATGACCGTGATGGGCGAATACTGGTGGCTCTACGTCTGGCTGTTCTGGCTGGTGTTCAACCTGCTGGTATTGCTGCTCTACCCGACGCTGATCGCGCCACTTTTCAACAAGTTTACGCCTCTCGATAATCCCGAACTGAAGGCTCGCATCGAGGCGCTGCTGGCGCGTTGCGGCTTCCGTTCCAGCGGCCTGTTCGTGATGGACG
The DNA here is from genome assembly GCA_016194935.1 of Betaproteobacteria bacterium. Lineage (GTDB taxonomy): Bacteria > Pseudomonadota > Gammaproteobacteria > Burkholderiales > Rhodocyclaceae > JACRAR01. The sequence goes on from JACQAO010000050.1 coordinate 33,937, forward strand.
GCTCCAAACGCTCCGCGCATGGCAACGCCTACTTCACGGGTTTCGGCGCGGCTAAACGCATCGTCTTCTTCGACACCCTGCTGGCGCGTTTGAGCCCGCCGGAAATCGATGCCGTGCTTGCCCATGAACTGGGCCATTTCAAGCATCGCCATGTGTGGCAGCGCATCATCCTGCTGGCGGCGCTGAGCCTGGCTTTTCTCTGGCTGCTGGGCCTGTTGATCGGGCAGCCGTGGTTCTATGCGGGTCTCGGGGTATCCATTGCGGCGCAAACAACTCAAGGCATCGCCATGGCGCTGATCCTGTTCTCGCTGGTGCTGCCGATATTTACCTTCCCGCTGACGCCGCTGATGTCGCATATCTCGCGCCGGCACGAGTATCAAGCCGACACCTATGCCGCCAGCCAGACACAGGCTGCGGACCTGATCAATGCCCTGGTGAAACTCTATCGTGACAACGCCGCCACGCTCACGCCTGATTCGCTGCATTCGCTTTTCTATGACTCGCATCCGCCCGCCAGCCTGCGCATTGCGCATTTGCTGAAATACTGAGGAGAAACACATGCGCCTTATCCACTTCTTCCTGCTCAGCGCCCTGCCGCCATTGACTGCCGCAGCCGCCGGCACACCGAAACTCGGCCAGCCGCTGCACGACAAACAGTGCGTCGCCTGCCATGCGCAGAAATTTGGCGGCGACGGATCGAAAATGTATACCCGCGCCGACCACAGGATTCATACGCTGCAGGCGCTACGGCAGCGCGTCGCCGCGTGCAGCGCGCAGACCAACGCCGGCTGGTTTCCGGAGGACGAGGAAAACGTCGCCGCCTGGCTCAACCAGCAGTACTACAAATTCAAATAAGGAGAATCCACATGACTGATTTCTGCGATCTCGCCAAAGGCAAATGCAAGCCCTGCGAAGGCGGCGTGCCGCCGCTGACGGATGCCGAAGTGACCACGCTGCTGCAATCCGCGAACGGTTGGATTCGCTCGGGCAACAGCATCACCAAGACCTACCGATACCAGGATTACAACGAGACCATGGCCTTCGTTAACGCCACCGCCTGGATATCGCAGCGGGAAGGCCATCATCCGGATCTCACGGTCGGCTACAACCAATGCGTGGTCAGCTACACCACCCACGCCATCGGCGGTCTCAGCGAGAACGATTTCATCTGCGCAGCCAAGATCGACGCGCTGTTTGGCCTTTGAACGAAACACTCGAAGGCGTCATCGTCGCCGCCTTCGGCCGGCACTATGAGATCGAGTTAGCCGGCGGCAGCCGCATCACCGGGTTCCCGCGCGGCAAGAAAAGCCCTTATGCCTGCGGTGATAGCGTGGCGCTGGAGCGTTCCTCCGCCGACCAGGCGCAAATCCTCCGTCACCTGCCGCGCCGCTCACTGCTATACCGCTCTGACGCCTACCGCCAGAAACTCATCGTCGCCAACGCCACGCAACTGGTGCTGGTGGTCGCCACGGAACCTTCGTTCAGCGACGAGCTGCTGACACGCGCACTGGTCGCCGCCGAGACCGAAGGAATTCGCAGTCTGATCGTGCTGAACAAGGTGGACCTGGTTGAGCATCTGCCATCCGCCCGTGAGCGGCTGGCAGTGTTGTCGAAACTCGGTTATCCGGTGGTAGAAGTTTCAGCGTTGCACGATGCGGCGCTGTTGACCGGCCATCTGGCCGGGGAATTATCGGTGCTGGTGGGTCAGTCGGGCATGGGAAAATCGACGCTCATCAATGCCCTGATACCGGGTGCAGCAGCGGCGACGCGGGAAATTTCAGACGCCCTCGATTCCGGCAAGCACACCACCACCCACGCCCGGCTCTACCGGCTCGGCCACAATGCCGCCCTGATCGACAGCCCGGGCTTGCAGGAATTCGGCTTGGCCCACCTGACGCGCGGCGCCATCGAACAAGGCTTCATCGAGTTTCGCCCGCATCTCGCCAACTGCCGTTTCCGCGACTGCCACCACCGCAGCGAACCCGGCTGCGCCATCAAGGCGGCCATGGAAAACGGGAAAATCGACGCGCGGCGCTACGAGTTATTCCTGCGCCTGGGTGGAGCGGCGCATTGAAGTACCGACAACTTTCCACCACTCCGCATCAAGCGATCTTGAAGCGTCCCGCCAGGCGCTCCAGCTCTTCGGCTAACAGCTTCAGTCCGCGGGCGGACTGCGAAGTCTGGGCTGCACTGGCGGAGTTTTTTTCCGCCCCTTCAGCGATACCTTCGACACGCTGATTGATGTCGCGGGTGGCGCTCGACTGCTCCTGCAAAGCCAGGGTAATACCGCCCACCGCGCGTGCCGAAGCCTCGGTCGAACCACGAATTTCCGTCACTGCATTGCCGGCGCGACGCGCCAGCTCAACCCCTTCGGAAACCCGTGCCACGCCGGTTTCCATATCTTTGGCGGCCTGGCGCGTGCCTTCCTGAATTTTCGCAATCATGCCGGTAATTTCCTGAGTCGATGAACCGGTACGCTCGGCCAGTTTACGCACTTCATCGGCAACCACCGCGAAACCTCTGCCCTGTTCCCCAGCCCGCGCCGCCTCAATGGCCGCGTTAAGCGCAAGCAGATTGGTCTGATCGGCGATTTCGCGGATCACTTTCACAATCCCGGAAATCTGCCCGGAATATTCCTCCAGCGTGCGGATGGAACCTGCCGCTGACTTCACGACCTCGGCGATATGCGCCATTTCATCGGCGGCGAGGTGAATGATCCGGCCACCCTCGACAGCTTTCTGGCTGGATGCTTCGGACAATTGGCGCGATTCTTCAGCATGATCGCGCACCTGGTCGATGGAAGCGGAAAGCTGTTCCACCGCAGCGGCCATGCCTGAAGCCAGGTCGGACTGGCTTTCGCCGACATCGGCGCTGGCCCGCGCAGTCACCATCAATTCTCCCGATGCCACACCAACGCTGCCGATCTTGTCCACCATATCGGCGACCAATTCGTGCAGCTTGCTGCGCATCACGCCCAACTGCACCATGATGTCGCCGATTTCATCTTCGCGCGGCGGCGGCAGGGGACTGGTCAGGTCGCCGCTATCCGCGATAGCGCGAACAGCATCGCGCGCCTGGCGCAGGTTGCGGCCTACATAACCGAGGATCGCCGCCACCAGCAGCAAGCCGGCAACAAAAGCCAAAGCCACCGCCGCCAGGCTGACGCTACGTCCGCGCCCCGCTTCGATCATCACCCCCTTGGCTGCGGCGCTGGAAGATTTTTCCACCTCGATTCTCTGGTCCAACAGCAATCTTCTGATGTCGCGCCATTGCGGCGTTTCTTGTTTCTTCAGCATCGCCACCGCCTCGGCTTGATGGCCGGCCTGTGCGAGTTCCCGGACACTCTGCTTGATTGCTGTGTCCTTGGCCCACAACGTGGTTATTTTTTCCAGCAGCGCTACTTCCGCATCCGAAGACGCCAGCCTGCGCGCCGTCGCCAGGGCTTCAACAAACTCCTTCTCGGCCAGCGGAAGATTCTTCAGCGGCTTCGGGTCGGCGGGATCGAGGATGATGTTGCGGATCGCCTGGCCGGTTTGCAGCCCCTGGGCATACATGTCGTCATAAACATGGAGGCGCACCTGGTCGCGTTGCAGATAGCCGGCAAACTGGTCCGACACCGTGCCAAGATTCCACAGGGCGACACCGGCGCCCGCTGCCGCCAGCAACATGAATACCAGAAACACCGCCCACAATCGATGCGTAAGCTTCATGCGCCTGCTGACGCCCTGAAGCCAGCCCATCGCGCCGCCGCTCACCTCCTGGCCGTAACGCAGGCGGACAGCCGCGCCGCCGCTCACCCGCGCATACAGCGCTTCGGCGCCGGAAATCTCGGCCCGGCTGGGTTCGCTGTGGGTGGCCAGATAACCTGAACCATCCGGCAGCGGCGTGACATAGGTCCGTGTCCAATAGTGGCCGTCATGCCTGCTGCGATTCTTGAGCACGCCCAGCCATGGCCGGCCATGCCCGATGGTAGACCACAGATCGCGGAAAATTTCCTCCGGCACATCCGGGTGCCGCACCACGCCGTGCGGCTGACCGATCAACGCCTCCCGGCTGAAGCCGGAAACGTCGACAAAATTGTCGTTGATATGCGTGATAAGACCCTTGGCGTCGGTATGGCTGACGATCACCTTGCCTTTGGGAAACGGTATCTCATGCTGGGTTACAGGCTGGCTATTACGCATCGCAATGCACTCCTGAAAGTGGCTTGACTGCACGGAATCCACAGGATCCGGTTGCCCGGAAGAGATTACGCCATAGCATACGCCCATACTCCGGCTTGATGCGCGGAGGCCTTGGAGAAACTCAAGCACACGGCTCAGGCGTTCTGGCGGAGAGGGCGGGATTCGAACCCGCATGACACCGCATGGCTAGGGCATCTCCAAGGGTGCCTGCCTAAAAGCTGCCTAAACCGGCCTATTTTTGCTTCGACCAGGCGCATTCGACAGCCCTGCCCCCGAAGGTCAGAAAAATAATTCCTTCAAGTGAAGCTGATCCCGTAGACCGTTCAACGGGTCTGACCGTCCATGCTCGTAATGCGCCTGGACGGCGCCTGAAAGCATATCGGCAAATTGCAGGCTCAAGGTCTTCTTGCTGTCCTGCTGTAGGGTCGTCAGCGAAGTGGACACATTCTCCGTGTACCACAGATTAAGCTGAAGGTAGTCATGCATGCTGTTTCCGCTCTGCACCTTGATGGATCGCGGATCGGGAACAAGAGTAACTGCCGGATGCTTCGCCATCTCATTGACCAGCAGCAACTTGATCATGTAGTTGTAGAGCAGGTTTGGATCGGTCTGCATGTGTGCCAGAACCTTCCGCTTGTTCACGACGATGGCGTGATAGCTGATTTCGGGATGATGATGCTTGAGCTTCAACGCCTTCGAGACGAAGTCGGCGCGCGCCTTGTCGGACATGTCTGCCCACTTCTTTTCGCCAGCCGTGTTCCAACCGCGTTCGGTGTATAAGTCGCGAATAATTCGACCGGGAAGATGCTTCTTGTCCTCGGGTACAACCAGCGCGCCAATGGTGAGGTGGCGACTCGATCCCCCTTTGGTATACGGAAGTGAGAACGACCATCCGAGGTCGCCGCTTTCGTCAAGGTAAATGAGAATGCTCAAAGTCCGTCGAGGCCGGCCAAGAAAAATGGCCTCACGAAGAGGCCATCGAAAATTTGGGCGACGGCCCCTGAGTCTGACGCGTTTACAACGCGCTTACGATGCCTTTTGATAGGCTCGCAGTGATTCAGGATTAACCCGTCGATGCGAAATATAGCAGAAAATGCAGACTGGCTGCATAGAATGTATTAATCGGAAAAGACGCGAAAAACTGTGGTCTTTTCATGGATTGCGCCCCTTTTGGCACGGCTGCTGAGGGCGGCAGTCTGTTCGAGTTATCCACGGACACCCCTGCCGCGCCCCTCTATGGCAGGCGGCGGGGGTGTCGGTGGGTAACTCGATGCGATTGGACACCCTGGCGGCGGGGCATCATCCGTGTGCATGGAATACGGAAATTGTGTGGACGTGGTTGGACACCCTGGCTGCGTCAGGCTATCATCCGGCAACCCGACCCGGCAAACAGCTTCCACGCCCCTGTTCACAAGGCTTCACGGCTGATGAAAAACACCAAGAACACCCCCGATAAATACCCCGATGGGGAACTCGTTGCGAGAATCAAGGCCAGCCGGAAAGGTTCAATCCTGACTGACCAGGAATATCACGAGGCCATCGAGGAAGGACGGGACGGGGTACTAAACGAAGTGCCTGCGGAAACGCGCAGGTCAAGTAATGACGCGGGCTAGAGACGAATGACACCACCGAAAAAACCCCCTGCGAAATCTCCCGCCGCCGCGTTTGACGCTGCGGTGGATCGACCCGCGCTACCGGAAATGACACTGGAGATGATGAGAGGGTTACGCTCTGAAATGGTGGAGATTGGGGTAGTTCTTCCTGAAATAGGAATTGCAGATCGCCTCAAGGAAGCACGGCTGAGACCAGAAAACGGGCTTACTATCGAGGCACTTTCGCGCATGTGTAAACTGGTTGATCCAGCCGGACATGGAATTTCGCAACAAACAATCGTCAAGTACGAAAAAGGGATCGTGCTGCCCGGATCGCGGGAGCTTCGGATTCTCTGCGACGCACTGAATGTATCCGCCGACTGGCTCATCATGGGGCGCGAGAAGCCGGGCTTCATCAGCATGGAATTGGCGCTGCGGCACCTTGCGGAGTTGCTGCAAGAGCGGATTACAGCCAGGAACCCGATTGAGTACCCGAACAAATCCGACATCGTACGCGGCATGCTGCTAGTCGAAGCCAAAAAACCGAAAAAGCGAGGGTGACCGTAACTATCTGTTTCACAATAGAAGCCGGCCATGTGTCGGTTTTTTTGTCACTAAATAACGTACATACTGCGTCATTTGACGCAAATAGTAGTTGACATGTCATTTGCGGAACCCTATGCTTTTCATATTGCGTCTCTTGACGCACTTTGAAAAAGGACTCCAAAATGGCTATCCAGTACCGCTCCACACCTAAGCGAAAGGCCACTGATCGCGGGGCTTCGGCCATCCTGACCCGCGAAGACTTCGAGGATGCCGTAGCCGCCGTCAATATGACGTTGGCCGACATCGCCAAGGCCACCGGCATCAATCGCCAGTACCTCTCCGAGTTCAAGTGCGGGGATCGCAACCTGCGCCCCGATGCCTGCCAGACACTGCGCGACTTCTTCGAGGCAAAAGGCGTTGAGTTTGTCGACACCGAGCCTGACGACGATTTCGAGGCCGAAGGCGAAGACTCCACGCGCCTCGCAGCGCGTGCCAAAGACGTTGTTGAAAACATCAAGCGTATCGCCGCTGGCAAGCTCATCTATGACGACGTTCTGCTCTTCGAAGCCGACGAACCGGACGAGGGCAGCATGGCCGAGCATCAGCAGTTGATCGGACTACTCGCCGAATTCGCCCTGCTGCAATTCCGCATTCAGGGCAACGACCTCGCCCCGCCGCTCACGCCGCAACTGGCGGAAGCCGGTGCACGTCTCACCACACACGCCGAACTGTTGGCCCGCGAATTCCCGTGGCCGACCGGCGAACCGAATCCCGCTCCTGCGTCCAACTCTTCGGAAAAAAGCTTAGCGGCTGGCACCGAAGGCGAGGCGCAGGAGCGGGGCCAGACCCAGGCCAAGCCAGCGCCGGAGAAAAAATCCGGCCTGCTGATCGACTGAGGCAACCTACCATGCCAGCCGCTAATACCAACCACACGCCGGGGCCGTGGCGTGCGGATCGCCGGGCCATCTTGGCCGGCAATGGCACCCAAATAAAATGCCTCGCCGAAGTCTTTTCCGGTGCCGCTGCTTCACTTGAGGAAGCCGTCGCCAACGAACTGCTGATCGCTGCCGCGCCCGACCTGGTGGAGGTTGTGCAGCGGCTACTCCGCGAAGATTCTGACGGCGAATACACGATTGGCCTTATCGAGGATGCCCGCGATGCCATCGCCAAAGCCGAGGGTCGCGCATGAACGCCACACGCTTCCGCATTTTCGACCCGCTACGCGACGAATGGGTCGCGCCCTACCCTGCGGCCATGCCCATGACAAAAAACCCTGCCACAGCCGCTCATTTCGATTCCGAAGCCGCCGCCGTGATGCGCGGTCGCCAACTGATCGGCCCGGCGCGTCCGTGGCTCGTCTTCCAGCGTAAAGACATGGCCGGCGCGAACTGCCCCGCCTGCGGATAGCACTGCTGACCATGTGCGCCCGCCGATCCTTCGCCGCCCCTGCCGTCCTCAACGGCTTCGACCCATTCGAGCCTGGACAACAAGAATGGCGCGAAGACATCACCGCCACCTGGCCGGCCCGCTGGAAGCGCGACGCGCTCAACCTGCATAGCCACAAGCGCGCCGGCCAGGGTATCCAGGCGGCAAATCTCTGGCTGCTCGACCTCGCCGACAAAGTCGCCGCCTGCAAGATCGCCCCGAACGCCACCGACAGCGACATCCTCGCCATCGCCCAAAAGCAGGCCAAGCGCGCCAGCGACCGCGCACAACGGTGGACGTCCCACGGCACCGCCAAAATGCGTCAGCAGACCGGCCTTCTATGCACGGAGTGGGGTATCGAACCTCCTGCCGAAAAACACGACGACCAAGGCGCCCTGGCGCGCATGACCGATGTCCTATGGTGGCGCCGCAAGCTGCGCCGGCAGCAGGGCCGCGACCGCGAAGCCGTCGCCATCGACCTGGGCTACGTCCACAAGAAACGAGACATCTACATCAGTCGAGAATCCTTCGAGGCAGAGCAGCACAAGCAACGGCGCAACGCCGCAATTCTCGAAAGAACGGAGGCCATCAGCGAGGACGGCGAGATATTCACGCTGGCCGACCTGGCCGAGCATAGCCTGTCGAATCCGACCCTACGACGCGGCGAAATGATGACGCGCATCAAGGGTTACGAGGAAGTAGCCCGCGACCTTGGGCATGTCGGGATTTTCGTCACCATCACCTGCCCGAGCCGCATGCATGCACGCTTGTCCGCGACCGGCATCGCAAACCCGGCCTACGACGGAACGACGCCGAGACAGGCGCAAGCCTACCTCTGCAACCTGTGGGAAGACATCCGCTCCAGCTTCAAGAACGGCTACACCATCATTTACGGCCTGCGCATCGCCGAAGCGCATCACGACGGTACCCCACATTGGCACCTGCTGCTGTTCGTTCCGCCGCTGAACCTCGATACCCTCAAGAACACAATCAGCCGCTATGCGCTGCGAGACTCGCCGGACGAACCCGGCGCGCAAGATCACCGCGTCAAGTTCAAGAACATCGACCCTGCCAAGGGCGACGCCGCTTCCTACCTCGCCAAGTATATCGGCAAGAACATCGACGGCACTGGCATCGATCTCGACGAAAACGGCGTACCAGCCTCGGAATCTATCGCTCGTGTTACTGCCTGGGCGCGCCTGCATGGCATCCGGCAATTCCAGTTCATCGGCGGGCCACCAGTGGGCCTATGGCGCGAGATAAGGCGCATCAAGGAACCTGTCATTGCGGATGCGCCCGAGGCCATCGGCGCGGCTTGGCGCGCGGCGCAAAAGACCGAGGACAGGCAGGCGGACTATGCCGGCCTGATCCGCGCCGTGGGCGGCCCCGTGGTCAAGCGCGATGCGCAGGCTATCCAGTTGGCGACGGCAGCCGACCAGCGCGCCGGGCGCTATGGATGGGAAACCTCCAACAAGCCGGTCGGCATCTTCCACCGGGACAAGCCGAAGAAGGTCTACCCGTCCGAGCACAAGGTCTGGCAAATCCGCATGCACGCCGGCGAATTTGGACAGCGTTTTGCTGGCGATCCTGCATCGGCTTACCGCCCTTGGACTCGTGTCAATAACTGTGCGGGCCGCGAAAACAGAGCCGATCACGGCGGTCGCTACAAGAACCTGGGGGGCAATGTCATCGAGTTTCCGCGCACCGCGCCTGGGCATCCGACCGGGCCACCGATGGATGGCGATTTTCGATTGACGCCGGCATGAATCAGACCGGAATCGAAAAAACAAAGAGGGTAAAGGGTGGGGGCCGCAAGCTTCCAGGTGGTGCAACGTGTCAGGTATCGAGAGTGAAGAAGATGGCGATTAAGAAATCCGTGTCACCCCTCAAAAAGTTGCTTCAAGAGCTTCCGCAGTTCCATGGTGACCTCACCCGCTGGTCTTACTGCATGCAAGGTGCTTTCTCGGAGGAAATCGACGATGGCGCAGTAGCCCACCTGACAGCCGCCTTCGGCAGCTATCACCCGCAATGGCTGATCGACTCAAAGCCGTGGCGAAAAGTGCAAGGCGAAAGTTTCAAGATGCTGCGCCAGACACTGCGCCTGTCGATAACCCAGGCGGCGGCCTATCTCCGGGTCAAGCCGACAACAATCGCCCGCTGGGAAAACGAAAAATCAAGAACACCATTCGCCGCCCTGGAAGCCTTCCGCCTGCTGCTGGCGTCGGTTCACTTCAAGTGTTCGCATCGCATTTGGGACGGATGGTTTATTAGCGCCGAAGGCACCTGGGTATCGCCAAACGTCGGTAAGCTGGCCTTCAAGCCGTATGAGTTTGACTACCTGCCGCAACTGCACGCCGATAACTCTAAATTGCGTTTCGAAAATGACCGGCTCAGGGTTCAGATCGACGAAGCGAATGCCGAGAACACCAGACTTCGCAAACTTTTTCAAGAGCAAGGCGTCACCAAGGAACTGCGACGGATGCATGGCCGCATCGGCGAACTGATCGCTGGCACCGGCACCGCCGACGTAGTCGACTTTTCTGTAACAAAACCCGCAACCAAACCTCGGAGGAAAGCAGCATGAAAAAACGTGAATTCAAACTCAACATGAACTTGCCCGCCGACAAGATTGTCAGCATCAACATCCTGCGGCTGAAAAGGTACATTCGCACCCTCGATCCAAGCTACAAGCCGACTGCCAAGGACAGAGCGGTAATGCAAAACAACTATCAACGGCTCGTGCGAGAACAGGCTGCGCGGCGCCGGTAAGCAACCGAAAATGATCCGCTACAAAACCATCCATCAGTTCGCCGCCGAGAGTGGCTATACTGAACACGCCATTCGCGGCAAGATACGCGATGGCGTGTGGATGGAAGGCCGTGTCTGGAAAAAAGCGCCGGACGGCCATGTTCTGATTGATATTGAGGGGTATCACCAATGGGTGGAAAACGGCAACGGACTGGCGTGCACACCATCTCAGATTCGTCAATCCAGATCGACTTCATCTACCAGGGCATCCGTTGCCGCGAACGCCTCAAGCTCCAGCCCACCACCCCTAATCTGAAACGTGCAGAGCAGCATCGCGCCGCCATCCTCGACGCAATCGAGCGCGGCACTTTCGATTACACCGTCTCGTTTCCGAACTCACCGCGGCGCTTTCTGTTCGCCAAAAAACAGGGCGAAGGCTATCCCCTCTCCGACTACCTTGAAACCTGGCTGGAACAGCAGCGCGCACACCTCAAGAGCAGCACCTTCGACGACTACCGCAAGATCGTTTGCAACACCCTGATCCCCGCCTTCGGCAGCGTCTCTATCGCCGACCTCAAGCGCGCCACGATCCGCGACTGGTGCGAACAGCAGGAAGCCGCCAATAAGCGTCTGTCGAACGTGCAGAGCGTGCTGCGCAAGGCATTGCAGGATGCAGTCGACGATGAACTGATCGAAGTCAATCCGCTGTACGGCTGGAAATTCGCCCGCAAGGAAGCGCCGAAACCGGTCGACGATGTCGACCCCTTTGCCGCCGACGAACAAGCCGCCATACTCGATGCCTGCCGCGATCCGCAGCACCGCAACCTGTTCGCCTTCGCGTTCTGGACTGGCATGCGCACGTCTGAGTTGGCGGCGCTGGAGTGGGGCGACGTCGACTGGCGGCGCAAGATCGTGCGCGTCTCGCGCGCCAAGACGCAGGCGGCGGACGAACCGGAAGGAACAAAGACCAGGCGCGGCACACGCGACGTGAAGCTGCTCGCACCGGCCCTGGCGGCGCTGACCGCGCAAAAGCTGCACAGCTTTGTTGTCGGCGGCGCGGTGTTCCTCAACCCGCGCACCGGCCAAGCCTGGGAAGGCGACCAGCCGATCCGGCACGGTGCCTGGGTGCCGGCGCTGCGCCTGGCCGGTGTCCGCTATCGTCGCCAGTATCAGACCCGCCACACCTATGCCAGCATGATGCTGACAGCCGGTGAATCGCCGGTCTGGCTGGCGCAGCAAATGGGCCACAGCGATATGACAATGATCGCCCGAACATACGGACGCTGGATCAGCGATGCGCAGCCGGAAGCGGGAAACAAGGCGGTGGAATTGTTCGGAAAAAAAGCTGCCATAAAGCTGCCTAAGCTAGGCTAATTGTCGCCTATTTTAAGGCAGCATCGCTTTAGACAACTCAACAATATCAGTAGCTTAATGGCGGAGAGGGCGGGATTCGAACCCGCGTTAGGAATTAACCTAAACACGCTTTCCAGGCGTGCGACTTAAACCGCTCATCCACCTCTCCGCGTGAGCCGCGCATTCTAGCAGAAAGGGGTAAGTACTTGTGGCTCAATGAAGGGTCGCGCTATAATCTGCGACTCGTTTTCGGGCGATTAACTCAGCGGTAGAGTGCCACCTTCACACGGTGGAAGTCAGTGGTTCGAACCCACTATCGCCCACCAGATTTTTTCACGTCCAAGGGACAGCCTGTTCAGGCTGCACTGCTCTCCGCCTGCCAGACACATCGGCCCTTGCTCTCCTTGCCGATCTCCGCCAATACGCGCTCATGCTCGGCCAGCTCTTCGGCGCTGGCGCGCAGCACAATCAGCGGCTGGCGCTCACCGGAAGACGTCGCCTGCACTCCGGCTGCCGGCGTACGGTCAATATCCATGAGGAGATTTTCCTGGCCGCGGGTCATCGCCAGATACACTTCCGCCAGCAACTCGGCATCCAGCAAAGCGCCGTGCAACTGCCGCCCGGAATTGTCGATGGCATATTCGGCGCAGAGCGCATCCAGCGAATTCTTGCGTCCCGGGCGCAACTCGCGCGCCAGCCGCAGGGTATCTATCACGCCACCGCAAACCTGACTCAGTGATTCCAGGCCGAGCAACTCCAGTTCGTTGTTGAGGAATCCGAGATCGAAAGCGGCATTGTGAATCACCAACTCGGCGCCGCGCACGAAATCCTGAAACTCTGCGGCAATCTCGGCGAATTTCGGTTTGTCCTGCAGGAACTCGCTGGTCAGACCGTGCACCGCCTGGGCGCCGGCCTCAATCGAGCGTTGCGGATTGATGTAATGATGGAAGCGGCGCTGGGTCAGCTTGCGTCCGACCAGTTCGACGCAACCGATTTCGATGATGCGGTGGCCCAGCTTGTACTCCAGGCCGGTGGTTTCGGTATCCAGCACAATCTGTCGCATCTCACGCCCCGCGCAGATTGTCGATACCGCGTTGCGCCAGGGCGTCAGCCCGCTCGTTCTCGGCATGACCGGCGTGGCCCCGCACCCACAGCCACTCGATGCGATGACGCGCGGCTTCTGCGTCAAGAAGTCGCCACAGATCGGCATTCTTCACCGGTTGCTTGCCGGCGGTCAGCCAACCGCGCCGTTTCCAGGCGTGTATCCATTCGCTGATGCCTTTCTGCACATATTGCGAATCGGTGTGCACGCGCGCCCGCACCGGCCGCTTGAGGGTTTTCAGGGCTTCGATCACGGCAGTCAGCTCCATGCGATTATTGGTGGTGTCCGGCACGCCGCCGCACAATTCCTTTTCGCGGCCCTGGCTGCGCAGAATCGCGCCCCAGCCGCCGGGACCGGGATTGCCGCTGCAAGCGCCGTCGGTAAAAATGTCCACGATGTCGTCAGTATTCTCGCTCACGATTGCTCCCTGCGCTGGGCTTGCTGCGCCACCGCCGCCAGCGATTTGGCGTGCGCCTTGCGGTCTTTGCGCAGCGGGGTAATCAGACGCATGCCATGCACCCGCTTGATCGCCTGGATGATGTATGCAGCGCCGGCATACGGCCACCAGCGGTTGCCCGCCAGCTCCATGAAGCGCCAGCGTTGCAGCCATTTCTCCTGGGTAACCGGCGGCGCGTAGCAACCGAAACCGCCCGCGTGGGTTTCAAAACCCAACAACGCCAGCCAGTCTTTCAGGCGCAGCACACTCAGATATTGCCCGCGCCAGGGCGGCGCACCTCCGGGGCGCGCAAATTTTCGCCGCACGCCCCACAGACTGAAAGGATTGAAGCCAGTGACGATGAGCTGCCCCTCCGGCACCAGGATGCGTTCCACTTCGCGCAAGATCTGATGCGGCGCGGCGTCGAACTCCAGCACATGCGGCAGCACCACCAGATCGACGCTGGCATTGGCGAACGGTAAAAAATGCGGCCTGGCCCGCAATGCCGCCGATGACGGCGTCTTGTCGTCACAGCGGAAACGGAACGGCATGCGGTTGGCGCGCAGCAGATCGATCTGCGGTAAACCCAATTGCAGTGCATTGAAGCCGAAAATATCGGATACCAGCAAATCGCACCTGGCCTGCTCCCATTGCAGGACATACGCTCCCTGGGGGGTGGCCAGCCAGTCGTCGAAACCTTTAATTGACATCGTCTACAGGTGGGTGAAAATACGTCGCCATGAATATGAATACAAATACCGACTACCAAATTGTTCCGCTCAGCGCCTTCAACGACAACTACATCTGGTTATTGCGCCGTGGCGACCAGGCTGCTGTGGTCGATCCGGGCGATGCCGCGCCGGTGCTGGCATATCTCGAGCGGGAGCAACTGAACCTCTGCGCCATTCTCGCCACCCATCATCATGGCGACCATATCGGCGGCATCGAAGACCTGCTGACGCGTTACGCGGCGCCGGTATTCGGCCCCGCCGGCGAGCCCATCGCCACGCTGACCCGCACTCTGACCGATGGTGAACATATTCAACTACCGCAACTCGGCGCCGATTTCGAGGTAATGGCGATACCCGGACACACGCGCGCGCACATTGCCTATTATGGCCGAAACCATTCCACCTGTGGCGTCCTGTTCTGTGGCGATACGCTCTTCGCCAGCGGTTGCGGGCGCGTCTTCGAAGGCACGCCGCCGCAGATGCGGCATTCGCTGGCGCGCCTCGCCGCATTGCCGGGCGCAACGCGCGTCTACTGCGCCCACGAATACACCCAGGCCAATATCCGCTTCGCTCTCGCCGTTGAACCGGAGAATATCCAGTTGCATGATCGCGCCAAAGAAGTGGCGGATTTGCGCGCCGCCAATCATCCCACCGTACCCACGACGATCAGCGCCGAATTGCTGGTCAACCCCTTCCTGCGCTGGGATGCGCCCGCAGTGATTGCGGCGGCGCAGCGCATCAGCGGCAAGCCTTTGACGCAACCGGATGAAGTGTTTGCAGCGATCCGCGAGTGGAAGAACCGTTACTGAAATTTGACGACCAGGCACTGCCTTCGTTACCATGCACCGCTTACACGATGTTACTCAATGTTACCCAAGGGCTCTGACTATTGTTTGCCACGCGCCCACCCAGCTCGCCCATGCTTCTGATTCTACGTAAGCTGCTCATCTGCGCTTGCGCCAGTCTTTCCCTGGCGGCGCATGCGGAAGCGCCGGTCGAGAGTGTTTTGAATCCGGCAGATGCAAAACCAATCGCAGTCGCAGACCAGCGCGTATCGTCTTCGTCTTCGTCTTCGTCTTCGTCTTCGCCTTCCTCTTCATCTTCGTCATCACAACAACCGCCGGAGATTCTGGAAGACGCGCCGCCGCTGCCGACCATTGACCTGACGACGCCGCCGGACGACTTGTGGCAGCGCGTGCGCAACGGCTTTTCCATGCCCAACCTCGACAGCCCGCTGGTAGCGGACCGCCAGGCCTGGTACCTGAACCGGCCGGAACTGCTCAAGCGCACGCTGGAACGCAGCCGGCGTTACCTCTACTACATCGTCGGCGAACTGGAAAAACGCGGCATGCCCACCGAGTTGGCGTTGCTGCCGATTGTCGAAAGTTCCTACAATCCGATGGCCTACTCGCGTTCCCGCGCTTCCGGCATCTGGCAGTTCATCCCGTCGACCGGCAAGAATTACAGTCTCCAGCAGAACTGGTGGCTGGATCAACGCCGTGACATCATCGCCTCGACCGGCGCCGCACTCGACTATCTGCAAGCCATCTACGAGATGCACGGCGACTGGCATCTGGCGCTGGCCTCATATAACTGGGGTGAAAACGCCGTGGCGCGCGCCATCGCCAAAAACGAGGCCAGGCATCTGCCAACCGACTATGCCCACCTCAACATGCCCGATGAAACGCGCTATTACGTACCCAAGCTGCAAGCGCTCAAAAACATCATTGCCCAACCCCAGTTATTCGGCATCCGCCTCCAGGCCATCCCCAACCAGCCTTATTTCGATACTGTCGCCAAGCCTGCCAACATGGACATGTCGCTCGCCGCCAGGCTGGCTGAAACTCCGCTCGACGAGTTCATCGCCTTGAACCCCTCCTATAACCGGCCGGTGATGCCTGCCGGCAAAGGCAGCCCGCTGGTGCTGCCCGCCGACAAAGTGCAAATCTTTCTCACCAACCTGCAAACCCACGAGGATCAGGAAAAGCCCCTCTCCAACTGGCGCACCTACAAGATGAAGCGGGGCGAAAAAATCGACCGCGTCGCGGCTCACTTCCACCTCAAGCCCGCCTATTTGAAGCAGATCAACGGCATCACGCACCGCACCCGTCTCACCGCCGGCAGCACACTGCTGGTGCCGCGCAAGGATGGCCAGGCCGGCGCCAACCTGGCTGAAGTCAACCTGCCGCTGACGCCGCCCGACCTGCCCAAAGTCAAGAAACACATCAAGAAGGGCGGCAAAAAACCTGCGGCGAAACACGTCAGGAAACACCAGCGCGCGCCCGCCCACAGTGGCAAGCCGGTCAAAAAAGCGCCTGCCAGGAAACACTGAGCCACGGCATTTCCTGTCCATGAAAAATCGGACAATCACTCCGAATTATCATGGCGCGAAGCTTTCATCCACACCTACCTCGAACGCATCACCGCCCTGCCCCTCGGTTCTCTGTGGAATCCAAGCACACGACTGCATGAGCCTCACCAAACAATTACCGCTTAACCGCAGCTTTATAAACTGTGTTGCGTTCCCGCTTTTCCAGAGCATCTGGATGAAACCTCAATTCATAGTTCATCCAGCGGCACTTTCACCAATGTTTTTCCGTCGTTCAAACGGGCATCGGCAATAGCGTTCAGTTCGACGTCTTCCAGCTTGTTCATCGGGCCTCGTAAGCTTGGAATAGCGTATCTTTCCCCTCCATTTACCGGAATCTTTCACTGGATATATGGAGTAAAAAGCAGCATTCAGCGGTATTCCAGAGGAGTCAGGGATGTTCGACAATCGGTCAGTGCTTGTCACCGGTGGGACGGGTTCATTCGGCCACCAATTCATCCGCACCCTGCTTGATCGCCACAAGCCACGGCGGATCGTGGTTTTTTCCCGCGATGAATTAAAGCAATTCGACATGCAGCAAAAATTTCCTGAGTCCTGCATGCGGTTTTTTCTTGGCGATGTGCGCGACCGGGAACGCCTGGTGCAGGCCATGCGCGGCATTGACATGGTGGTACATGCCGCAGCCCTGAAACAGGTTCCAGCCGCCGAATACAATCCGGGCGAGTTCATCCGCACCAACGTGCATGGCGCGGAAAACGTCATCCACGCGGCTATCGAAAACGGCGTCGAAAAAGTCATCGCGCTATCCACCGACAAGGCCGCCAGCCCCATCAATCTCTATGGCGCGACCAAGCTGCTGTCGGACAAGCTGTTCATTGCCGCCAACAACATCACCGGCAACCACCCCACCCGTTTTGCCGTGGTGCGCTACGGCAACGTGGTCGGTTCGCGCGGCTCGGTAGTGCCTTTCTTCGACAAACTGATTTCCGAAGGCGCCAAGGATTTGCCGATCACCGATGTACGCATGACCCGCTTCTGGATCACCCTGCAACACGGCGTCGACTTCGTGCTGCAGGGCTTCCAGCGCATGTACGGCGGCGAATTGTTCGTGCCGAAAATACCCTCTGTACGCATCATAGACCTGGCCAGCGCCATGGCCCCTGGCTTGCCGCAACGGATCATCGGCATCCGCCCGGGCGAGAAATTGCACGAGTTGATGATCTCCCGTGACGACAGCCTGCATACCCTGGAATTTCCCGATCACTACGTCATCTGCCCGGCCATCCGCTTCACCGAGGACCGTGATTACGCCAACAACGCCCTGGCCGAGCAAGGCAAGCCCGCCGTCGAGGGTTTCAAGTACTCCTCCGATCTCAATCCGCATTTTCTCGGCATCGAAGAGATCGCGCGCATCAACAAAACTTTGTGAAATTTCGACAGTACCCCACTACCATCACTTATTTTTCCTCTTACTATGAAAATTGCAGTCATCCCAGCACGCGGTGGTAGTAAGCGTATCCCGCGAAAAAATATTAAGGAATTTTGCGGAAAACCCATGACTGCCTGGGCAATTAGCAAAGCCCAGGAATCCAGCCTGTTCGACCACATCGTTGTTTCGACGGACGATGAAGAAATAGCCGAGTTAGCCAGAAAGTGGGGTGCAGAAACACCTTTCGTTCGCCCTGTGGATTTGGCCGATGACCTCACCCCGACTGTTCCCGTTGTTGCTCATGCCATAAAATCATGCCTCGATTTTGAGTGGGTAGCCGACTACGTCTGTTGCATATACCCCTGTGTGCCGTTTCTTCAGGTTGATGATTTGATCAAGACTCTCGATCTGGCACAGAAGCAGAATGCCGACTTTGTCTATCCTGTTACGGAATACGCACACCCTGTTCAGCGCGCAATGCGGCAGCTTTCTGGCGGCAAGATGCAGTTTCTCAGTCCGGCATACGAGTTAACGCGAACTCAGGACTTGGAGAAAACTTATCATGATGCCGGACAGTTTTACTGGGGCAAGGCATCAGCCTGGCTAGAGCACAAAAAAATGCATACCGATGGTTTGGGTTTCCCCATACCCAACTGGAGGGTTGTTGATATTGATTCCACAGACGACTGGATGCGCGCCGAACTTATTTTTAATGCAATCAATAGCACTCTGGAATTAGCTTAGGTATAGCGAAAGCATTGGTGTGAAAGTACTCATACTGGGATCTTCCGGCCTACTTGGCGGTACCTTGGTGCCATTTCTTGCCTCATGCGGGCATGAGGTTAGCACTCACGGTCGTAGTGGTGGCGCACAATTCCAGGCGGACCTTAATTACAAAAAAGATGCAGACAAGCTGCTGGGAAAAGTTGAGCCTGAAATCATCGTCAACCTGGTTGGCCTGACAGATGTGGATGGTTGTGAGGCACAGCCTAACCAAGCCTACTTGACAAATGTCCGTACCGTAGAAAATATTGCAGACTGGATCAGCCGGCAAAAAACATCTCCTTATTTGGTACACATATCGACCGATCAAGTCTACGATGGCGTTAGCCCTAACGCTGAAGACCATGTGACGTTAACAAATTATTACGCCTTTTCTAAATATGCCGGAGAACTGGTAGCCGCAAGCGTACCAAGTGCTATCCTTAGAACGAATTTTTTTGGTCGTAGTCGTTGCTCAACAAGAACAAGCCTGACAGACTGGATCTTCAATTCACTCTCGAATAGAGAGTCTATTCAGGTATTTGATGATGTGTTGTTCAGTCCGCTTTCCATGGCAACTTTGTCGGAGATGATCGAGTTGAGTATCCAGAAGCAACCCGTCGGCGTATTCAATCTGGGTTCCCGTGGGGGAATGAGCAAAGCGGATTTTGCTTTTACTTTTGCTGAGGGACTGAGCCTTTCAACTCACACCATGACGCGTACTACGACAGATCGGGTAACATTCCTCAAGACATACCGCCCAAAAGATATGCGGATGGACAGTTCAAAATTTGAAACCAGGCTTGGCGTCAAGCTGCCATTCCTTAGAAATGAAATAACCCGGGCAGCAAAGGAATACCGTGAAGTCGCCTGAACCTATACTGGAAATTCAAGGCAAAAAAATTGGGCATCATTACCCAACCTATTTCATTGCCGATATTGCGGCCAATCATGATGGCGATCTTGAGCGTGCCAAGAACCTGATCTATCTGGCGGCTGAAGCAGGTGCAAACGCGGCAAAATTTCAGCACTTCAGAGCCGAAACAATTGTCAGCGATCACGGATTCAGGAACTTAGGCGGTCAGCAGTCTCACCAGTCAAAGTGGAAAAAGTCAGTATTTGAAGTCTACCAGGGCGCCAGTGTCAGCCTTGACTGGACCGAAACATTAAAAGAAACCTGCGATAAGGCTGGTATCGCGTTCTTCACCAGCCCCTATGCATATGATCTTGTCGATCATATTGATCCCTACGTTCCGGCATACAAGATTGGTTCCGGCGATATCACCTGGATCGAGATGATCGAGTATATCGCCTCAAGGCAAAAGCCCTATGTCATGGCGACGGGCGCATCCACGCTGGATGATGTCCAGCGTGCGGTAAACGCAGGGCTAGCGATTAATCCTATGCTTTGTTTGATGCAATGCAACACTAACTACACAGCCAGTCTCGAGAACTTCAAATATATCCAATTGAATGTTCTCAAGACTTACCATGCGATGTATCCGAACCTGGTACTGGGTCTAAGTGACCATACCCCTGGACATGCGACCGTTCTTGGCGCCGTTGCCTTGGGCGCTCGAATGATCGAAAAACACTTCACGGATGACGTCTTACGCGTTGGTCCAGATCACGCATTCTCGATGACGCCAAAGGACTGGCGGGAGATGGTGGGCCGGACTCGGGAATTGGAAAATGCCTTGGGAGCGGGGGTTAAACAAGTAGAAGAAAACGAACGAGAGACTGTCGTCCTACAGCGACGGGCTATCTGTGCCGGCTGTAATCTTGCCGCTAACACCGTACTGACCGAAGAACATCTCACTGTTCTTCGCCCATGTCCCGCAGATGGAGTTCCTCCATATTGCCTGGATCAACTGATTGGCAAGCGAGTCAGGCGGGACGTCAGTTCAGGAGAGTATCTGCGATGGACCGATCTCGACTAGGCATCGTCATCCCCGCCCTGAATGAATCAGCGACCATCCTGGACGTTGTCGAAGCTGCGGGAAGATACGGTGTGCCAATTGTCGTCGACGACGGTTCAACAGATGACACAGCTAAAATAGCCAAACAGGCGGGCGCCGTCGTTGTACTGCACGGACAAAATCGTGGCTATGATGCGGCGCTTAATTCCGGGTTTCAAAAAGCTGTGGAACTCGGCAGTGAGTTAGTCATTACGCTTGATGCCGACGGTCAGCATGACCCTTCTCTCATTCAAGAATTTATTGATCGAATCGATGCTGGCGCCGATATCGTTATCGGCATACGTAGCAATCGACAGCGATTGGCTGAGTATTTATTTGCCTGGTACACCAGTTCCCGCTTTGGGATTCAAGACCCTTTGTGCGGAATGAAGGCGTATCGCAAAACGATTTATATTGCGCTAGGTCATTTCGACTCATACGGATCTATTGGAACCGAGTTGATGATCTTCGCGGCAAAGAAAGGTTACCGGTTAGACCAGATACCGTTTGATGTACGAGAGCGAAAAGACCAGTCGAGATTTGGTCGGGTGCTTACTGGAAATTACAAAATATTCCGAGCAATGGTGCTCTCGATATGGCGCATTAAATGAGCAACTATCCAGGATCTTCTGTTAGCCTGCGCGCCGCCCTCATCGGCTGCGGCATGATCGGCAGCGAGTTCGCCGATGACCCGCGCATCAAGGGCATCTACACCCACGCAGGGGCTTGGCGCGCCTGCCCCGACGTCGATCTGGCGGCAGTCTGCGACACCGATCCGGAACGCGCCCGCCGTTGCGCCGAACGCTGGAACATCACCCGCTGGTATGTCGATCCTGCAGCCATGCTGCAGGACGTCCGCCCTGACATCGTCAGCATCTGCACTCCTGATACCACCCACTCTGCCCTGCTCGAACTGGTCATCAACAGTCCGACAACCCGTGCCGTATTAATCGAAAAACCCCTCGCCTTGTCGCTGGAGGAGGCACGCCTCGCCGTGAATCAGGCAGGCCAGCGCGGTGTCCGCCTCGGTGTCAACTACTCGCGCCGGTATTCCCTGGGGCATCAAGCTTTACGAGAGCGTATCCGGCAAGGGGAGCTTGGTGAACTCCAAAGCATCGGCGGCCACTACGGCAAGGGAACCCTCCACAATGGCACCCACTGGTTCGACCTGGCCAGGTTTCTGGTAGGCGAAATATCCCAAGTAAGAGGGTTCGACCGTCTACATGAAGCTTGTCCCGACCCGACGCTCGATGTCTGGATGGAATTCTCTTCCGGCCCCCTCGCCTATCTTCACGGCCTCGACGCCGCTGCCTACTCCCTGTTCGAAATGGACATTCTCGGCAGCCGAGGCCGGGTTCGAATAGTCGATAGCGGCCATGGATTCGAGACTTCCATGGTTGGCGACAGCCCCTATTACACCGGCTACCGGACGCTGTTGCCCCATGGACGGGAAGATGGTCGCCTGGAAGATACCTTGCTCCACGCCGCACAAGACCTGGTCGCCAGCCTGGAAACCGGCAGCACCCCACTGTGCAGCGGCGAGGATGCCTTGGCAGCCTTGGCCGTCGGCCTCGCGGCACTGGCTTCGGCCAAGCTTGGCGGCGAACCACGCCGACTCTGATCAGCGCGTTCTCCGCCTATGAAAAAAATCATCGTCGCTATTGCTGGAGATCCCGGCGGCGCCAACGCCTTGGCTCCAGTTCTCCTCCGGTTGCGGCAAATGGGCATCGCCCAAATCCAAGCTCTGGCCTACAGGGAAGCCCTGCCTCTCTGGAGCAAGCATGGACTGGTCCCAGAGTCCATTGATAGCGAGGAAGGACTTCGAATATTGGAGGAGCGTCTTCCCGGAGCGAACTTACTACTCACCGCCACCTCGGTTAACGGCGTAGACCGGGAACGGGACGCCATCACTACTGCCCGTCGCCTTGGAATCCCCTCTCTCGCCCTGCTCGACTTCTGGAGCAACTACCGTCTGCGCTTTATCGACCGGGATGGCAAACTGAACTTGCCGGATCGTATCGCCGTCATGGATATTTTGGCTGCCGACGAAATGGTCGCCGCCGGCTTCCCGGCGGAGCGCCTTGAAATCACCGGCCAACCGGCTTTCGATGGGTTAGCGGCTCAACTAGCCGCTTTTTCTCCTGACCGCCGAGTTCAACTGCGGCGAGAACTGGGCCTGGCCGATGGGGACTGTCTTGTCCTTTACGTCTCCCAACCACTCACCGCCCTCTACGGCACCCCCACCCAAACGCGGGAAACCATCGGTTTCGATGAAAGAGAAGTTCTCGCCTTGTGCGTGGAGACCCTGGTTCAATTAGCCACGCGCCTCCACCGCAGAGTTGTCATGGCAATCCGCCGCCACCCTCGTGAATCCGAGGTAACGCCCCCTTCGGCTCAAGGCAAATGGTTCCATGCCGTTATATGGAACGATGTAGAAAAATCCGAAGCAGTACTCAGCGCCGACCTGGTGCTAGGCATGAGTTCGATACTGCTCCTGGAGGCTGTGCATCTCGGACAGATTGTTGTCAGCGTCCAGCCTGGGCTGAAAACCCCCGATACCCTGCCTAGCAATCGGGATGGATCAAGCATCGCGGTCACCGAACCTGCATCACTGGAACAGGCACTTGAATTGGCCGCATTTGATGATGTTTGGCGACGGCGACATTTGCTAAGCTTGTCGGCAGCAGAGCTAAATCCCGTCGCCATGGGAGCCACGGAAAAGGTTCTCAAGGCCGCAATCCATTTACTTGAACGGACAAGCTACCCATGAACGACAAAAACTTCAAAACCGAGCAGGAAGCTTTCTGGGCGGGAGAGTTCGGCAACGAATACATCGGTCGCAACGATGCTCCGGAATTGATCGCTGCAAACTTGTCTTTGTTCAGCGACATTCTCAAGCACACCCGTGACATCTCTTCAGTTATCGAATTCGGCGCCAATATCGGCATGAATTTGAGGGCTCTCCACCAGTTACTTCCAACCGCCAATCTGTCAGCCATAGAAATTAACGCCAATGCGGCTGATGAGTTGCGCGCTTTGGGTTATGTTGATGTCCGCCACCAGTCGATTCTCGAATACACCCCGCAGGACAGCCATGACCTGACGCTCATCAAGACCGTGCTGATTCACATCCACCCTGACCGTCTGCCAGTCGTCTACGATGCCCTCTACGCCAGTAGTCGGAAATACATTTGCGTTGTTGAGTACTACAACCCTACGCCAGTCAGCATCCCCTATCGCGGGCATTCTGACCGTCTATTCAAACGCGACTTCGCCGGCGAAATTCTCGACCGCCACCCCGACTTGCGCTTGGTCTCCTACGGCTTCAAATACCGGCGCGATCCGGTATTTCTGCATAGCGACGTAACCTGGTTCCTGATGGAAAAAACCTTATGAGCGGAGGAGCAAGCAACTAGCCATGCGTTATTGCAAACGCTGCGTCAACCCGGACACGCGCCCAAACATATTCTTCGACGAGGAAGGCATTTGCCTGCCCTGCCGCCACGCCGAGGCCAAAGCCAATGAAACCATCAACTGGTCGGCGCGGCAGCGCGAAATCGAGGAAATCGCCCGCTGGGGAAAGATGCATGCATATCATGGCTACGACTGTATCGTCACCGTCAGCGGCGGCAAGGACAGCACCCGCCAAGCGCTGCATGCCCGGGATGAGCTTGGTCTGAAGCCGCTGCTCGTCAGTTGCGTCTACCCACCCGAGCAGCTTGCCGAACGCGGCGCCCATAATCTTGCCAACCTGATCGAGCTTGGCTTCGACACCATCAGCCTGAGTCTCAATCCGCAGGTGTGGAAGGAATTGATGCTGAAGGGGTTCATGCGTTATGCCAACTGGTGCAAGTCCACGGAAATGGCGCTGTATGCGATCCCGATTCACGCCGCTATCGCCTGGCAGATTCCCCTCGTTTTCTATGGCGAAAATCCTTCTTTCACGATAGGTGAAAGGACGAGTGGCTATGATGGTAGCGCCAACAACCTGAAACAGGGGAATACTATTGCCAGCGGCATCGATAATCTCGCAACCGGTATCGCCAGCGATCAGGACCTCCATTTCTACCGTTACCCAAGCATCGAAGATATGGAGTTAGCCGAGTTGCGTCTGGTGTATCTCGGCTACTACATCCCAAATTTCAACCAGTACGAGAATGCCCGCATTGCGATGGCCAACGGCCTCGAAATACGTCACGATCCTCCCGAGACGATAGGCGACATCAATGGTTATACAGCACTTGACGAAGACTTCGTCGTCGTCAACCAGTTGATCAAGTACATCAAGTATGGCTATGGTCGCGTTACCGACCAGGTCGTCGAAGGCATCAACACTGGTCTTTTCGACCGTGTCCAGGGAATAGAACTCGTCCAGCAATACGACGGCAAATGCGATCTGACCTATATCCGCAGATATTGCAATTACCTTGGGATCGCCGAGGAAACTTTCTGGAAAGTGGTCGAGTCCCAGCGCGGACAGGATATCTGGATCAAGAACCCGGAAGGCGATTGGCAACTGCGTATCGATATCAACCAAACCTGATCCACCGCGAAACAATGAAAATCGGAATCATCGACTATGGCATGGGCAACACCGGTTCGGTGACGGCTGCGCTCCGGGGGCTAGGCGCGGAGCCGTTGCTCACCGCCTCGGAGAACCTGCTCGACGAATGCGCCGCCCTGATCCTGCCCGGCGTTGGCGCCTTCTCTCCGGCGATGGAGCGCTTGAAGCAGCTCGGCCTGGATGCCGCTATCCGGCGCTGGGCCGACAAAGAACGCAAACCTTTACTTGGATTATGTCTCGGCATGCAGTTAATGGCCGGGGATTCGACGGAAGGACATGCTTGCCGCGGTCTCGGCCTGATCGAAGGCCACGTCGTGCGCCTTGCACCGGCGCACGGCTTACCCGTCCCTCATGTCGGCTGGAACGAAGTGCATGCGGACAGCGGGAGCGATTTGTTTCATGATATTCCGCCCGGCAGCCATTTCTTCTTCGATCACAGCTATCACATCGTGCTGTCGAGTTCCGACATCAATTGCGCGACATTCGACTATGGCGGCGCCTGGCTTGCCGCATTCCAGCGCGGCAATGTATTTGGTGTTCAGTTCCATCCGGAAAAAAGCCAGCATGTCGGCACCACCTTGCTGAAAAACTTTTTGCGCTACGCCTCCGCCGTTTCCGTGAACAGCTACGAACATGCTTAAGCCGCGCTTGATCGGCATCGTCCTGGTGCGCGACGGCATTGCCGTGCAAAGCATCGGGTTCAACCGTTATCTGCCCCTCGGCCAGCCGACAATTGCCGTCGAGTATCTTGACCGCTGGGGCGTGGACGAGATCGTGCTGCTGGACATCCAGGCCGGTCCTGCACAACGCAGCCTCGATCCGGGCGTGGTAAGGCAGTGCGCCGAGTTGTGCAGAACCCCCCTCACAGTGGGCGGCGGGGTGCGCGACATGGCATCCGCCTCGGCCCTGCTCGCGGCAGGCGCCGATAAAATCTGTGTCAACAGCGCAGCGCATTCCGATCCGTCTCTGGTCGGCGATCTCTCCATGCGCTTTGGCGAACAATGTGTGGTGTTTTCCGTCGACGTCAAGAAACACAGCGCCGACTGGAATGCATACGCTTCGGGCGGGAAGTCGAGTATTTCCGCTGCGCTGGACGAGATTCTTGCCCACGCACAAAAGAGCGGCGCCGGGGAAATACTGCTCAACAGCATCGACCGGGACGGCAGCCGCCTCGGCTATGACCTGGAACTGATACGTCATTGTGCTGGACGGGTAAGCATCCCGTTGATCGCGGCAGGGGGCGCTGGCCATCCCCGGCATTTCAACGAGGCATTGGAGGCCGGCGCCTCGGCAGTCGCCGCCGCCAATATGCTGCATTACACCGAACACAGCGTGATCGTCGCCAAACGCCATATGCAGACAGCAGGACGAGCAATGCGCATCGACACACCCGCAGGATATCCCTGCGTCGGCCACCTCGATTCCGGACGCCTCGCCATGTTCGACGAGACGCGCCTGGATGCCGCACGCTTTCATCGGCTGCCGTAACCTTCAATTGCATGGAATGCCCCAACCTCTTACACTCGACACGCTGCAAGGCTACAATGGCTGCTTATCTGATCGGGGGAAGACTGCCAATTCCATCTTCATCGCCCTGCGGCATTTTCAGGAGAACAACATGACCACCGTAGCCATAGACCTTCCCGACGAGGCTTTCTCGGCGCTTAAGCGTCCGCCACCCGAGTTCGGTCGCCACCTGCGGCTTGCAGCGGCGATTCACTGGTATGCGCGCGGCGAAATGTCAATGGAGAAGGCCGCTTTGATCGCCGGGCTGGATCGCACCGACTTCCTGGCCGCGCTCGCAGCCGAGCAGGTCGAGGTCTTCGAGGTGGATATGCAGAGCCTCCAGCGAGAACTGGCGCGTGGCTGAACTTGCAGTTGTCAATTCGTCGCCGCTGATCTTCCTCGCCAATCTGGGAACGATAGCCATCATTGACGACGGTGCAGGCCGCCGATGCGCTGAGACGCTTGGAATCCCTCTCTCCGGTACACTTGGACTGGTATTGTTGGCGAAGCGGCGCGGCATGATTCCCGCAGCCCGCCCGGTGATTGCAACCCTGAAGCAACATGGGATGTTCCTGTCTGAAACGACGCTAGATCGGGCGCTGGCTCTGGTTGGCGAATAGCGCTGTTATGCGCAACATCATTAAAATCGAGTGCCTGCCTGATTTGTCGATTGGCCCGCACATCAATATCGGGCAGTCATGAAATACTGCAAACGCTGTCTATATCCGGAGAATCATCCGCTGCATCTCACCTTCGATGATGAAGGTGTTTGCAGCGGTTGCCGTATCCATGAGGAAAAAGACCGGCTCGACTGGCGAGAACGGCTCAAGCAACTGAAACATCTGGTCGCCGGATTTCGCAGCCGCAAACGCGACATTCACGACTGCGTGGTTCCGGTCGGCGGCGCACGCGATTCATGGTTCATCGTTCACACGGTCAAGCACGTGCTGGGGCTGCACCCGCTACTTGTCACCTACAACAAACATTACAACACGCAGCTCGGCATCCGCAACCTCGCCTGGCTGCGAACACAACTGGGTTGCGACATCCTCACCCAGACCGTCGCTCCGCAGACCGTCAAAAAAATTACCCGGGAAACACTGCGTCTTCGCGGTAGCCTTTACTGGCATTGTCTGGCCGGGGCGACTTCGTTTCCCGTCCAGGTTGCTGCACGTTTTCGGATTCCCTTGGTGATCTGGGGCGCCCACCAGGGTCTCGACCAGGTCGGCATGTTCTCGCACACCGACGAAGTTGAAATGACCCGCAAGTACCGCAAGGAACACGACTTGATGGGCCTCGAAGCCGAAGACCTGGTCCGGCTCAGCGAGGGGCGACTGACGCATGACGAAGTAGCGCCCTACACCTATCCGAGCGACGGGGAGATCGCCGCCACCGGTGTGCGCGGTCTCTACCTGGGCAACTACCTCCGCTGGGACACGAAGGCGCAGCATGAAACCATGCTCGATCTCTACGGCTACGAAACCGCTCTCCAGCAACGCACCTTCGACACCTACAATGACGTGGACTGCTTCCACTACTCGGGCCTCCACGACTACACCAAATACCTGAAATGGGGCTACGGCAAGGCAACCGACCACGCCGTTCGTGAAATCCGGCTAAAACGACTTACCCGCGAGGAAGGAATGGAACTGGTCGCCCGTTACAAAGATATTCCTCCTGCCGACCTACCCATGTTTCTTGAATGGATCGGCATGAGCGAAGCCGAATTCTTCAGCGAAATTGACCGGCACCGCGCACCCGGTATCTGGGAGAAATCCGGAGACCAATGGCAATTGCGCGACTCGATTCTCAATCACCAGGGCGACGAAGGCGTCGAATCCGCCAGACTTGCATCGCGTGGGCCATGCAACTTCTCTGTCACACCCAACCGGCAAGCTACTATCCCCGACGACCGCTACATCCTGATCGGTCGCGGCTGGGTAGACGAAAAATAACCGTGAGAAATAATCGGACAAGGAAACCCGTGCCATGACCAAGCTCGCACTCCTGGGCGGAACACCACTACGCTCCACGCCTTTTCCCGCCTACCGTAGCATTGGCGATGAGGAAAAACATGCGGTGCTGGCTGTCCTAGACCGCGGCATCCTCTCCCAGTTTCTGGGTACCTGGAGTCCGGACTTTTTCGGCGGGCCGGAAGTGCAAGCACTGGAAAGCGAATGGGCCGCCTATTTCGGTTGCAAGCACGCCGTAGCGGTGAACTCGGCCACCTCTGGCCTGTATGCGGCGGTGGGCGCCGCCGGCATAGGCCCCGGCGACGAAGTCATCGTCTCACCCTATACCATGAGCGCCTCCGCCACCGCTGCCCTGGCTTATGGCGGCATCCCCGTCTTCGCCGATATCGATCCCGAAACCTTCTGTCTCGACCCCGACAGTATCCGTCAACGCATTTCACCCCGCACGCGCGCCATCATTGCAGTGGATATTTTTGGACATCCTGCGGCTTTCGGCGAGATTATGAGCATCGCCCAACAGCACAATCTGTTGGTGATCGAGGATGCGGCGCAGGCGCCCGGCGCCAGCTTGAACGGCAGACTGGCCGGCACTCTCGCCCACATGGGAGTATTCAGTCTCAACTATCACAAGACCATCCATTGCGGGGAAGGCGGCGTCATCGTCACCGATGACGACAAATTCGCCGACCGGCTGCGCTTGATCCGCAACCACGCTGAAGCCGTCATCAAGGCCAAGGGCTATCAAAGCCGCGATGAGCTTGTCAACCTGGTTGGGTTTAACTACCGGATGACCGAGATTGAAGCTGCAATTGCTCGTCAACAACTGAAAAAACTTGATTCGTTACTTGTGTCAAGAATAGCCGCCGCTGAGCATCTCACGCGGCGACTGGCAGGCATGCCGGGTATTACGCCTCCCGGCGTGGCCAGCGGAGTCAAGCATGGCTACTATGTCTTTGCCATCAAATACGATGCCGCCGCAGTCGGTATGCCGCGCGCCCGTTTCGCGGACGCTTTGCGCGCCGAGGGCATCCCCATCGGCACTGGCTACGTGGAGCCGCTTTATCTGCAGCCTATGTACCAGGAGCAGATCGCCTTTGGCAAGGATGGCTTCCCCTTCACCTTGGGTAGCAAGGAAGCAACCAACTACAAACGGGGCCTGTGTCCCATCGCCGAGGACATGCACTTCGAAACCGTACTCACTACCGATATCTGCCATGCCGGAATTCGGCAGGACGATCTCGATGATTTCGTCAATGCCGTCAGCAAAGTTCTTGACCACCGGCTCGACTTGAAGGAGGCGTCAAAATGAATTCACCGATTCCATTTCTTGAAGGCCAACGCCTTTATCTCAGGGCGCTTGCCGATAAAGATGCTGATGGTGATTACCCGGCATGGCTCAATGATGCAGAGGTCTGTCGCGGCAACAGCCATCATGTTTTCCCCTATTCGAGGGAAGCCGCCCTTGACTACATCCGGCAAACACGGCAATCCACTACGAGCCTGGTACTCGCCATTGTGGTGCGGGAAGACCATCACCACATCGGCAATATCGCGCTACAGTCCATTCATCCGATTCATCGCAGCGCGGAATTCGCCATATTGATCGGGGATAAAACAGGATGGGGCAAGGGTTACGGACTGGAAGCCGGACGACTGCTGTGTCGGCATGGCTTCGCAGCCCTCAACCTGCATCGCATTTATTGCGGAACTTTCGCCGACAACGCCGGCATGATCGGGCTGGCGCATGCGCTTGGCATGAAGGAAGAAGGACGCCGCAGGCAGGCTGCATTCAAGGACGGCAAGTACATCGATATCGTCGAATTCGGCCTGCTCGAAACGGATTTTCAGTAGCTCAGTAGCGCCTCGCGTCCGCTTAGTGCAGTAGCTTTGGAACTTTCGCGTCGTCACCCTGCGGATTTTCAATGGCTCCAGTCATAAGCTGGATGCCTTCGAGCAAGGCATCCCTGGCCTCTTCCAGCCGTCCCAGTTGCTGCAACGCCAAGCCAAGATTGCGATATGCATCCGCATAATCCGGCTTGAGGGCTACAGCCTTCTTGAATTGTTCAGTTGCGGCTTCCATGTCACCCTTGGCGGCATATGCAGCGCCCAAATTGTTTGCAATTCGCTCGTCCTCAGGATGTGCTGCAAAAGCCGCCTTGAGATGCTCAAGCGCCTCGTCGATATCGCCACCCGCCGCTAGAATTTTTTTTGCCAGATTGGTCCGTGCAATCATCAGATCAGGGTTTGCGCTTAGCGCCATCCGGTATGCTTTCACAGCTTCCTCATTACGTTGCAGCAGTCCGTGCAGATTGCCAAGATTGTTCCATGCCTCCGCATGACGCGGATCACCTTCGACCACGGTTTGATACTCGGTAATCGCCGCATCAATCTCGCCCAAGTGTTCAAGTGTCAAAGCGTAGTTGAAGCGGGCCGTCATAAATCCCCCAAAAGCCGAAATAGCGCGCTGATAGTATGCCGATGCTTCCCGGTAATGCAGTTTCGTCGCGTAAACATTCCCAAGGTTGTTGAGAGCATCCGGGTAATTCGGGCGCAGCTCCAACGCACGTTCAAGCTCAGCCCGTGCTTCATCAGCTCGCCCGGATTCCAGCAATACTGCGCCCAGATAGTTGTAGGCTTCCGCATGCAGGGAATCCTGCCCGATCACCTTGCGCAACCAAGCCTCCGACTCGACATGGCGCCCCGCCATGCGTTCCAGCACGCCCAGCATTAATAGAGCATCGGAATACTCTGGGCGGAGGGCCAGCACTTCCTCGCAGATGGCCCGTGCTTTGGCGGTTTGCTTGCCGCTGATAAACCACGCCGCCCGCCCTACGCGTTCTCGCAATATGTGTTGTTCCAGCTCCGCGTCGATTCCAACCGTCGACCCCTCTGTCGCTTTTTGCTGACTGCGGCGCCGCAGTTCGGTGGCGACCGCACGCATCGTCGCCGCCCAGTCCTGGTCCCATGGCCGGAAGAAAAGATGTGCGCTTGGATACCACGGGTGGTAGTCCTTGCCGACGTTGTTCCAGTACTTGCTAACAACAAATTGCAATACCGGGATATTCAATGCGCCGGCCATGGCGCTCACCGTGTTGTCCGGTGCAATCACGACATCCAGCACACTCATCAGCGCAGTCACATCGTCCATTTGATCCCTGAGATCGATATCCTTGAAATTATGGATTTTGACTCCGCTTTGGGTCTCGGCGGCCAAGAGTTCCTGAGAACATTCCCCATACTGCAGGTTGACGAACGACACTCCTGGCAACTTGAAAATTTCCACCCAGTCGCTCAGCGTCGTGTAACTGTCGCTGCGCGTCCCCTTAATTGACAGGCTGCGCCAGGAAATTCCCACTTTCAGCCCGGCGCCCAATTGCGCCACCCGCCACCGCCAGTGTTCTTGCCGCTCCGGGTCCGGCAGCAGGTAACCGGGCTTTCCTGGAAACTGTTCTGGCTCCACCCGCAGCCAGCGCGCCAGGCTCATGCCGAGCGACATGAAATCGACGGGCCTCTCCTTCGGCACATAGACTGCATCTGGCAGGCGAGGCAGGATCGTGGCCTGTGGAAACGACCGTGAATACAACGTTACCAAGCGGCTGTCACACTCGATCAGGCAATGCTCCGCCACATTGATGATGTCATCGAACATGCTGGCGGCCCAGATTTCGTCGCCGATCCCCTGCTCCGCCAGTACCAGGATGGTTTTCCCCTTCAGCGACTCACCCTGCCAGTCCGCGTAAGGCAGGGTGTGATCGCGCAGCTTGTGCATCTTGCGGCGCGCCTCGTAAGCCTCCCACCCCTCCTTGAGCCGACCGATCTGCAGCAATGCGGTGGACATATTGAAACGCGCTTGATCGCAGTCAGGATCGATCTCCAGATAGCGCTGGAAATGGGTGATTGCTTCAAGCATCCGCCCGACGTCCATCAGGCCAACGCCGTAATTAACATTCGATGCCACGTCGTTAGGCTCAAGGCGTAGCGCATGACGGTAAAAAGACAAGGCTGTGCGAAAGCGGCAACGGCTCCGATACACTGCTCCCATTAAATTGAATCCCGTCGCCCCCCGTGGCCTGATTTTTATCGCCCGCTTTAAGTATGGCACCGCTTCGTCCGTTCGATCAGTCTCAAATAAAAGTCTGCCCAACAGATAAAGTCCCTCCGCATCGTTCGGATTCACCGCATGCGCCGCGCGCAGCAGTTCCTCGGCCTTAACACTGTCGCCCCCCTCGCTATACATGGCGCCATTAACCTTGAGCGCGGTATAACAACGCGGGTCCATCGCCAGCACCGCTTCAAGTTCTTCTTTTGCCTCGTCTTTGCGTCCCAGCTTAAGCAGCGCCAAGGCGCGATGCGAGCGCATTTCGCCATGCGTGGGGAATACCTTTAGAACATAGTCAAAGTGCTCCAGCGCTTCGGCGGGCCTCCCGTGCGTCATGGCGATCTGCCCGAGCAAGCTGTGCGGTCCTGGATCGTCCGGCCCCGTCGCCAGAAGTTCCCTGGACTTGGCGACGGCCCCGGCAAAGTCACCGGTATTGAAGAAGCGAACGGCTTCCTCAAACCGCGTATCCGCCACTATAGGAGAGGCAGACTTGCTTCTTGGTGTTATTATCTTATTGTTTTTTATATGTTTCATCTAAATTCAGAGGGTAAAAAGCTTGACCATCCCCGGCAATCCCATCTCTAACGACTGGCTGCGCTAAAGTTTGCTGACGAGGAACCGTAAATGGCAGTGTAGGCGGCAGCAAGTTTACAGTCTAGCGGCAGTTGCCGGGTCAAAATATTCCCTAAAGGAGAAACAAAATGCCACAAGTCATCAATACCAATATCTCGTCCTTGAATGCGCAACGCAACTTGTCGCAGTCGCAAATGGGCCTGGCTACTTCGCTACAGAGGCTCTCCTCCGGCCTGCGCATCAACAGTTCCAAAGACGACGCCGCCGGTCTGGGCATCGCCGACCGGATGACTTCGCAGATCCGCGGCCTCAATCAAGCCTCGCGCAACGCCAACGACGGTATTTCACTGGCGCAAACTGCCGAAGGCGCGCTGGGCGAGACCAACAATATTCTCCAGCGTATCCGCGAACTGGCCATCCAGTCGTCCAACGCCTCCAACTCCGCCTCCGACCGTCAGGCGCTGCAGTCCGAAGTCAATCAACTGGTCTCGGAAATGGACCGCATCTCCAGCACTACTTCGTTTAACGGCCTCAAACTGCTTGACGGCAACTTCAATGCCCAGACCTTCCAGGTGGGTGCCGAAGCTAACCAGACAATTTCGGTGTCCGTGGGCGGGGCGGATTCCGCAACCCTGGGCGTCAATAAAGCCAACACCAACAACAAGACCCTGGGCATCAACAATTCTACCGGCGGCGC
>JACQAO010000020.1 GCA_016194935.1 Betaproteobacteria bacterium
TCCGCGATACTCTTGATGACCTTATTCACGCGCTCGAATATTGCCGCCATCTCTTCGTTCTGGCGCAGATTCAGGTCTTCCTTGAACTCCCGCTGCTTGCGCTGAAAATCGCGGTTAAGCTCGTTGAATTCACGCTCCTTGGTGCGCCGGTCGGAATCTGACATGGTCAGGGAGTTCTTTTCCAGATTTTCCTGCATGGTCTGCAACTGCTTGGCCAGTTTTTGCAATTCCTGGTCGCGCTTCTCGAACTCTTTCTCGATCTTTTTCTTGGCCTTGGCGGCATGCGGCGCATCGTTGAGGATACGCTGGCTATTGACGAAGCCTATTTTTATCTCGGCGTTGGCGGAACCGGCGGCGAACAGGCACGCGGTCGCCAGCAGAAGGAAAATAATCTTATTCAAAATGAATCTCCTGAATGCGAACAATGCGAATATTAAAACACTCCGCCCAACTGGAATTGCAGGCGTTGAACCTTGTCCTCCGGCTTCTTGTTGAGCGGGCTGGCAAAACTGAACTTGAGCGGACCCACCGGCGACGACCAGGATAGCGAGACTCCGGCACTATAACGCAGGTCGGACAATGACATCTTGCTGCCTGCGCCCCACACCTGGCCGCCATCGACAAACACCCCCAGGCGCATCGACTTGTCCTGGCCGCCGCCGGGCAACGGGAACAGCAGCTCGGCGTTGCCGACCACGCGGCGGTTGCCGCCCAGGCGATCCCCCAGCAGCGGATCAATCGGCCCCAGCGATCCGCTGTCATAGCCGCGCACCGAACCTATGCCGCCAGCGTAGTAGTATTTAAAGAACGGCAGCTGCTGCCCGCCATAGCCGTTGGCGTACCCCAGTTCGCCATTGAGCAACAGTGTGGCGTTGCGGGAAATCGCCGGCAACGGCGTGTAGTTTTGATCCTGGAAGGTGGCGCGGTAATAACGCAAACTGCCGCCAGGCAGCGCGACTTCTCCGATCAGGCGGGTCGAGCGTCCCTTGGTGGGATAAAGGCGGCTGTCGATGGTTTCCTTGAGCCAGCCGACCGTTCCGAGCAAGGTCGTGGTGGCTGAGCCGAACTGATTAACATAATCCAGGTAACGTAGGGGGCTGGTCGGAACCAGCGTCAGTTTGGTGGAATCCAGCGACAGACCAAAGTTGATGTAATCGTCCTCGCTGATCGGCAGGCCGTAACGTATGCCCGCGCCCACCGATGAACTGCCATAGGCGCCGACCACCAGGGTGTCGGTGTTGGTTTTGCGCTGGTACAGATCGAAACCTCGGCTGATACCGTCGACCGTGTAATACGGATCGGTGTATGAGAGCGAGTAAACCTTGTTGATCCTGCTGGTGTTGATCTGCACGCCGACTGTCTTGCCGCTGCCAAAAAGATTCTGCTGCTGTACAGAACCGGACAGGACGAGTTTCTCCGCGCTGGAGAAGCCGGCCCCCAGCGTGATGCTGCCAGTGGGCCTTTCCTTGACGTTCATATTCATATCAACCTGGTCGGTGACGCCGGGTACCGCCGGGGTTTCCACGGTGACATCATCAAAATAGCCCAGCCGGTCGACCCGGGTGCGCGACTTGTTGATTTTATCGCCGTCGTACCAACTCGATTCAAGTTGGCGCAATTCGCGGCGTATGACTTCGTCGCGGGTGCGGGTATTGCCGGTGATGCCGATCTGGCGCACATAAACGCGCCGGCCGGGGTCAATGAAAATGGTAAACGCCGCCTGGTGCTTGATCTTGTCGAGCTCCGGCGCGGCATTCACGTTGGCAAAGGCATAACCTTCGTTACCCAGCCGGTCGCTGATCTGCTTGGTGGTCTCGGTCAGTTTTTCGCGCGAGAAAGTCTCGCCCGGCCTGAGGCTGACCAGCTTTTTCAGTTCATCTTCCGGCAGCAGCAGATCACCGGCCAGCTTGACCGAAGACACGGTGTATTTATCGCCTTCGGTGATATTCACCGTGAGATAGATGTGCAGCTTGTCCGGACTGATGGACACCTGGGTGGAGTCGATGTTGAACTCGAGGTAGCCGCGGTTGAGATAATAGGAGCGCAAATTCTCCAGGTCGCCGGACAGCTTCTGTTTCGAGTATTGGTCGTTCTTGGTGTACCAGCTCAGCCAGTTGGGCGTGCGCAGGACGAACAGGTCGAGCAGTTCTTTCTCGGGGAAAGCCTTGGCGCCGATGATGCTGATTTGCTTTATTTTGGCAATCTCGCCTTCATCCACCTTGAAGTTGATGCCGACCCGGTTACGTTCCAGCGGCGTCACTGTGGTGGTCACGCTGGCTGCGTAGTAGCCGCGTGTCAGGTATTGGCGTTTAAGTTCCTGCTCGGCTTTATCGACCAGGGCGCGGTCAAAAATCCGTGATTCAGCCAGGCCGATTTCGCGCAGACCCTTGGTGATCTGGTCTTTTTCAAAAGCCTTCATGCCGACGAAATCGACTGCAGCGATTGCCGGCCTTTCCTCGACCAGCACCACCAGCACGCCGCCCTCGATCTCCAGCCGAACATCCTTGAAGAAGCCGGTGGCGAACAGCGCTTTGATGGCCTGGCTGGCCTTGTCGTCGGTCATGGTCTCGCCGACCTTGACCGGCAGGTAGCTGAACACCGTGCCGGCCTCGGTACGCTGAATTCCTTCGACACGAATATCCTTGACTACGAACGGCTCAAAGGCGTGGGCCGACGATGCAAATATCGCAGCGACCAGTCCAGCGATCAGATTTTTATTCATTAAATTATCCGGAAAACAGGCGGTTGATATCGTTATAGAAAGCAAATGCCATAAGCATTAACAGCAGGAAAAGGCCGATTTTCTGTCCGATCTCCATCAGTCGCTCGGAGAGCGGGCCGCCTGTGATGATCTCGCCCATATAATACAATAAATGTCCGCCATCCAATATCGGGATGGGCAGCA
Organism: Betaproteobacteria bacterium; assembly: GCA_016194935.1. Taxonomy (GTDB): domain Bacteria; phylum Pseudomonadota; class Gammaproteobacteria; order Burkholderiales; family Rhodocyclaceae; genus JACRAR01. The sequence continues at coordinate 2,906 of JACQAO010000020.1, forward strand.
GATTGAGCACGCCGAGGCTGATGCTGATCAGCGCCACGAACTTCAGGTAATACGGCCAGCCCAGCCGCGCCGATTGACCGGCGTAATCGGCAATCGTCACCGGGCCGCTGAGATTTTTCCAGGAAACTTCGCCGACGATCATTTTGCCTATCATCTTCAGGCTGAATATGGAGGTATCCCAGGTCAGCGCGGTCGCCTTGTTGATGGCCGCCACCACTCCGTAGCGGACTGTGGTGATCAGCCTGGCGCGCAGCGCCGGATCCTCCGCCACCTGGATACCCAGACGCCCTATCCGCACGCCGCCCTCTTCCACAACAGCCGGCTTCGCCTGAATCGACAGCAGCGTGGCGCCGCGACGTAAATCAAATCGCAAAGCAGCGCCCGGCGCCTGGCGGATCGCCGCTGCGACTTCGCTCCAACTGCTGACTGGTCGCCCGGCGATGGCCACGAATTCGTCGCCCGCCCGCATGCCTGCCTGCGCCGCCACCGAATCGGCGCTGACTTTACCGATGACTGGTTTGAGTTGCGGACGATAGGGATTCAGCCCAAACAGCGCCGGTAAGTCTTTCTCAAGATCGGCAGCGGTGATGGCCTGGGTGTCGATGCGACGAAACGCGATATCCTGATGTTGATCGATCACTTCCAGCACCACCGGCGTATGCTCCAGCGCCACTTGCAGCAGCGCCCAGCGCATCTCCTGCCAGGTGGCAACCGGCGCGCCATTGACGCTGCGCACCGTCTCCCCGTTTTGCACCTCTGCCGCCGCCGCCGCGCTTGCAGCAGGCGGCGCAGCGAGTATCGGGCGCAGCTCCTCTGCGCCGTGCATGAACAGCAGCGCGTAAAGCAGGATCGCCAGCAGCAGGTTGGCCACGGGGCCGGCGGCGACCACCAGGATGCGCTTCCATACGCTCTGGCGATTAAAGGCGCGCGCCAGTTCATGCGGCGCTACCGGGCCTTCGCGTTCATCCAGCATTTTGACGTAGCCGCCCAGCGGGAAGGCCGCGATCACCCATTCAGTAGCATCCGCGCCCAGGCGCTTGAGCAGCAGTGGCCGCCCGAAACCGACCGAGAAGCGCAGCACTTTGACGCCACACAGACGCGCCACCACATAGTGACCCAGCTCGTGCACTACGATCAGCAGCCCCAGCGCCAATGCGAAGGCGCCGAGATAAAAGAAAAAATTATCGATCATCATTGCCGATCTTGCCGATCTTGCCAATTCACCACGATGACTTCGGCAGCAGCGCGGGCCTGGGCATTGACCGCCATCACCGCGTCAATATCCGGCAGCGCTACAACGGGAAACCGATCCAGCACCGCCGCAATAACCTCGGCGATGCGCAGGAATGGCAGTCGCCCGGCCAGAAAAGCCGCCACCGCCACTTCATTTGCGGCATTCAGCAATGCCGGCGCACTGCCAGCAGCGCGCAGCGCCCGATACGCCAGCGCCAGGCAGGGGAAGCGCTGCTCGTCGGGACGTTCAAAATTCAACTGGCCGGCGGCAAACAGATCGAGTGGCGCGACACCCGCCTCGATCCGCTGCGGATACGCCAGGGCATGGGCAATCGGGGTACGCATATCCGGATTGCCAAGCTGCGCCAGCACCGAGCCGTCAGCGTACTCCACCAGCGAATGAACGATGCTCTGCGGATGAATGACGACCTCAATCCGCTCTGCCGGCACATTGAACAGCCAGTGCGCTTCGATCACTTCGAGACCCTTGTTCATCATGGTGGCGGAATCAACGGAGATCTTGCGCCCCATCACCCAGTTCGGATGAGCGCATGCCTGTTGCGGCGTGACCTGCGCCAGTTGTTCGAGCGGCGTAGTACGGAACGGCCCGCCCGAGGCGGTGAGGAGAATGCGCCGCACGCCGCTGGCTTCGAAAGAACCGGCATAGTCAGCCGGCAGGGACTGGAACACCGCGTTGTGCTCGCTGTCGATGGGCAGCAAGACCGCTCCGGCCCGGCGTACTTCGGCCATGAACAGCGCCCCGGCCATCACCAGCGCCTCTTTGTTGGCGAGCAGCACGCGCTTGCCGGCACGCACCGCCGCCAGGGTCGGCGTCAGGCCGGCAGCGCCGACGATAGCCGCCATGACGGTATCCGCCTCGCCTAATGCCGCAACCTGTTCCAGCCCGCGCGTGCCGGTCAAAATTTCGGTGTTGAGGCCCGCCGCGCGCAGTTCACCTGACAACACCCGCGCATCCTGGTCGCTGGCCACCACGGCATAACGCGGACGGTGGGTAATACACAGCCGCGCCAGTTCGTTGATTCGGGTATGCGCCGTCAGCGCCAGTATCTCGAAGCGCTCAGGATGGCGTGAGACCACATCGAGGGTGCTGAGCCCGATTGATCCGGTCGCGCCGAGGATCGTCAAGCGCTGTTTTTTAGTGGTCTCAGTCATCTCAAGCACCCAGCAATACCGCCAGGCCGACCAGCGGCAAGGTCGAGGTGAGGCTGTCGATGCGGTCGAGTATGCCGCCGTGGCCGGGGAGCAGCGCGCTGCTGTCCTTGACGCCCGCCTGGCGTTTGACCAGCGATTCAAACAAGTCGCCGAGAATGCTGACGACGGTGAGCAGCAACGCGCCGATGATCGCCAAAATAATTTGCAGCAGCGACAACTTTGCCAGCCAACCCATGCTCCCGGCGAGTACCGCTGCATAGACGAGCACGGCAAAGGCCGCGCCCAGCGCACCCTCCCAGGTTTTGCCGGGACTGATGTACGGCGCCAGCTTATGCCTGCCGAAGGCGCGGCCAGTGAAATAGGCGGCGATATCGGCGATCCACACCAACGCCATCGCCGCCAGCAGCAGCCAGGGACTATGCGTGTAAAGCGACACCATGCCGGCCCAACTGGGAATCAGCAACAGCCAGCCGATCAGAAAACCTGTCGTGTCGGCATGCAGCAGCCAGCGCTGGCGGAACCACAGCGGTACCAGCAGCAACCAGAAAACCAGCGCCAGCAGCCAGAGTGCTGTCAGCAGCGCAGCAGACATGCCAAAGGCATATATGGCGGCGCAGGGCAGCCAGGTGGCCAGGCCGTACAGCCAGCGTCCGTGGACGCTGGCTTTGAGCAAGCCGGCCCACTCCCAGGCGGCAATTGCGGCTATCGCCGTGAAGATCGCCACCATGCCGGCCTGAGGCAGCAAAAATAACGCCGCAAGCAGCCCCGTGACGAGCAGCAGTGCGGTGATGACCCGCGTTTTAAGCATCTTGGCCTTGGCTATGCGGCTGGATATCTTCGCTGTGAAGCGCCATTGCGGGTTCGGGTTGATGAGCGGCATGCAATTGTTCGCTGGTGCGACCAAAGCGACGCTCGCGTTCGCGGAAAGATCCGATAGCGGCGTCGAGTGCGGCAGTGTCGAACTCCGGCCACAGCGTGTCGGTGAAATACAGCTCGGTGTAAGCCAGTTGCCACAGCAGGAAGTTACTGATGCGCTGCTCGCCGCCGGTGCGGATAAACAGGTCCGGCTCCGGCGCATAGGCCATCGCCAGATAGGTCGCCAGGTCGGCCTCGATGAAATTCGAGCGCTTGCCGGGGTGCGCCAGCAGCATGCGCTCGATGGCTTGCAGGATGTCCCAGCGCCCGCCGTAATTCGCCGCGACGGTTACTGTCAGGCGGGTGTTGGCGGCGGTCAGCGCTTCGCCGCGACGGATCATTTCGCACAGCCTGGGTTCAAAGCGCGACAGATCACCGACCACCCGCAGACGGATGCCATTCTCGTGCATCTTTGTCACTTCAACTTCCAGAGCGCGCATGAACAAACCCATCAGGAAAGTGACTTCCTCGGGCGGACGCCGCCAGTTTTCGGAACTGAAGGCAAACAGGGTCAGATACCGGATATCGCGTTCGATACAGGCTTTGATTACCGAGCGCACGGTTTCCACGCCGCGCTTGTGTCCGGCTGCCCTCGGCAGGTGGCGTTTTTTGGCCCAGCGGCCATTGCCATCCATGATGATGGCGAGATGACGCGGCACACTGCTGGACGCGGGAACTTCCTGGGTGGAACTGGAGAACAGGCTCACGAGACCATCCCTCTGTGGCTACTTGAAAGATACGCCGGTCAGAGCTTGTGAATAAATCGTAGCGAGCGGGCCGCAGCGGGGTGCGGACGGAGCACAGCTACCGGAATGTACGTTGTTGTACATGAGGATAGCCGAACTTGCCAAATGAGCCGCCCAATCCCCGATCCGGCCCGCGCAGTAGATTTATTCACAAGCTCTCAGACAAGCATCAGGTCTTTTTCTTTGTCGGCGAGCATCTTGTCGATCTCGACGACATAACGGTCGGTCAGCTTCTGTATCTCATCCTGGATTCGGCGCTCATCGTCTTCCGAAATCTCTTTCTTTTTCAGCGCCTCTTTGAGATGCGTGTTGGCGTCGCGGCGCTGATTGCGCACGGCGATCTTGGCGTTCTCGGCCTCGTGCTTGACCATCTTGATCAGCTCGCGGCGGCGCTCTTCGGTCAGGGCTGGAGTCGGCACGCGAATCACGTCGCCCTGGGTAGCCGGATTCAGGCCCAGATCGGCGTCGCGGATGGCTTTTTCGACCTTGGCTATCATGGGTTTTTCCCAAGGCTGGACGCCGATGGTGCGGGCATCGATCAGGGTGATATTGGCGACCTGGCTGATCGGCGCCATCGAGCCGTAATAATCAACCTGGACATGGTCGAGTATGCCGGGATGCGCGCGACCGGTACGCACCTTGCCGAGATCGTTTTTCAACGCCTCCAGCGACTTCTGCATTTTCTGCTCGGTGGTTTTCTTGAGTTCGGCAATCATCCTGCGCTCCTCAGCAATGCACCATGGTGCCTTCGTCCTCGCCCTGCACCACGCGCTTCAGGGCGCCTTCCTTGAAGATCGAGAAGACATTGATGGGCAAGCGCTGGTCGCGGCACAAAGCCAGCGCGGTGGCGTCCATGACTTTCAGGTTACGGTTGATGGCTTCGTCGAAACTGATCCGCGTATAGCGCGTGGCGTCGGGGTTGCTCACCGGATCGGCAGTGTAGACGCCATCCACCTTGGTGGCTTTCAGGACGATTTCGGCGCCGATTTCAGAGCCGCGCAGGGCGGCGGCGGTATCGGTGGTAAAGAACGGATTGCCGGTACCTGCGGCAAACACCAGTATCTTGCCTTCTTCCAGGTAACGGATCGCCTTGCCGCGGATATAGGGCTCGACCACCTGCTCGATATTCAGCGCCGACTGCACGCGACCGTTCAGCCCCGCCTGGCGCATCGCATCGGCCAGCGCCATGGCGTTCATCACTGTCGCCAGCATGCCCATGTAATCGGCGGTGGCCCGGTCCATGCCGGTTGAAGCGCCCGCCAGGCCGCGAAAAATATTACCGCCGCCGATGACCACGGCGATTTCCACGCCCAGCTTGGCGACGCTGTCGATTTCGGAGACGATGCGCGCCAGGGTGGCCGGATTAATGCCATAAGCATCATCACCCATCAAGGCCTCGCCCGAAAGCTTGACCAGAATGCGTTTGTAGAGGCTTTTTTCCGTGGCGGGCATGCTCAAGTCTAGTGGTTTGATTTGGCGGCGGTGGCGGCAGCAGCGGTTTGGGCGGCAACTTCGGCGGCGAAATCGTTGTGTTTCTTTTCGATGCCTTCGCCAACGATATACAGTGTAAATCCCGCCACTGTGGCGCCTTTGCTTTTCAGCAATTGCTCGATGGTCTGCTTGCCGTCCTCGGCCTTGACGAAAACCTGGCCGAGCAGGGTTACTTCCTTGAGGAATTTTTGCACGGTGCCTTCAGCGATTTTTTCCAGCATCGCCTCCGGCTTGCCGGCTTCGCGCGCTTTCTCGATGGCAATGCGGCGTTCGGCAGCCAGCAGGTCGGCGGAAACACCCGAGGCATCCAGTGATTTCGGCTTGGCGGCGGCAATATGCATCGCCAGATCTTTGGCGAGTTGTTCGTCGCCGCCGATCACGTCAACCATTACGCCGATCTTGCTGCCGCCATGCACATAGGTGGTCAGCTTGCCCTGGGCGGCAATGCGGACAAAACGGCGCAGCGACAAATTCTCGCCGATCTTGCCAATCAGTGCGGTGCGCGTAGCCTCGACCGTAGCTCCGCCCAGGCTCAAACCGGACAACGCTGCGACATCCGCCGGGCTCTGCCTGGCCACCAACTCGGCCAGACCTTTGGCAAGTCCAATGAAATCGTCGTTCTTGGCGACAAAATCGGTCTCGCAGTTAACTTCGATCATCGCGCCCAGTTTGCCATCGCCGGACAGGTAAAGGCCGACGATGCCTTCGGCAGCGATACGGCCAGCGGCCTTGCTGGCCTTGCTGCCCAGCTTGACGCGGAGGATTTCCTCGGCCTTGTCGAGGTCGCCATTGGCCTCAGTCAGCGCCCTCTTGCACTCCATCATCGGCGCGTCGGTTTTTTCGCGCAGTTCCTTGACCATGCTTGCGGTAATTTCCGCCATTGCTCTGCTCCAGATTCAATAATCGGTGTTCAAACTTACTGCGCCGTTTCTTCCTCGACTTCGACGAATTCGTCTTCGCCGGCCACTACCTGCACCAGCTCGTTGAGGGACTGGCTGCGGCCTTCCAGGATGGCGTCGGCGACGCCGCGCGCGTACAGGCGGATGGCGCGGCTGGAATCGTCGTTGCCGGGAATGATGTAATTCACGCCGTCGGGCGAATGGTTGGTATCAACCACGCCGACCACCGGAATGCCCAGCTTGCCGGCTTCGGTGATGGCGATCTTGTGAAAGCCGACGTCGATGACGAAAATCGCATCCGGCAGCCCCGGCATATCCTTGATGCCGCCCATGCTCTTTTGCAGTTTCTCGAGTTCGCGCTTGGCCATCAAGCCTTCTTTTTTGCTCATGCGCTCGAAGGAACCGTCTGTAACCATCTGTTCCAGGTCTTTGAGCCGCTTGATCGACAGCTTGACGGTCTTGAAGTTGGTGAGCATGCCGCCCAGCCAGCGTTCATCGACATAAGGCATGCCGGCGCGCTGCGCTTCTTCGGCGAGAATCTCGCGCGCCTGGCGTTTGGTGCTGACAAACAGGATGGCGCCTTTTTTGGCTGCCAGCTTCCTCACAAAAGCGATGGCTTCCTGATATTTGGTCAGGGTTGTTTCCAGGTTGATGATGTGGATTTTGTTGCGATGGCCGAAAATAAAAGGGGCCATCTTGGGGTTCCAGAAGCGCGTCTGGTGTCCGAAATGGACACCCGCCTCCAGCATTTCACGCATGGTCGTTGACATTCAGGTTCTCCGAATAGGGTTAAAACCGCCGCCCGGCCGTGCTGCTCCAGTATCAGTGGAGCCACCCTTTCGGCGCCAGGCGTGTGGATTTTGTTGCAAAAATTGCCGGGTCTGGGTGCGAACAGGTGCGAATACTCGCGTCCAGATACGACAAGCCCAGAATTATAACGGTTTTTATCCACTGCTATCAAGTCAATTTGCCCGTCAGCGGGTAGAATTCATCCATTCAATTCCACATAGCCCCCAATGAGCGCCAGCATCAAGACTCCTGCAGATATCGAAAAAATGCGTATCGCCGGTCGCCTGGCCGGCGAAGTGCTCGACTATATCGAGCCTTTCGTCAAGCCGGGCATCACCACCGCCGAATTGGACCGGCTCTGCCATGACTATATGGTGAACGTGCAAGGCTGCATCCCTGCTCCCCTGAATTACGCTCCGCCTGGCTATACGCCCTATCCAAAATCCATCTGCACCTCGATCAACCACCAGATTTGCCACGGCATTCCCAATGATCGTCCGCTGAAAAAGGGCGACATCGTTAACCTTGACATCACCACCATCAAGAACGGCTATCACGGCGATACCAGCCGTATGTTCATGGTCGGCGAAGTATCGATACTCGCCAGGCGCCTGTGCGCAGTGACTCTGGAGTGTCTTTGGCTGGGCATCGGCAAGGTCAGGGCAGGCGCAAAACTGGGCGATATCGGCGCTGTCATCCAGCAGCACGCCGAAAAAAACGGCTTCTCGGTGGTGCGTGAATTCTGCGGCCACGGCATCGGCCTGAAGTTTCACGAAGACCCGCAAGTGCTGCACTACGGCAAGGCCGGCACAGGCATCGAACTCAAGGCCGGCATGATTTTTACCATTGAGCCGATGGTCAACGCCGGGAAAGCCGGCATCTCGGAAATGCCTGACGGCTGGACTATTGTCACCAAGGACCATAGTCTGTCCGCTCAGTGGGAGCACACCATTCTGGTCACCGATACGGGCGCCGAGGTGCTGACGCTGTCCGCCGGCGCGCCTCCCAAGCCCGGCTCTATCACCTGAGCCACACCTGAGCCGGCCATGACTGCGCAGCTTTCCACCCCGCCCGCAATCTCCACAAGCGCCGCGCAAGACCCCACCGCCGCACTGCTGACCCGCCTGCGCAATTCCTTGCAGGAAGGCCAGGCGACCCTGCGCAGCAACTACGAAAACACCGATAACGCACCGGCCATGTTGCGTGGCCGCTGCACCCTGGTCGACGGCGTCATGCGCGAAATCTGGCGGCACTTCGCCCTGCCTGCGCCGCTGGCGCTGGTTGCCGTGGGCGGCTATGGGCGCGGCGAGCTGTATCCGGCTTCCGACGTCGACATCCTGCTGTTGCTGCCGGACGGCATGGACGGAGCCCATGACGCCAGCATAGAGAGGGCCGTCGGTGCGCTGTGGGATACCGGCCTCGATGTGGGCCACAGCGTGCGCAGCATCGCTGAGTGCAGCGCCGAAGCCGCGCGAGACATCACGGTCCAGACCAGTCTGCTGGAAGCGCGCCTGATCGCCGGCAGCCGCAAGACCTTTGCCGCATTCAGCGCCGCCATGCACGCCCGGCTCGATCCGCAGGCCTTTTTCAAGGCCAAGCGGCTGGAACAGGAGGAGCGTTACGCCCGTCACAACGATACGCCCTACAGCCTGGAGCCGAACTGCAAGGAAAGCCCAGGCGGGCTGCGCGACTTGCAGATCATTTTATGGATCAGCCGCGCCGCAGACCTCGGCGCCAGTTGGCGCAAGCTGGCCGCCAACGGTTTGATCACGCATGCCGAAGCCCTGCAACTGGAGCGCAGCGAGAGCTTTCTGAGGCATGTTCGCATCCGCCTGCATTACCTCGCCAAACGCCGCGAAGAAAAACTGATATTCGATCACCAGGAAGCCCTGGCGCGGGCTTTCGGCATCCAGCGCAGCGCCGCCAAGCGCGCCTCCGAGCTGCTGATGCAGCGCTACTACCGCAACGCCAAGCACATCACCCAGCTCAATACCATCCTGCTGCAAAATATCGATGAGCGCCTGTTTCCAGTCAGCCGGACGGCGCCGATACACATCAGCGCGCATTTTCAGATGGATCGGGAAATGCTCGACGTGCGCAGCGAAGATGTTTTCGAACGCCAGCCGCGCGCCATTCTTGAGAGCTTCCTGCTGCTGGAGCAACGCAGCGAGCTGAAAGGCATGACGGCGCGTACTTTGCGCGCCCTGTGGCGGGCGCGCAGCCTGATCGACGCCGTGTTTCGCCGCGACCCGGCCAACCGCGCACTGTTCCTGGCGCTGTTCCAGCAGCAGCGCGGCATGGTGCATGAATTCCGGCGCATGAACCAGTACGACATCCTTGGCCGCTACCTGCCGGCTTTCGGCAAAATCGTCGGTCAGATGCAGCACGACTTGTTTCATGTATATACCGTCGACCAGCACATCCTGCAGGTGATGCGCAATGTGCGCCGCTACACCATGCTGGAACACACCCACGAGTATCCGCTGTGCAGCCGCTTGATCAGCGGCTTCGAGCGTCACTGGCTGCTGTATGTCGCGGCGCTGTTCCATGATATCGCCAAGGGCCGCGGCGGCGACCACTCGCAACTCGGCATCGCCGATGCAAAACGCTTCTGCATGGAGCATGGCGTCTCCGCCGAGGACACCGAACTGGTGACCTTCCTGGTCGAGCATCATCTGACGCTGTCGTCAGTGGCGCAGAAACAGGATCTGGCTGATCCCGAGGTGATCCGCCGCTTTGCCGGCGTGGTCAAAACCGAGCGACGCCTGGTGGCGCTCTACCTGCTGACGGTGGCCGACATTCGCGGCACCAGTCCCAAAGTGTGGAACGCCTGGAAAGGTAAATTGCTCGAGGAACTGTATGTTGCAACCCGGCGCCTGCTCACCGGCGCCGAGCCAAGACAAGCGCTGGGTGTCGCCAGCCGCCAGGAAGATGCCCGCGGCATCCTGCGCCTGCATGGCCTGCGGCCAGGGATCGAGGATGCATTCTGGGAACAACTGGATACGCCCTACTTCATGCGCCACGACGCCGAAGAAATCGCCTGGCATACCCGCGTGCTCTACCATCGACCCAACGCCGCCGCGCCGGTGGTCAAGGCCCGCCCCAACCAGATCGGTGAAGGCCTGCAAGCCATGATCTACGTGGCCGACCAGCCCGAGCTGTTTGCCCGCCTGTGCGGCGCATTCACCCGGCTGGGTTACTCCATTGCCGATGCCAAAATCCACACCACCCGTCACGGCTACGCACTGGATAGTTTCATCCTGCTCGATCCCGCTCACGAGCTCCCCTACCGCGACATGGCCGCCCTGCTCGAACATGAGCTAACGCAGCAACTGACCCAGCGCCTGCCGTTCGCAGCGCCTGCCTCAGGCCGCCTGTCGCGCCAGGTGCGGCATTTCCCGATCACCCCGGAAATCGGCATCCGTCCCGACGAATCAGGGCATTACCATGTCATGTCGGTGATGGCGGCTGATCGGCCAGGATTGCTGCATGCGGTGGCGCAGGTGCTGGCGCGCCACAATGTCGAACTGCACACCGCCAAGATCGCCACGCTCGGCGAACGGGTCGAGGATACCTTTCTCATAAGCGGCAAGGAACTTACGCAAACCGCCACCCTGCTGCGGCTGGAACAGGATTTACTGACAGCGCTGCAAGTGTGAACATGTGAACATCTGAACGCGACGAGGAGAAGCCCATGAAATGGACCAAGGAGAATCTTGATTTTGACGAAACACAACGGCTGCTGAACAAGCTCGCCGAACAGGTCAAAGCTTTTCATACGCTGACCACCGCCGAAATCGCCGAACTGCTGGCCAGCGCCGAAAAATGCACCTATGCGCAGGATACGGTCATCGTCAAGGAAGGCAGCGTCGGCGATTACATGTACATCATCTTCGAAGGCGAAGCGCTGGTCACCAAGCAGAGTCACCACGGCGACACCGAACTGGCCCACCTGGGCGCCGCCGACAGCTTCGGCGAAATGTCGCTGGCCGATCATGAGGCGCGCAGCGCCACGGTCAAGACGCTGACGCCTTGCGTGCTGGTGCGCCTCAGCGAGCCGACGCTGTTCGGCAATCCGGCGCTGGCGATGAAAATTTACCGAAATATCGCCAAGCTGTTGTCCGAACGGCTGCGCAGCACCGACGACCTGCTGGCCTGGCGGCTTTAATTAGCGCACCGCCAGCGCATAGCGGGTGCTGGTTTTCAAATTGTTATACACGCCAAAATCGCAGCTATAAACTGCCCACGCCTGGGTAGTGTCGGCGGCGTCGGTGGTGGATGTCCAATAGTAATCAAAGACGATGAAATTTTTGAAAATCACCGGCCCCGTCACCGCCGTGCTGGCCTGGTATTGCCCATTCAGATAGGACGCCTGCGGAAACGTCGGAGCGCGATCAGACAAGCTGAGCATTTCGTTGCGGTTGGGCATTCGCCACTGTCCGGCGCTCGAACCATCCGTCAAGCCGCATTGGCCGCTGGCCAGACCATTGACTGTGGCAATGGCGCTGGACCATGTCTGCTTGATGCAATCGGCCTGCTTCAGCCAGGTCAGCCCTGTCATGGTGTCGGCCACTGTGCCATCGCCTTTGTCGATGAAACGCGGATAGGTCGCGGGTGCCCCAAGTTGCAGACTGGCATCGTCCCTGGCGCCGAACGATCCGCCGCCCTGCCCGGAATACACTCCTGTTGCCAGAGTCTGGATGACGCCGCCTGCGCCCGATTTTACCGCCCACAAAACGTTGGCCGAGGTCGTCTTGTTATTGTCGAAACCCGCCACACCCGCATCCAGCAAGGGGGTGCTTGAGGCGCTGGCGCTTCCGTTGATCCACCGCCCGTCCGAAAAACGAATCGCCATGGCGTTAGCCTTAAGCGCCATGTAGGTCGTGGATGTCCAGTATGCCTCGGTTACATTGACGTTGGTAAAAGGATGCCCCGAGGAGATCGCAGGGTTGGCGCGTGAAACATCCACCAGGCTTTCCAGCTCGTTGGCATTGGGCATGCGCCACTGCCCGGCAGTCGATCCATCAGTCAAACCGCACGCACCGCTGGCAAGTTGATTCGCCGACGCCAGCGCGGTCGCCCAATCCGCCGGGTTGTAGCATCCTGCGTTCTTCAACCACACCAGACCGGTCAGTTGATCCGTCACCGACCCATTCGCGTTGTCGGTGAAACGTTGGCCCGGCCAGGCAACGCCTTTCTGCACCGAAAAATCATCGCCACTCGCATAGCTGGTCGTCTGGCCGGTGCGAGGCAAATTCGCCACCTTGTCTCCCGGACGGTATGCGGTAAAACTGGTATTCGGCACATCACGGCTCGGCACCGGATTGAAGCGCGCGACAGTTCTGTAAAGGCCATTGAAGTCAAATTTAGTGATCGTTCCAGCCGCATCGCCGACCGATGGATAAAATCCGAATCCGGCTTTTTCTGCATAAATTTCGTAATCCGAGCTAGCCCCATCCGTGTAATTTCCAGTGTCCAGGCCCGCAACAGCGTACACGCCATTGGCATCGGTGGTCGTTGTGACCGTGGTATTGTTGTTATGGTGGAAGACGCTGATGGTGACTCCAGCGATTGGAACCCCTTGTTTGTCAGCCACCATGCCGGATGCCTTGCTGGTCACCACCGCAGTAGCCGGGATTGTCATCCCGCCTCCTCCCCCGCCGCCGCCGCATGCGCCGAGGAAGCCAAGACCGGCAAGCATCATCAAATATTTGATCCGTTCCATTGTATTTACTCCCCCGTTTGCCTGCTGTACTGTTCTGTTCATCTCAACATGATGTCATATTTATACTTCATATTTGCAGACAGGTGTTAAGCAATATTGGCTACACCAATTTTGAGCTTCACTCTGTTTTTAGTCTTCCAACCCATCGGCATTATGCCGCCAATAATTGTTCATTCTGAGTGCTAATCCGGTTTTTCAGGTAGCTTTCTGGCGAGGCGTCCCACGGGGACTGCCTTCGATCATAGCTGAGCGTTGAGTGCAGCCATTTCCGGTTGTCCCGCCAAGTGACTTCCTTCGGGGCGTAGAGCGGTTCGATGTAATCGAACAGATCGGCTTCTGCGTTGACCTGCGTACTGTAGCGGGTGCCATGCACCCGCTCATTCTTCAGACTGTTGAAGAAACTCTCAGTCGGCGCGTTTCATAGCGTCAGGCCATTGCAGCGGCCTTGAGCGTCTCTGTTGCCCATTGATTCAAGCTCTTTCCGGCTGCCTGGGCTGCGATTGAAACGGCGGTATGGACTTCAGGGGGAATACGCAGCATCAATTTCCCGGATGCAGGCTTTTGCGGCGTGCGACCGGTAGCCACGCAATCCGCCAGGTAGTGTGTGATTGAGCAGCGGAAATCTCTGGTGAGTTCAGCAACAGTAGTACCGTGGAACGTGATGCTGTCGGCGATCCCCAACACGCGTCCAACAAATATTTCATCGCGCGGGTCGAACTCGACGCGGTCCATATAACCCTTGTGGGTCATGGCATTCATCATGGCTTGATCTCCAATAGCAAAAACCATTCGCGCAATTGCTCCACCTGGTACTTCCCCGCATCCTTGCCGGGGTGTGGGCGATGCAGATATTTGCGCGTCACCTGCAACTCGAAAACCACCCGCGATCCCTCGCCCTCCCGCACTTCACCCCCAGGCCGACAATCAGCGATCAGGCTGCTCGCTGCGGGTACCCGTACTACCGTCACACCAGGAACGAGTTGATGGTCAAATCATGGTTTGCGCGCGCAGCAGCAGGTTTTGCGCTTCGTCTGGATTGAAGCCCAGATCGGTGAAAATGTTGCCGCTGACTCGAGTCATGGTCAGGTTGCTCATTCCTCTTTCCTTACTGTTGCTGGACATCACGCCGCAATGAGCATGCTCCACCGTCCGCTGCCGTCGGCTGTAGCCGCGCCTGATTGCCTTCCGGGTACCAGACTTCCAGTGATAGACACGCCGCCAGCGGGTGAGGGCGTCGTACTCGTCACCGCCGGCCACGGGAATGATGTGCGCACGCTTCATGGCATCAGGCTCCTGCCAATTCCCGCGTCGACCGCTTGCGCGGCGCCTTGCGCGACTTCACTGCCACAGCAGGAGAGGCATGCAGTTTGATCCCCAGCGCAGTAATGACTTTCATCACCGTCGAGAACTCGGGGTTCCCATCAGCCGATAGCGCCTTGTAAAGATTTTCGCGCGCAAGCCCCGTGGCCTTGGCAATCTGCGTCATTCCCTTGGCGCGGGCGATGTCTCCGAGAGCCACGGTAATCATGCGCGGGTCGCCGTTGCTTTCCTCGATCATGGCGTCAAGATAGAGCGCCATGTCCTCATCTGTTTTCAGATACTCCGCCGCATCAAAGGGGCTGAATGTTTCACGCTTTCCCATAGCTCTACTCCTTGTTGATTTCCTCCGCCATTGCCTTGGCACGCTTGATGTCTCGGCTTTGGGACGACTTGTTGCCACCCAGCAACAGGAAGATGATCCGCTCTCCGCGATGCACGAAATAGAGCCTATACCCTGGCCCGACATGTACCCGCATTTCATGCACTCCGCCTCCAACAGATTCGCAGTCGCAAGGTTGCCTTCCTTCGCCATGACGATCCTGGCTGTGATGCGCACACGCGCCATACCATCTCGCAGGTCGTTAAGCCACACCTTGAATGTCTTCGATTGCTCGACTGCGTACATGGGGTTAGTGTAATTTAAAAAATACACTCATGAAATACTGGAAGAGCGCGGTTACTTAAATCGCTTCCACGTTCATCTTCAACCGTTTCGCGTTGCTGGACATCACGCTATCCAGCGTAGCGATAGACTTCGCGCCAATTTCCTTCGCCACGGCCAGGTGCAGCGCATCGCCAGCCCGCAGCCGATGGGTATGTTGCTGCGCCATCCCGGCGGCATCTCGAAATACGGCGCGGCTGACGGGAACGATGCGCAAACCGCTTGCCGTTAACTTCCCGAACTCTTTGCGAACCGCTTTGGCGCTTGCTTCTGATAGTTCTCCAGATCGAACCTTGATCGAAATGGCGCTTTCAAACTCGGTCAGCAACCAGTCGCCACTGACGAGGATGTCCGACAACCCGGCGAACCAAGCTTTCACGTCCGCTGTCTTTGGCTCAGGAACCAGCAGTGTTACGGCAACACTGGTATCGAGATAGATCATCAGTAGCGATCTTCCCGGCGCATCATTTCGACCGTCGTCGTTGTCATCGGCATCTTGGCGTGCAGTTTAAGCAGGCGTTCCAGGAATGCCGCCTTGTCGAACGGATGCGCCGGCGTCAGCTTGATCTCGCCAACCGGCGACACTTCCGCCTCGACAGTGTCGCCTTCCTTCAGCCCGGCGGCGCGGGTGCATTCCACCGGCAGTCGCACCGCCAGGCTGTTACCCCACTTGGATAGTTGCAATTTCATGGTTTATCCTCTTCGTTTCTACGTGTAGATACATGGTATGCGCGAATTTGGGTAATTGCAAACGCCGTACGCAACAAAAGCGGTTCTGTTTGAACGACGCTCCCCGATTTGTTTGTATGGAATGCGGTAAAAATCGTCCGTTAAACGATAGCCCAATCTTCTACATGCAGGCCGGCGATCTGACGAAAAGACTGGTCGTTGGTTACCAGTACAGCGCCAACACTCAGCGCGTGTGTGGCGATCAGCAGGTCAAGCGGCGCCAGTATCTTGCCGTGTTGTTCCATTGCGGCGCGTACAGTTCCGTAATGCCCGGCAGCGGCGCTATCCCAGGGCAGCACATCGACGCGCCGCAAGAGCTCCCGCACGGCTAGATGCAGTCGTTTCGCGTCAGGCCGCTTCGCCAGACCAAAAAGCAGTTCGCCTTCGGTGATCGCCGAGAGGCAAAGAGACGCCATTGGCACGGCCACTACGCGCCTGACCACGATAGGGTGCTCCTTGATCAGATAGCTCAACGTGTTGGTGTCGAGCATGTAGCGCTTCATTCGCGCCACTGCTCGAAGGGGTCTCGCGCCTGCGTTCCCTGGTTGCGTTGTCCCTCGTCCAGGAAGTCGGCTGGCACATCCGCACCCCTGAGCGCAGCGAAAAAGCCGTCCCAGGTCGCAGGCCTGCGCGACAGGATTACGTCGCCCGTTTCCGCGTCCTGGCGGATGAAAACTTCCTTGGTATCGAACCGATAGGCGACCGGCAAACGTACCGCCTGGCTACGACCGTTGACGAACAGTTTGGCGACTTGGCTCATGACGATATCCTCCGCAATAGGTGATGCAAAGTATATGCTTAGCGGTGGGATATATCAAGGTATATGCCAAGTTGCGCGCGCATGCTGCAGTCATTCTTCGGGAGTCTGCCCCTCCTGCAAAACATCGGTGTAACCAAAGCGGGAGAAATCACGGATGCGCATCGGGTAGAGGATGCCGTCGAGATGATCGCATTCGTGTTGCACGACGCGCGCATGGAAACCTTCGACCTCATGCTCGAAGCGCTGGCCGTACTCATCGAAACCGGTATAGCGCAGGCGCTTCCAGCGTGGCACCACGCCGCGCAGGCCGGGTACCGAGAGGCAGCCTTCCCAGCCCTCTTCTTCTTCGGTCGACAGCGGCGTGAGTTGCGGGTTGATCAGCACGGTGTTGGGTACCGGCGCTGCTTCGGGATAGCGGGCGTTGGCTTCGAAACCGAAAATCACCACGCGCAATGCAACGCCGATTTGCGGCGCCGCCAGGCCCACGCCGTCAAGGTAGGCCATGGTGTCGCGCATGTCGGCCAGCAGCGCTTGCAGTTCGGGCGCGTCGAAAGCCGCCACCGGCTGGGCTTTTATCAGCAGGCGCGGATCGCCCATGCGCAGCACCGTGCGGATCATGGGTTTTCCGGCGTCGCGCAGAATTGTTCGATGACTTTGCGCACCCGCAGCATCGCCACTTGCAGCACAGCTTCGAGTTTCTCGAACTGGATGGCGTGGGCGCTGTCGGCGCGGCCTGCCGCCCAATTGGCAACCACCGCGAGAGCCGCATAAGGGACGCCGGCTTCGCGCGCCAGGGCGGCCTCGGGCATGCCGGTCATGCCGACGATATGCGCGCCATCGCGCTCATAACGGTCGATTTCAGCGGCAGTTTCCAGGCGTGGTCCTTGCACTGCGGCATACACCGCGCCGTCTACGATGGGCTCGGCGCCGACAACTGCCGCCGCGATGAGTTGCCGGCGCAGCGCTTCGTCATACGGCTCGGTGAAGTCGATATGCACCACCTGGGCGTCGTTGCTGTCGTGAAAAGTCATGTGCCGGCCCCAGGTGTAGTCGATGATCTGGTGCGGAATCGCCAGCGTGCCGGGGCCTAAGTCGGCGCGGATGCCGCCCACAGAAGCCACGGAAATAATCTGACTGGCGCCAGCGCCCACAGTCAGCGCATGTATGTTGGCGCGATAGTTCACCAGATGCGGCGGAATGATATGCCCGTAGCCGTGACGCGCCAGGAACACGACCTCACGCTGGCCGATGCGACCAAAAGTCAGTGCACCGGAAGGGTCGCCGTAGGGCGTTCGGACGATCTGCTGGCGGGATACTTCGAGACTGGCGAGTTGTGTCAGACCGCTACCGCCGATGATTGCCAGCATGCCTGCCCTTCCTGGTCGAGTGGTGATGAGCGGGAATTTTAGCATGGCATCAAATACTTGATTCGTCGAAGCGCTCTGCCGTGCTACAATCCCGCCCCTTCTTGTGCACCGCAACCATCACTATGACTCGCGCCATCCGTAATATCGCCATCATCGCCCACGTAGACCACGGCAAGACCACTGGTGGATCAAATGCTGCGCCAGTCCGGCACTTTCGCCGCCCACCAGCAAATGACCGAGCGGGTCATGGACTCGAACGATCTGGAGAAGGAACGCGGCATTACCATTCTCGCCAAAAACTGCGCGATCAACTACGCCGGCACCCACATCAACATCGTAGACACGCCGGGCCACGCCGATTTCGGCGGCGAGGTCGAGCGCGTTTTGTCGATGGTGGATGGCGCGCTGCTGCTGGTGGATGCCGTCGAAGGCCCGATGCCACAAACCCGCTTCGTCACGCGCAAGGCGCTGGCGCTGGGCCTCAAGCCGATCGTCGTCATCAACAAGATCGACCGTCCCGGCGCCCGCCCGGACTGGGTTATCAACCATACTTTCGACTTGTTCGACAAGCTCGGCGCCACCGAAGAACAGATGGATTTTCCAGTAGTGTTCGCGTCGGCGCAGAACGGTTACGCCATGCTTGACGCCACCCAGCCCGGCGCCGACATGAAGCCGCTGTTCGAAGCCATCCTCCAGCATGTGGCGCAGCCCAATGTGGATGTCGATGGGCCGCTGCAATTACAGATCTGCTCGCTTGACTACTCCAGCTATGTGGGCCGCATCGGCATTGGCCGCATCACCCATGGCCGCATCAGGCCGGGCCAGGAAGTCGCGGTGATGTACGGCGACGAAGCCAGGGGCCGCTCCAAAATCAAAGAGATTTACGTCTTCAAGGGACTCGAACGCGACCAGGCGCAGCAGGCGGAAGCCGGCGACATCGTCCTGGTCACCGGCATTGAGCAGGTCGGCATTGGCGTCACCGTATGCGACCTGGAAAACCCGGTCGGCCTGCCGCCGTTGAAAGTCGACGAGCCGACGCTGACCATGAACTTCCAGGTCAACACCTCGCCCTTCGCCGGCAAGGAAGGAAAGTACGTCACCAGCCGCCAGTTGCGCGAACGCTTGCAGAAGGAACTCATGGCCAACGTCGCCCTGCGCGTCGAGGATACCGAGGATGCCGACGTGTTCCTGGTCTCCGGACGCGGCGAACTGCACCTCACCATCCTGCTGGAAAACATGCGCCGTGAGGGTTATGAACTGGCGGTATCGCGGCCCCGCGTCATCATGAAGGAAGTCAATGGCGAGAAGCTGGAACCATACGAACTGCTCACCGTCGATGTCGAGGAAACCAATCAGGGCGGCGTCATGGAAGAGCTGGGGCGGCGGCGCGGCGACTTGCAGGATATGCAATCGGACGGCAAAGGGCGGGTGCGTCTCGAATACCGTATCCCGGCACGCGGCCTGATCGGCTTCCAGGGCGAATTCATGACCCTGACGCGCGGCACCGGCATGGCCAGCCACGTCTTCGACGATTACGGCCCGCTGGCCGGCATCATGGCGGAACGCCGCAACGGCGTGCTGATTTCCGCCGAGAACGGCATGGCTGTGGCTTATGCATTATGGAAACTACAGGATCGCGGTCGCATGTTCGCCTCCCACGGCGACCCGCTCTACGAGGGCATGATCATCGGCGTGCATAGCCGCGAGAATGACCTGGTGGTGAACCCGATCAAGGGCAAGCAGCTCACCAACGTCCGCTCCTCCGGCACCGACGAAGCAGTACGCCTGGTGCCGCCGATCCAGATCACGCTGGAGAGCGCGGTGGAATTCATCGCCGACGACGAGCTGGTGGAAATCACCCCCAAGTCGATCCGCATCCGCAAGCGTTATCTGTCGGAAAACGACCGCAAACGCGCCAGCCGCGCCGCTGCTTGAGCTACGGCTTCAGCGCGTCCTGGCCTCGGCCTTTAAGGTAAGCCGCGAAGTCGCCACCGACCTCAGGGTGGCGCAAGCCGAATTCGACCATGGCTTGCAGGTAACCCAGCTTGGAGCCGCAATCGTAACGCACCCCGGCATAGCGGTAGGCCAGCACCTGCTGCTCAGCGAGCAGCGCGGCGATGCCGTCGGTGAGTTGGATCTCCCCGCCCTGGCCGGGCTGGACTTTCTCCAGATGATGAAAAATACGCGACGTCAGGATGTAGCGGCCAACTACCGCCAGCGTTGACGGGGCTTTTTCCGGTTGCGGTTTCTCGACGATGGCGCTGATTTTTTCCAGGCGCTCCGCCAATTTTTGGGAAGCGACGATGCCGTAGCTTTTGGTCTCGCTGCGTGGCACTTCCTGCACCCCGAGTATTGAGCATTGATGGGTGCTGTAGACCTCCGCCATCTGCTGCATCACCGGCGGCTTGCCGTCCAGCAAGTCGTCGGCCAGCAGCACCGCGAAAGGCTCGTCGTCGATCACCGGCCTGGCGCAGAGGATGGCGTGACCCAGACCCAGCGCTTCAGCCTGGCGAATGTAGATGCAGTTGATATTCTTCGGCAGCAGGTTGCGTACAAACTCCAGCAATTCCCCTTTGCCGCGAATCTCCAGTTCACTCTCCAGTTCGTAGGCCTTGTCGAAGTGATCTTCAATGGCGCGCTTGCTGCGACCGGTGACGAAAATCATGTCGGTGATGCCGGCCGCCACCGCCTCTTCCACCGCGAACTGAATCAGCGGCTTGTCGACGATGGGCATCATTTCCTTGGGACTGGCCTTGGTGGCCGGCAGGAAGCGGGTTCCCAGACCGGCGACGGGGAATACCGCCTTGGTAAGTTTCTTCATGTGTGCAGTAGCTCCAGCAATTGTGTTTCGTCGAGTATGGTAATGCCTAACTGCAGCGCCTTGTCGAGTTTGGAACCAGCCTCGGCGCCGGCGACAACATAATCGGTTTTGGCCGACACCGAGCTTTTCACCTTGCCGCCCAAGGCTTCGATTCGTTCCTGCGCCTCTTCGCGGGTCAGCGACGGCAGAGTTCCCGTCAGTACAAAAGTCTTGCCGAGGATGGCGGAAGAGACCACGCGCGCGGCTTCGCCTTCGGTCCAGTACACGCCCGCTGCGCGCAGTTGCGCAATGACGACCCGGTTATGCGGCTCGGCGAAAAAGCTGACGATGGAAGCGGCCACCACAGGGCCTATGTCAGGCACCTGCTGGAGCGCCGCCTCGTCGGCCTGCATCAGGGCATCAAGGCCGCCGAAATGACGCGCCAGCTCCTTGGCGGTGGCCTCCCCTGCGTTGCGTATCCCCAGGGCATAAATGAAGCGCGCCAGGGTCGTCTGTTTGCTCTTGTCGATTGCCGCCAGTATGTTGGTGGCGGATTTTTCCGCCATCCGCTCCAGCTTGAGGAGATTGCCGGGATCGAGACTGTAGAGGTCCGCCGGCGTTTTGACGATGGCCTGATCCACCAGTTGTTCCACCAGCTTGTCGCCCAGGCCCTCGATATCCAGCGCACGGCGCGAAGCGAAATGCAGTAAGGCCTGCTTGCGCTGCGCCGGACAATACAATCCGCCGGTGCAGCGCGTAATGGCTTCGTCTTCCGGTTTTTCCACCGCTGAGCCGCATTCCGGGCAGGTTTTCGGCATGACAAATTGGGGCGCCATGATCGCCCGTTTTTCCAGCACAACGGCGACCACCTCGGGAATCACGTCGCCGGCGCGGCGCACGATTACCGTGTCGCCGACGCGCACATCCTTGCGCAGCACTTCGTCCTCGTTGTGCAGCGTGGCGTTGGTGACGGTGACGCCGCCGACAAACACCGGCGCCAGCCGCGCCACCGGCGTCAGCGCGCCGGTGCGTCCGACCTGCACATCGATGGCTTCGACGGTGGTGAGTGCCTCCTGGGCCGGAAACTTGTGGGCGATGGCGAAGCGCGGCGCGCGCGAAACGAAACCAAGCTGTTCCTGATCGGCGTAGCGGTTGAGCTTGTATACCACGCCGTCGATGTCATACGGCAGAGTGTCGCGGGCCGTGCCGATACGCGCATAGTAATCGAGCAATCCGCCCCTGCCGCGCACCACAGCACGCTCTTTGGCGACCGGCAGGTTCCAGGCGGCGAGTTGCTCCATCAGCGCGGCATGCGACTCCGGCAGCGCGCCGCCCAGCTCGGCCACGCCATAGGCGAAAAAACGTAATGGCCGTTGCGCGGTAATTTTCGGATCAAGCTGGCGCAGGCTGCCTGCGGCGGCATTACGCGGGTTGACGAACACCTTGAGGCCGGCGTCACGCTGCTGCTGATTGAGTTTTTCGAAATCCTTGCGGAACATCAGCACCTCGCCGCGCACTTCCAGACGCGCCGGGTATACGCTGACGCTGCCGTCCAGGTGCAATGGAATATTTCTGACGGTGCGCAGGTTGAGTGTCACATCTTCCCCGGTATTGCCGTCGCCACGCGTCGCGCCCTGGACAAACATCCCGTTTTCGTAGATCAAGGTGATGGCGAGTCCGTCGTATTTCGGCTCGACCGCATATTCGATTTCACTGTCGCCGAGGTTCAGGCCTTCGCGGCAGCGACGGTCGAAGGCCAACACCTCATCTTCGGTAAATGCATTGTTAAGCGACAACATCGGGATACGATGCTGAACTTGCCCAAACTCCGTAAGGGGCGCGCCGCCAACGCGCTGGGTGGGCGAGTCGGGCGTCAGCAGTTGTGGATGTTGTGTTTCGATATCCCGCAATTCGCGGAATAATCGGTCGTATTCCGCATCGGGAATGGTCGGAGCGTCAAGGACGTAATACGCATAATCGTGACGCGCGATCTCGCTGCGCAAGGTTATCGCACGCTCGGCAGCGGTGCGCAGATCCGCCATCGCGGAATCAGGAATAGAGCCGCAACGCCCGCCGACCACCGGCGGGGATGTGGTGTTCCGCCATTTTCTGCTGGAATTCAACGATCTTGGCGCGGATCGCGGCCAGCATTTCATCGGAGAGCGGTCTGCGTTGATCGTCAACCAGCAATCCGTCGAAGGTCTCCATCAAGCGCCGGGCGACCGCCAATAGCCGGTCGAACGCCTGGGCGCCATCCGCCACGCGCGGCACGTCAATGCTGAGGGTCACGCCATGCAGCGTCAGCGCGCTCATGCCATCTGCCGCCAGGGGCTGCCCGCCCAGATCACCGAGGGTAAACACCGTCAAGCCGGTTGCGTCTTCGGCGTGAAACAAGCCGTCATCCTTGAGCCACAGGCTGGTTTCGGTCGCCAGGTCGATCAATCTGGCGGCGCCGAAAGGCTGGTCGGCACGGTTCACCACATTCACGCCGATGCGCCAGTCGACCCCGGCGCAAAATTCGTCGAGCGCCTGGGCATGCGCCAGAATATCCGCTGCGGCGGGCAGATCAATCTCTGCCCGACAGTTCACCGCCAATTGCCGCGCCGCATCGAAGAAACGCGCAATATCCGCGTTGCTGATCGGGCCGTGCCGGTCGGCGATTTGCAGCGCGGCGTAGAGGCGACGATAGCTGCTTGCATCATGCACATGCAGCTTGCGCCATTGCCCGTGGTCCTCGTCCCATCCGCTCCAGCACAGGCGCCCTTCCAGCAAACCGAGCAACTGGCGCTGTGCAGCCCAGAGCAGCGGCGCCGCCACCGGTTCAGCCGCTTCGAAGCGGGCGATGCAATCGATATACTCATCTGCCAGATCGGCTGGCGGCTCGCTCGATTGTTCGGCCTGTGGTTGGCTGTCTGCGGTCGTCGCCCCTGACGCGAATTCGTCAACTGCATCGAATCTCGGTTCGATGCGCTGCGGCGTAGCGTCTGTGTCTGTGTCTGCGCCAGCGCTAGCGTCAGTGTCTGCGTCGGCAAGCGTAGTTTTGCCAGCACCCCGCATCAGTGCATCCGCCGCATGCTCGCCGCTGAAAGCCCGTTGCGCCAGCTTGCGCTGCAGGTATGCCTGCCAGGCGTTGTAGCCCCAGACCCCAGCCACTGCCAGCAGGCTGGCGCCTGCCAGGCTCAACTGCAAATCGCTGAAGGCTGGCAGCGCCATCAGGCGGCGACTCCGGTGCTCACTGCAATTGTTTCGCTCATGCGCAACGCCTCCTCCATGTCGACCTCCACCACGCGCGAGACGCCCTGCTCCTGCATGGTGACGCCAACCAGTTGCTGGGCCATTTCCATGGCGATCTTGTTGTGGCTGATGAACAGGAACTGCGTCTGCTGCGACATGCGTTTTACCAGGCTGCAGAAACGTTCGGTATTGCTATCGTCTAACGGCGCGTCGACTTCGTCAAGTAGACAGAAAGGCGCAGGGTTGAGCTGAAACAGCGCAAACACCAGGGCCGTGGCGGTGAGGGCCTTTTCGCCGCCGGAAAGCAGATGAATGCTGCTGTTCTTTTTGCCTGGCGGCTGCGCCAGCACTTGAATACCGGCATCGAGGATCTCGTCGCCGGTGAGAATCAGCCGCGCTTCGCCGCCACCGAACAACTGTGGAAACAATGTGCCGAAATGCTGGTTGACCGTGTCATAGGTCTGCTGCAACTGCTCGCGCGTTTCGTGGTCGATGCGGCGGATGGCGTCTTCCAGCGTGGCGATGGCCTGGTTCAGGTCTTCCGATTGGGCATCGAGGTAGCTCTTGCGTTCGCGCGCGGTTTCGAGTTCCTGGAGTGCGGCGAGGTTCACCGGGCCGAGCGCCTCGATTTCCCCGGTAAGCCGGGCGATGTCGGCCAACAGCGCGGCTTCCTTGAGGCCGGGCGTCAATTCCGCCAGCAAAGGCGCAGCATCCTCTTCGCTCAGGATATGCGCCTCGGCCAGCCGCTCGACGCTCATCCAGCCCGCGCAAGGCGGCGGCGGCTTCCTCCAGCGCATTGCGACGTTCCGCCAGTAGCGCCTCGCGTTCCTGGCGGGTGGTCAGCGCGGCTTGCAGGCGCTCTTGCAGGGCCGCATCGCTGATGCTGGCGAGTTCGCTGTCGGCTGCGGTCTTGTCGATAGCCACCCGCGCCAGTTGTTGCTGCGCCGTCTCGCTGGCGCGGACATTGTCTTCCAGCTTGCCAATGCATTCACGTTCGGTGAAGCGCGCCTCTTGCGCCTCCCGCGCCAGCGTCTGCTCCAGGCTGCGCGCCTCGCGCAAGGCGGTGTCGTTGCTGCGCTGGACTTCCATAACCTGGCTGAGTTGCGCCTGTGCAGCTTCCAGTTGCGTGCGGAAACGCAGTGCTTCCTGTTCCGCGCGCGTCAGTTCGCTACGCTCTTTTTCTTCGCCCTGCCCGATCTCGCCGAGATCGCGGTCGATCTGCGCTGAGCGCTCATCGAAACGCGCCTGCGCCTGGGTCAGTGTAAGCGCCTCGACCTGGGCGGCATGGGCGCGCTGCTGCAACTCGTGCACCGCGCTGCGGCCAGCCGCGAGTTGCGCCTGGTTATCCGCCTGCAGGCGTTCGGCCTCGCTCTGCATCTCGCGTGCACTGGCTTCATCCTGCTGGCGCTGTGCCAGGGTCGCTTCAAGCTCCTCGATCTCGCGCTGGCGCTCGATCACGCCATGTGTACTGGCATCGGGGACATACAGCAACAGACCGTGGGCCGAGAGCAGGTGACCGGCGCGGTTGACCCAACTGCGACCGGCGGTAACATCAAGGACATGCGTCGCCAGGTCGTCGCTGACCGCTACACCGGCCAGCCATTCGTCGAGAACCGCCGCCCAGGCGGGGTCTTCGCAACGCACCTTGGCGCGCAGGGTATCGATTGCTGCCGCCTGGCCTGCGGCAGCATTGGGTAAAGCCAGGGCAAACGTGGTCGGCGGCGGATCGGCCAGCGCCTGCGTCACAATCTCCTGGCCGGCCAGCACGGCGGCCAGGCGTTCGCGCAACACCGCTTCAACAGCAGTTTCCCAGCCCGGCTCGACCTGCATCGCGCGCCACAACGGCGCGGCATCGGCCAGTCCGCGCCGCGCCAGCCAGTCGCCGATTTTGCCATCCTGTTGAACCCGGCTCTGCAACTGCTGCAAAGCATCGCGGCGGGCGCGCGTCTCGGTGTGCGCGCGATGCGCGGCTTGCAAACGCTCACGGGATACACGCAGTTGCGCCTCGAAGCCCGGCGCACGCGCCTGTGTTTCGCCAAGACGCTGCTGCTGCTCTGCCAGTGCAGCGGCGGCATTCGCCTGGGCTTGCTGGCTCGTTGCCAGCAGCGCCGGATCGGGCTGCCCCAGCGCCATCTTTTCCTGATCAAGCCGTGTGCGGCGCTGGGCATAACCCTCCAGCGCACGCTGGGCGTGAATCCGGTTGGCTTCGCCGAGGCGCACGCCTTGTTCAGCTTCGTTCACCGCACGGCGGGCGGCGGCAACGGCTTCTTCCGCGCTGCGCACCGCTTGCTCGGCTTGCGGCAGCGCTGCTGCGGCCTCCTCGTGCCGGGCCACGCTGGTTTCAGCGCGCAAACGGGCGTTTTCCAGCAAGGCCTGCCAACGCGTAGCGTCGCGTTCGAGTTCCAGGCGCTGGGCGCTCCAGTGGGATTCTTCGGTATTCAACTGCGCCAGACGGGTTTCGAGCTTCTGCCGGGTCTCGCGCAGGTGCTTGATTTCCGCTTCCAGCCGACTGACTTCGGCATTCGCGCCGACCATCTCGCTCTGCGCCGCATGCAGAGTATCGCTGGCGGCGAAGTGCGCTTCGCGCGCCTGCTCGACCTTGGCTTCCAGCTCGCGCAACTGGGCGGTTTCTGCCTCCAGGCGTAGCGTGCTCTTGTCCACCTCGCGCGTCATGCGTTCGCGTTCGGCGCGCGCATCGTTGCGTTTCTTCAGCCACAGCAATTGCTGGCGGCGATCATGCTGGCTTTGCAACTCGCGGAACTGGCGGGCAATCTCGGCCTGCCCGGCAAGCTTGACCACCTGGCTTTCCAGTTCGTTGCGGATATCTTCAACGCGCAGCAGATTCTCGCGCGCATCGGCCAGGCGGTTTTCCGTCTCGCGCCGCCGCTCCTTGTATTTGGTGACTCCGGCGGCTTCTTCGAGGAACAGCCGCAATTCTTCCGGCTTGGCCTCGATGATGCGCGAAATCATCCCCTGCTCGATGATGGCGTAGGCGCGCGGCCCCAGGCCGGTGCCGAGGAACACGTCGATCACATCACGGCGGCGCACATGCAGATTATTGATGTAGTAGCTGGAGTTGCCTTCGCGGTCGAGCACGCGCTTGACCGCGATCTCGGCATACTGCGACCACTGGCCGGAAGCACGGCCCAGAGCGTTGTCGAAAATCAGCTCGACACTGGCGCGGCTGACCGGCTTGCGGGTGCCGGAGCCGTTGAAGATGACATCCTGCATCGACTCGCCACGCAGCGCGGTGGCCTTGGATTCGCCCAGCACCCAGCGCACGGCGTCGATGATGTTGGACTTGCCGCAACCATTGGGGCCGACGACGCCGACCAGTTGGCCGGGAAACAGGACGGTGGTTGGGTCAACAAAAGATTTGAACCCGGCGAGTTTGAGCTTGGTCAGGCGCACGTCATTTTATGTGTAGTAATTAGGGGCCGCCCTGCGAGTGCATGCAATCAAAGCACCTCGCGGAGATCGCGCATTATAATGGAAACCTCCATTATTTCCCCTCGCCGCCGCAGGCAACACCCGCCATGTCCAAGCAAGCAGCCAAAACCCTGGAGACTTTCCCCAATCCCGCGCCGCACCGCGATTACCAGATCCACATGGAAATCCCGGAATTCACCTGCCTCTGCCCGAAAACCGGCCAGCCGGATTTCGCCACGCTGATCCTGGACTATGTGCCGGATAAACTTTGCGTCGAATTGAAGAGTCTCAAGCTGTATATCTGGAGCTTCCGCGACGAAGGCCATTTCCACGAGGGCGTAACCAACCGCATTCTCGACGACCTGGCCAAGGCTCTGAAGCCCCGCTACATCCGCCTGACCGCGAAGTTCTATGTGCGCGGCGGCATCTTCACCAACGTCGTCGCCGAGCAGTGCAAGAAAGGCTGGCAGCCGGCGGGAAAAATCGGGCTGGCGAGTTTCGAAGCGCAATCGAATATGCGCGGTGGGTAGCGAAGATCAGAGCTATCCCCAAGCCTGGGTGAGCAATTCGTCCAGGGCATCTATGATGCGGCTACCTTCTTGACTCAGAGACGCCACAAATTCGCCCAGTTGCTCGTTGGGAACCGAGACCACCTCCAGCGGATGCAGGACGACCTGAATATTCTCGATTTTGAAGGGAGGATTGAAGCGTGGGTTGCTGATTTTTCCAAGTGCTGACTTTCGCACCAAGGGAACAACCACCCGGCGGCGATAGCTGTCATACAAGGAGGACTGGACCAGCACGACATAGGGAATGTCGTCGCTAAGCTTTCCCGTATTCCGATGCACGTCGAATTGCGCCATGGCAGCAGATTAAAGCGGCGAATACTCGTCGGCGAATGAACCGCGCTTGGTGTTGAAATCATTCCATACGGCAATGGTTGCCTCAAGCGTCCTGGCCTTGGCAATGTGCTGCTGGCGTGCGTGCTCGACATAGTCAGCAAGCAACGACTCAACCACCCCGGAGAGGTTGTCGGTCAAATTCCGAACCTGAACGATCAGGTCTTCATTCAGGGTCAGATTCACCGGGCGCTTCCGCGCTTCGATGTTATATGTGGATTTCATCTTGCACCTACAATGCGCATTATATGCGCATCTACATTGGGAGTCCAGGAAAAAGTTGGCCGCATCAATCAATTCACGACACGTCAACGATCTTGAGCCCAGCCTTTCGCGCCGCCGAAAGTTGCCGATGATCCGCAGAAACAAAGAAGTCAGGCTCGACGGCCAGCGCACATGCCAGATGCAGGGCATCCATTGCACGAAGCGAATGCGACTCCAGCAGCGAAATAACGGAAACCATAACGCTGGATGTAATCTGGCAGATGTCGACATCCGCCAGGTCAGCCATTGCTTCGCTTTTCAGCTTTCGGTAGCCCGCTTTGGTAAGTTTCTTTTCCCGCACCAAGCGGGACAAGGTGGAGATCAATTCCGGCAGGTAAATAACGCTAACGGCCAGGCTATCCGCTTGCTGGCACAGCGCCATAAGCTTGTCCGACCCCTGCTCGGCAACATAACGCTTGGCAAAAGCCGAGGTATCCAGAAACACCTTCACGCCGATTCTTCCCGATCGCTTAGTACCTCTCGGCCCAACGACAAGCCCTTAACCGTTAGCGGTGACGCTGGCCTTTTCCACGACGGAATCCCGGAACGGACAGGCACAATTTCGGCGATGAGTTTGCCGTTGCGGGAGACACGCACCGTATCTCCGGCTTCGACGGCATCGAAATAGTCCTTGGCGTGATTGCGCAACTCAGTAAACGTAGCTTCCCGCATAGTTCCTCCCGTACAGTAATGTGCATTATAATGTACATTGTTTGCTCTTGTGTCAATGGACATGTTGCCGGACACTTAGAGCTTGATGAAATCTTGGAGTGCTGGCCGGACTGGGACAGGCAGATTGGCCCTGCGCAAAAAAACTCTACCCCAGCCAATGTTCAATCGGCTGGCGCAAAAAATCTTCCACGGCAATTCCATCGCCGCCCACCAGCAGCAATCTGTCAGGCTTGAACGCCTCGTTAAAGGCTTGCATACCGGGTAACACTGCGCGTGCGCGACCGCTTTTGACTTCAATTGCGCTCAGGCGGCGTCCAACACGCACCACAAAATCCACTTCGCGGTTGCGGTCGCGCCAATAGAACACTTCGCATTTCCCGGCGGCAGCAGCATTGGCCAAATGCGCGCCCACCGCCGATTCGGTGAGTTGCCCCCAGTATTCGCGGTCAGCCAGCGCCTCTTCAAAGCGGTAGCCGGACAAGGCTGACAGCAATGCGGTGTTGAACACTTGCAGCTTGGGGCTGGAGCCGCGACTGCGCACGACTTCGCCCGCGTATTTGGAGAAGCCGGTCAGCATGCCGGCGGCGCCGAGCAATTCGAGGTAATGCGCCAAGGTGGTGGTGTTACCGGCATCCTGCAACTGGCCGATCATCTTGGTGTAAGAGAGTATCTGTCCAGAGTATCGGCATCCCAGCTCGAGCATGCGGCGCAGCAAGGCAGGCTTATCCACGCGCGACAACAGCAGGACATCACGGGAAAGCGTGGTTTCGATGAGCGAGTCGCGCACATAGCGCACCCAGCGGTCGTGATCGGAAATCAGCGATGCAGCGCCGGGGTAGCCGCCATAGAAAATGCTTTGCTGTATTGTCCAGCCAAAGGCTTGCCGCATCTCTTCCGCTGACCAGTGCGGCAGATGCAATACCTCGAAACGTCCGGCAAGACTTTCAGATAGTCCGCGCTGAATCAACAAGGGCGCCGAACCAAGCAAAATGACTTTGACGGTGCGTTTTTTTCGGGTGTCTTCATCCCATAGGCGTTTGACGGTTTCCGACCACCCGCTGACTTTTTGCACCTCGTCCAACACCAGCACGGCTCCATGCTGGTTCCGCATCAAGCGGGCGATCTCCCATTGCTGAGCGATCCACTCGGGGCCGCGCAAGGTGGGCTCGTCCGCACTGGCAAATTGCACCGGCATGTCACTGGTCTCGCATACTTGCTGAACCAGGGTGGTCTTGCCGACCTGGCGCGGGCCGGCGACCACTTGAATGAAACGGCGCGGCTCATCAAGGCGGCTTGAAAGAATGCCAAACTGGGGACGCTGATAGCTCATATAACAATTTACTCAATCAAATGAGTAATTTTAACCATAATTCTGTCGTTGTGTAAAATCGAAAAAAACGATCACGCCCACATCACATCGATTCACCTGCGTGAGTGCGCAGCATCAAACCAATCAAACGGTTTCGGCAATCTTCCCGGAAAACAAACTCGCTGCGACAATCATCGCACCACCGATCCATTCCTGTAGGCCCATAAGTTCACTGGCGAGCAGCCAGGAAGCGAACGCCGCGACGACCAGTTCGAACAGGAAAATCACGATGGCCTGGTTCGCCGGGGTGTGCGTCAAGCCGTGCTGCACCACCAGGTTGATGACCAGCAGTAGCGGGCCGAGCAAGGCCAGCAGGCCCCAGTGCCATGGCTGTAACTGCGCCAGACCAGAGGATGGAGTCGCATCGAAAAGCAGCACGACCAAACCGAGCAGCATCACGCCAGCGAAGACGGCGAGCGACTTGATTTCTACTGACAGATGCGCCGCCCGGCGCACCAGCACATTCGACAGCGCGAACATGAAGCCCGCCGCCAGCCCCAGCCACTCGGCGAAGCTGGCCGGCCAGGGCATGCCGAGTTCGGGCCGCCACAGCATGACGGCAGCGCCGCTCGACGACAGGGCGATCACTGCCGCGCCGACACCGGTGAGGCGCTCCTTGAGCAGCAGGCGCGACCACAGCACTGTCCACAGCGGCGCCAGGTAGAACAGCAGCAGCACCCGCATCACTTCGCCGTGCAAGGTAGCCAACACATAGCCCAGGTTGCAGGCGCCGGCGCTGAGACCGATCAGCACCAGCATCCAGGAAAAACGCCAGTGGCCCGGGTTCTGCAACCGGGGCCGCAACAGGATCAAGCCGAGGCCGAGCGCAATCGAGTAGCTCAACACCGAGGCGAGCACACCGGAAAGTCCGGCCTGTTCGAGCAGCCGGTAGGGATACCAGATCATCCCCCATACAACGGCGCCGGTCAGGAGTGAGAGCCTGGCTACTGTCTGATGCCTGCCTGCCATATAATCCGCACTTCCTCTGAATAGTCTCGTTAATGTGAATTCCCATCTCGCCAGCCTTCACCCCTACCCGTTCGAGAAGCTGCGCCAGTTGTTCGCCGGTATTACGCCCGCTGCTGACTTAAAGGAAATCAAACTATCGATTGGTGAACCACAGCATCCGACGCCGGAATTCATCAAGCAGGCGTTGACCGGGAATCTAGGGGGGTTGGCAAACTATCCTACCACGCAGGGAAGCGACGCCCTGCGGCTGGCTATCGCCGCATGGATCGCCCGTCGTTATTCGATCCCGGCACCCGACGCTGCGACTCAGGTGCTGCCGGTGAACGGCTCGCGCGAAGCCTTGTTCGCCTTCGCACAGACGGTGATCGACGCTACACGGCCCGGCGCACTGGTGCTCTGCCCCAATCCGTTCTACCAGATTTACGAAGGCGCGGCATATTTGGCCGGGGCCGAGCCGGCCTTTCTCAATACGTTGCCGCAGCACGATTTCGAAATGGATTTCGCGGCGATCTCCGCCCAGGACTGGCAGCGCGTGCAGCTGGTCTATGTCTGTTCGCCCGGCAACCCGACCGGCAAAGTGATGGGCCTGGACACTTGGCGCACCTTGTTCGCGCTGTCCGACCGCTACAACTTTGTAATCGCTTCCGACGAGTGTTACTCGGAAATCTATTTCGACGAAGCCGCGCAGCCACTGGGCGGGCTGGAAGCCGCCCGGAAACTGGGGCGCGATGATTACCGCAATCTGCTGATGTTTTCCAGCCTGTCCAAGCGATCCAACGTGCCGGGCATGCGTTCCGGTTTCGTCGCTGGTGACGCGGCACTCATCAAGCAGTTTTTGCTCTACCGCACCTATCACGGCGGCGCCATGAGCCCGGCGATACAGGCCGCCAGCGTGGCCGCGTGGAACGACGAAGCGCATGTGCGCGACAACCGCCGCCTGTACCGGGAAAAATTCGAGCAAGTGACGCCGCTGATCGCGCAGCATCTTGAAGTGACCAGGCCGGATGCTGGTTTTTATCTTTGGGCCTCAGTTGGCAAACTCGTTGGCAAACTCACACCCATCTCCGACACGGAATTCGCCCGCGAACTCCGGCGTCAATATAATGTGACGGTGTTGCCCGGCAGTTTTCTCGCCCGTGAAACTGCGGGTATCAACCCTGGCGCGAATTTCATCCGCATTGCCCTGGTCGCCGGCGTGGCCGAATGCCTGGAAGCGGCGCAGCGCATTACCGATTTTTGCAAAAAACTTTAACGGGAACCATCATGCACGAACTTCAGCAACTCATCGAACAAGCCTGGGAAACCCGCGCCGACCTCAAGCCTGGCAATGCGCCGGCAAAAATCGGCGAAGCCGTCGACCTCATTCTCGGTGAACTGGATGCCGGCAAACTGCGCGTCGCCGAGAAAATCGACGGCGCCTGGGTGACCCACCAGTGGCTCAAGAAGGCTGTGCTGCTGTCTTTCCGGCTGGAGGAAAACCAGGTCATGGACGGCGGCGGCGCCACCAAGTATTTCGACAAGGTGCCAAGCAAATTCGCCCATTACGACCAGCACACCTTCACCAAGGGCGGCTTTCGCGTGGTGCCGCCGGCTATCGCGCGACGCGGCAGCTTCCTGGCGCGCAACGTGGTGTTGATGCCGAGCTTCGTGAACATCGGCGCTTACGTCGATGAAGGCAGCATGGTCGATGCCTGGGCCACTGTCGGCTCCTGCGCCCAGATCGGCAAGAATGTGCACCTCTCCGGTGGCGTCGGCATCGGCGGCGTGCTGGAGCCTTTGCAGGCCAACCCGACCATCATTGAGGACAACTGCTTCATCGGCGCACGTTCAGAAGTCGTCGAAGGCGTCATCGTCGAGGAGAACTCAGTGATCTCGATGGGCGTGTATATCGGCCAGAGCACCAAGATCTACGACCGCGCCAGCGGGCTGGTCAGCTATGGCCGCATCCCCGCCGGTTCGGTGGTGGTGTCGGGCAACCTGCCTTCCGCCGACGGCAAATACAGTCTTTACTGCGCCGTGATCGTCAAGCGCGTCGATGCCCAGACGCGCGCCAAAACCGGCATCAACGAGCTGTTGCGCGGCGATTGAGACAGGAGAGCAAGATGAGTGCGACAGGCAGCTTGAGTGCGATGCAGCGTTTGTTCCAGTTGATGGCGGAGAAAAATGCCTCCGACCTTTTCATCTCGGTCGGCGCGCCGATCAACATCAAAATCAACGGTGCGGCAATGCCGATCAATCAGCAGATGATGGATGGGCCGACCATCACCAACCTGCTGCATGAAATTCTCAGCGAGGCGCAGTACCGTGAGTTTGAGGAAAGCCTGGAACTCAACACCGGCTACGCACTGGCGGGCGTCGGCAACTTCCGGCTGTCGGTGTTCCGCCAGAAAGGCACGCCGGCGCTGGTGGTGCGCTATATTCCCGCCGACATCCCGCGTTTCGAAAGTCTCAATCTGCCGGATGTGTTGCGCGAAGTCATCATGGAAAAACGCGGCCTGATTCTCATGGTCGGCGCCACCGGCTCGGGCAAATCCACCACCCTGACCTCGATGCTGGATTATCGCAACGAACACAAGGCGGGGCATATCCTGACTCTGGAAGACCCTGTCGAATTCATTTTTAAGAACAAGAAATCCATCGTCAACCAACGCGAAGTTGGCTCGGACACCCGCAGCTTTCACGCCGCCTTGAAGAATGCGCTGCGCCAGGCGCCGGACTGCATCCTGATCGGCGAGATCCGCGACAAGGACACCATGGCGCAGGCCATCGCTTACGCCCAATCCGGCCATCTGTGCCTGGCGACGCTGCACGCCAACAACAGCTACCATGCACTGGCCCGGGTCATCAGTTTTTATCCGCTGGAGAATCGCCCGGCTCTGCTGGCCGACCTGGCGGTGACGCTGAAATCCATCATCTCGCAACGTCTGGTAAAAAAGCCCGATGGTGGCCGCGCACCTGCCGTCGAGGTGCTGTTGAACTCGCGGCATATCGCGGAACTGGTGGAGAAAGGCGATATGAGCGGCATCAAGGACTCCATGGAACAGAGCATGTCGCCTGGCTCCCAGACCTTTGAACAGGCGCTCTTCAAACTCTACAAGGCCGGCGCCATCACGCTTGAAGAAGCCTCGGCCAACGCCGACTCGGCGAATAATTTTTTATACCTGATCAATAACGACCAGAGCGGCAATTCCTCCGCCACCACCTCCGCCGCACCCGGCTCGACCGGAACCGCCGCCTTCGATCCCACCAAGTCGGTCACGCCCGGCTCCGGGTTCAAGGAATTCACGCTGAAAACCGATTGAAAGCTGATTGACCATGAATGCCGTACTCTCCCTGGCGCAAGCCCTGATCGCCAGGCCGTCGAACACGCCCGACGACGCCGGTTGCCTGGAGTTGATCGGCGCGCGGCTGAGCAAACTGGGTTTCGTCCTGGAGCGCATCGACAGCGGCGGCGTGTCAAATCTGTGGGCGCGGCGTGGATCGGCTACCCCGCTCCTCTGTTTCGCCGGACACACCGACGTGGTGCCGACAGGCCCACTGAATGCCTGGCACAGCGACCCGTTTCAACCGGAAATACGCGACGGTATGTTGTACGGGCGCGGCGCCGCCGATATGAAATCCTCGTTGGCGGCCTTCGTCGTCGCCATTGAAACTTTCATCACTCAGCAGCCGCAGCATGGCGGCTCGATTGCCCTGCTGCTGACTTCCGATGAAGAGGGTGATGCCGTCGACGGCACCGTGCGCGTCGTCGAAGCCTTGCAAGCCCGAGGCGAACGCATCAGCTACTGCATCGTTGGCGAACCAACCAGCGTCGCCCACCTCGGCGACACCATCAAGAACGGGCGGCGCGGCTCGCTGTCAGGCCGGCTGGTGGTCAAGGGCATTCAGGGCCATGTGGCCTATCCACAGTTGGCGAAAAATCCGGTGCATCTGGCGGCGCCGGCACTGGCGGAACTGGCGCAGGAAAAATGGGACAACGGCAACGAATATTTCCCGCCGACGACTTTCCAGATTTCCAATGCGCATGCCGGCACCGGCGCCGGCAATGTGATTCCCGGCAGTTTTGAAGTACTGTTCAATTTTCGCTTCGCCACCGCCAGCACGCCACAGGGCTTGCAGGAGCGAGTGCATGGCATACTCGACCGGCATGGTCTCGAATACGATCTGCACTGGAATTATTCCGGCAAGCCCTACCTGACGCCGCGCGGCAAGCTGGTGGCGGCGCTGGAACAGTCAATACGCGCAAGCACCGGTGTGGATGCGCAACTATCCACCACCGGCGGCACTTCCGACGGTCGTTTCATCGCCGACATCTGCGATGAGGTCGCCGAATTCGGACCGCTCAACGCCACCATCCACAAGGTCGACGAATGCATCGCCGTCGCTGACCTGGCGCCGCTCGCACGCTGCTACCAGGGCGTGCTGGAGCGGCTGCTCGGCGCAGCCTCCAAGCAATGAATCAACTGCTCGACGAACTGCTGACTGTGCGCGACTGGCTGCGCTACGCCGTCAGCCGTTTCACCGAAGCCGGCCTGTTCTTCGGGCATGGCTGCAACAATGCCTATGACGAAGCCGCCTGGCTGATCCTGCATACCCTGCATTTGCCGCTGGACCGGCTGGAGCCGTTTCTTGACGCGTGGCTGACCCGCAACGAACGCCTGGCTGTGCACCACATCCTGCAACAGCGCATCGCCAAGCGTCTCCC
Organism: Betaproteobacteria bacterium; assembly: GCA_016194935.1. Taxonomy (GTDB): domain Bacteria; phylum Pseudomonadota; class Gammaproteobacteria; order Burkholderiales; family Rhodocyclaceae; genus JACRAR01. The sequence goes on from JACQAO010000020.1 coordinate 39,055, forward strand.
CACTGCTTATCTAACGCATGAAGCCTGGCTCAGCGAGTTCCGTTTTTATGTCGATGAGCGCGTCATCGTGCCGCGCTCCTACTTCGCGGAGTTGCTCGAAGAAAGTCTCGCACCGTGGATAACAGCGCCGGAAAAGGTGGTGGCGGCACTCGACCTATGCACCGGCTCGGGCTGCCTGGCGATCCTGATGGCGCATGCTTTCCCCGAGGCGCACATCGATGCCGTCGATCTGTCGCCGGACGCGCTGGCGGTGGCGCAGCGCAATGTCGCCGGGTATGGCCTGGAACAGCGCATCAATCTGGTCGAGTCGGATTTATTCGCCGGCCTGGGCCAACAGCGTTACGACCTGATCCTCTCCAACCCGCCCTATGTCACTGCCGCCGCAATGGCCGCCCTGCCGCCGGAGTACCGCCACGAGCCGGCACTGGCGCTGGCCGCTGGGGAAGATGGCCTCGACATCGTCCGCCGCATTCTGCGTGAGGCCAAAATTCACCTGATGCCGCGAGGACTGCTGGCCGTCGAGATAGGACACAACCGCGATCTGGTCGAACAGGCCTTCCCTGCCCTGCCCTTGACGTGGATAGACTGCACCGGCGGTGAAGGTAAAATATTCATCGTGCAACGGGAACAGTTGCCAGCCTGAGTATTGCGCTTTACAAGGCAAGACGTTATTCAACCAAAAACATACAGGAGGCTCTCAATGATTTCAAAGCTGCTCAGAATTCTGCTGCTGGCCGTCATGACGACGGTCACTTGCACCGCTACCGCCCAGGTGGAGAAACCGCAGTTGATCATCGCCGTGGGCGGCAAGTCGCTGTTTTACTATCTACCGCTGACCATCGCCGAACGCCTCGGATATTTCAAGGAAGAAGGCCTGGATGTGACGATTGCTGATTTTCCTGGCGGCGCCAAGGCCTTGCAGTCGCTGATCGGCGGTTCGGCTGATCTGGTTTCGGGCGCTTACGAACACACCATCAACATGCAGGCCAAGAAACAGATGATCAAATCAGTGGTGGTGCAGGGCCGCTACGCCGGCATCGTGCTCGGCCTCAGCAAGGAGAAGGCGGCGAGCTACAAATCGCCCAAGGATTTGAAGGGCCTGAAGATCGGCGTCACCGCGCCGGGTTCGTCAACTAATATGTTCGTCAACGCCCTGCTGGCCAAGGACGGATTGAAACCCGACGCGGTTTCCTACATCGGCGTAGGGGCCGGTTCCGGCGCTGTGGCCGCCATGCAGATGCACCATATCGATGGCATCGCCAATCTCGATCCGGTGATCAACCTGCTGGAAGTATCGGGCGACATCGTCAGCGTGGTCGATACGCGCAAACTGGATGGACAGCACTATGTCTATGGCAACGATTATGCGGCGGGCGTGATCTACACCAGGGAAGATTTCATTGCGCAGAATCCGAAGACCGTGCAAGCGGTGGTCAACGCCATGGTACATGCACTGCGCTGGATACAAAAAGCCACTCCGGAACAGATCGTCGCTATCGTCCCGCCGGAATATTACGGCGACGCCAAAGCCTTGTATCGCGTGGCGCTGGGGAAAAACCTGAGCGCCATTTCTCCCGATGGCAAGATGAGCATGAAAGCTGCGGAAAATGTTTACAGCACCCTCAAAACTTTCGAGCCTTCGGTGCAAAAGGCCGGCGACATGGATCTCGCGCGCACTTTCGATAATCACTTTGTGGTGGAAGCGCTGAAAAAATACCCGTGACCTGCTTCATGCATCGGACGCGAGACGCAGGGTGAATGGGCATGAGCGCCGCGCTGCATTTCGAAAACCTCACCGTCAGCTTCCCGCCGCGCCGGCGCAGCGAAGCGCCGTGGCGCGCCGTGGCGGATACTACGCTCAGTGTCGGCGCTGGCGAATTCGTCTCGGTGGTCGGCCCCACCGGCTGCGGCAAAACCACGCTGTTGAATGTTGCCGCCGGTCTGCTGTCGCCTACATCCGGCAGCGTAAGCGTATTCGGCGAACCGCTGACCGGGCTGAACCGCCGTGCCGGCTACATGTTCCAGAGCGATGCGCTGCTGCCCTGGAAGACTGCGGCGGAGAATGTCGGCTTCGGTCTGCTGCTGGCCGGCGTGGCGGCGCAGGAAGCGGCTCAACAGACACGTTCCTGGCTCGCCAAGGTGGGCCTGACGCATGCCGGCGAACGCTATCCGCACCAACTCTCGGGCGGCATGAAGAAACGGGTGGCGATGGCCCAGGCGCTGATCGTCGATCCGAAGATTCTGCTGATGGATGAGCCGTTCTCGGCGCTCGATGTACAGACCCGGCAATTGATGGAAAACGAGTTGCTGGCGCTGTGGCAGAACGACCGCAAGAGCGTGTTGTTCATTACCCATGACCTGGAGGAAGCAATTTCTCTTTCAGATCGCGTCATAGTCCTGTCGGCCGGTCCGGAAACCCACCCCATCGGCGAATTTTTCATCGACCTGCCGCGTCCGCGCGACGTGTCGGAAATTCGCCTGACTCCCCGCTTCGTCGAGCTGCACCAGCAAATCTGGCATGTGCTGCGCGACGAAGTACTCAAAGGCTATGCACAAACCGTTGCCTAAAACCCTGTGGCTGTGGCAGCTCGCACTGGCGATTGCCATGTTCGCGCTCTGGTGGGGTCTGACCGCGAGCAATATCCTGCCGCCGTTTTTCTTTGGCGAGCCGCTCAAGGTGATCCAGCAAGTAGGCGTATGGTTCATCGTCGGCGACATCTGGGAGCATCTCGGCGTCACCCTGACCGAAACCGTGCTGGCCTTTGTCATCGGCATGGGGCTGGGGCTGGCCGCAGGCCTGTGGCTGGGTTTGTCGGCGCTGGCCTCGGCACTGGCCGATCCCTATGTCAAAGCCTTCAACGCCATGCCTCGGGTGATTCTTGCGCCCATCTTCGCGGTCTGGTTCGGCCTCGGCATCTGGTCCAAAGTGGCGCTGGGCGTGACCCTGGTGTTTTTCATCGTCTTCTTCAATGTTTACCAGGGTGTACGCGAAGTCAGCCCGGTGGTGCTGGCCAACGCCCGCATGCTGGGCGCCAGCCAGCGGCAACTGCTGGTCCACATCTATTTGCCCTCGGCCACTTCTTGGGTGTTTTCCAGTCTGCACACTTCGGTGGGGATGGCTTTTGTCGGCGCCGTGGTCGGCGAATATCTTGGCGCTGCGAAAGGGGTCGGTTACCTGATCCTGCAAGCCGAAGGCAGTTTCGACATCAACTCCGTTTTCGCCGGCATCCTGATACTGACCGTCTGCGCCCTGCTGCTGGACTGGGGTGTTACCCTGATGGAACGGCGTCTCCTGAAATGGCGGCCTGGCCACGAATAGCTCCAGCCCCTTGCTTCCTTCGCAAATTCTTATCAGCAATGGCGGCGCCTGTTAAAATAATCACCACTGAAATAGTCACGGTCACTATGAAACGCACACGTCTTCCCCGCCGCGCCAAACAAACACCGGATACGGAACAGTTAATCAAGCTGGCAACAGGCCTTGGTCTGGCCGGAAGCCGCGTCGAAGACGCATTCTGGGATGCCCGCCTGAGTGCCTTGGTCGACCGTTTGCTGGGCGATGGCGACGAAGCCACGCTCACCGCCGCGCTGGATCAGCTCTATGGCGGCCAGGGGCGCGCCTACGACGCCCTGGCCGATCTGGTGGAAGCGCGTTGCGAAAGCCGCGCCTTCCTGCCCGCTACGGAAAGCAGCGAAGGCAATCCCGGCAAGACCTTCGACATGTTGTTGTTCGTCGCACCAGTGCTGGCTTGGTCACGCTACAGCATTCCTTCCGGCACAGTCGCCGCACCGCTGCTGGCCAATGCCCGGGTGCAATTGCTGGCGCATGTTTTCGCCAAACATGCGCGCGTCGGCCTGGCCGATTTTCTGTTCAGTCCGGATCAGCTTCCGCAGAGTTATTGCGACACTGCGGCGCTCGCCGACAGACTGGGAAAATCTGCTTTGCACAGCCGCGACTTGCATCTCGACCCAGCACAAATGTCTGAGACCGCTAATTTTCTCTCTGACACGCGCTACCTGCTGGGCGTTGCCGTCGCACCCCGGGGCGCAGCGCTGTTTCGCTGGCAGGAGGAAGACGGAGACCGCAACGAAGCGCTCGTGCAATGGCGCAGCCAGGGCGGCGAAGCGCTACGCCCGCTGCTGCCCGGTTGCGCCAGCGAATTGCTGCTGCCACAAGCCTATCACGCCGGTTGCCGCGACGCCGACCGGCACTCGCGCCCCTACTCCTTGCGCGCTTCGGTGGCCTACCTCAGCACCACGCTCAACCTCGCGCCAGCCGGCTTGCGCGCCGTGGTTGCGCCCTTCTACGATCAGCAACTGGAAGAATATCGCATCGGCTTCGCGCCGAGAAACTCCAGCGAAGTGGTGCACGGCGTAGTCTGGCCGCTGCTCGACGCAGAAGACGATGTCGCCGATTTGGCCGCGCAAATCGAAACGATATTGCGTGAAATCAATGTCGGCGAAATCCTGGTCCTCGACCATCGACTGCCGCTGGAGTATTGCGACGACTGCGGCGCGCCGCTGTATCCCAATCAGGATGGCGAGGCGGTACACGCCGAGTTACCCGAAGAACAGGCCGACGCGATTCCGCGACACTTGCACTGATCATTGTCAATCCGGCGCGTATTCCGCCGCGTTAATCTCTGGTGTCCGGCCCGAGATCAAGTCTGCCAGCAAACGCCCCGAGCCGCAGGCCATGGTCCAGCCGAGTGTGCCGTGTCCGGTATTGAGAAACAGGTTGGAGTACCGGGTTCTACCGATCAGCGGCACGTTGCCGGGCGTCGCCGGTCGCAGGCCAGCCCAGAACTTGATTTCGTCGCGCCGCCCGGCCTGCGGAAACAGCGCCTGGGCGCGTTCCAGCAATGCCGCACAGCGCACCGGATTGAGGGCAGTATCGTAGCCGGCAAACTCGGCGGTTCCAGCCACGCGCAGCCGATTTCCCAGCCGCGAAAACACCAGCTTGCGGTCGTCGTCAATCAGGCTTACGGTCGGTGCGATGTCGCCAGGGTGCAGTGGAATCGTCGCGGAGTAACCCTTCGCCGGAATCAACGGCAACTTAATTCCCAGTGATCGCAGTAGCAGTGGCGTGTAACTGCCCAAGGCGACGACATAGGCATCCGCTACCAGCACTTCGCCGCCCTGCAAGCGCGCGCCAACGATATTCCCGGCTTCATGCAGCAAGCTGTCAATCGCATTCCCTGAACGAAAAACCACCCCGCACCGTGCGCAATGCTTTGCCAGTTCTTGTGTAAATAGACAGGCATCGCCGGATTCGTCGCCGGCGGTGTAAGTGCCGCCAACGATCTTGAGCCTGCTTGCGGTCAAAGACGGTTCGATGGCAAGACATTCGGCGGTGCTTTTGACCGCCCGGTCGCAGCCATACTCCCGCATCAATGCTGTCTGTAAAATGGCGCGTTCAAATTCACACTGGCTGGAATAAAAATGCAGAATGCCGCGCTCCAGATGGTCGTATTCGATGCCCAACATCCGCCGCAACTCCTGCAAGGCAGTACGGCTGTACAGGGAGAGGCGCAGGATGGCGGCGATGTTGGCGCGTGTTCGGCTCGCCGCACACTCGCGCAAAAAACGCAGTCCCCAGCTCCACTGGTCTGGATCGGCACGCCAGCGCCACAGCAGCGGCGCATCTTCACGCCCCAGCCAGCGGAGAATTTTCAGCGGCGCAGCGGGGTTGGCCCAGGGTTCTGCATGGCTGGCGGAAATCTGCCCGCCATTGGCAAAACTGGTCTCCTGCGCCGGGGTTGGCTGTCTATCGACGAGAACAACCTCATGGCCAGCTTCAGTCAGATACCATGCCGCAGTCACGCCGATCACGCCTGCGCCCAGCACGGCAACACGCATCAGGCGCTCCCCGCTGGTGACCCGGCTGCCGGATTGAACTTACCGCAGGGCATGTACTCGTAGATAATGCTTATGTTCACCTCACCGATTATACTTGCGAGACCAGGAGTATCCGATGACCAGCAAAATCACCAAGACCGCCGCCGAATGGCATGCACAACTGACACCGAAGCAATATCATGTGACCCGCGAAAAAGGCACCGAACCGGCCTTCACCGGCGAGTACTGGGACAGCCATGAGACCGGCGTGTTTCGCTGTATCTGTTGCGACACTCCACTGTTCGATTCGAACAGCAAATTCGATTCCGGCTGCGGCTGGCCGAGTTTTACTTCACCACGCGACGCCGCCAACGTGGCCGAAACTGTTGATACCAGTCACGGCATGCGCCGCACCGAAGTTTTGTGCGCCCGCTGCGACGCCCACCTCGGCCATGTATTCCCCGACGGCCCGGCGCCGGCGGGTTTGCGCTACTGCATCAACTCCGCATCGCTCAAACTGGAGAAAAAATAGACGGCATGCTTGCCGCTATCATTACCCATGAAATTTCTTTTCGATCTCTTTCCTGTTATCTTTTTTTTCGCCTCCTTCAAAATTTTCGAAGGCCAACCCCAGCTTGCCGCAGACTGGGTAAGCCTGATACTCGGCAGCGCAGGATTGGATGCGGCAATCGCCGTCAAACAGGGGCCGATACTGCTGGCCACCGTGGTGGTGATTCTCGCCACCGCCCTGCAAATCGCCTGGGTCTGGCTGCGTCATGGCAAAGTGGACAAGATGCTCTGGATCAGCCTGGTGCTGGTGGTCTTCTTCGGCGGACTGACGCTGATTTTCCATGATGAAACCTTCATCAAGTGGAAACCGACAGTGCTCTATTGGGTGTTCGCCATTGTGCTGCTGTTCTCCGCCACGGTACTGAAAAAAAACCTGATTCGAAGCATGCTGGAAGCTCAAATGCAATTACCCGAACTCGTCTGGCGGCGCCTCAACCTGGCCTGGGTGGTGTTTTTCACCGCGCTGGGCGTACTCAATTTGCTGATCGCCTTTGCCTTCAACTTTTCCACCGAGACCTGGGTCAGTTTCAAGCTGTTCGGCGGCACAGGCTTGATGCTGGTTTTCATCGTCGCCCAGAGCTTGTTTCTGGTGAAATACATTGAGGAGAAGTAAGCATGCTGTACGCCCTGGTCGGTGAAGATATTCCCGGCAGCCTGGAAAAACGCCTCACCGCACGCCCGGCACACCTCCTTCGCCTGCAGGCCTTGCAAGCCGAAGGTCGCCTGATCCTGGGCGGGCCGATGCCGGCCATCGATGCCCCTGACCCCGGCCCTGCGGGTTTTAGCGGCAGCCTGATCGTTGCCGAGTTCGAATCCCTGACAGCCGCGCAGAACTGGCTTGCCGCCGATCCTTACGTTGCCACGGGCGTCTTCGCCAAAACCTGGGTGCGCCCTTTCAAACAGGTGTTTCCCCAATGAACACCATGGATACCATGCGCGATCGCCTGCAACCGTTGCAAGCGCTGTCCATTGAAATCATCGACGACAGCGCCATGCATGCGGGCCATGCGGGCGCAAAGAGCGGCGGTGGTCATTACCGCCTTAACATCGTCTCGCCGCTGTTCGCCGGCCTGCGAACGATACAGCGCCACCGCATGATCTACGAAGCGCTCGGCGCCTTGATGCAACGCGAAGTTCATGCACTGAGCATTACCGCGCTGGCCCCCGGAGATACGCCTGAATAAATGAGGCGCAATCGGGTAGGAGGCGGGATTACCCCCGCCGTCCTCCCACACCACCGGACGTGCGGTTCCGCATCCGGCGGTTCATTGAACACACTGGAGTCGTCGCACCGTATCGAGCAGCGACACCAGACCTAAACGATCAAAGAGAGAC
>JACQAO010000047.1 GCA_016194935.1 Betaproteobacteria bacterium
TAAGCGTACCGACAATGCGCATACCCCCGTGGTGCTCAGCCTGACTAACTCCAAGGGTACGCCCGAGTCAAAACCCATTCGCCGCGATACCTCGCGCGATGAACACAAAATACTCGCGGTGATTCCACGCGATGACATTCGGCTCAGGCTCGATCCGACCAGTCTCTGGGCCAACTCCTGAGATACTGCCTTTCAGCCCAGCAGGCGGGTCGAGAATTGAGTGGTTCTGGTTTCGGTCACCACGGCATCGAGTGGAATGTCATGCGCCGCCGGATGAATGCTCTCCACCCGCGCCAACTCGAAACCGACACCTATTGTCAACGGACATTGCCCCCGCCCGGCCAATTGCGCCAGGGTGCGGTCGAAATAACCGGCGCCGTAGCCAAGCCGGTACCCCGCCGCATCGAAGGCATTCACCGGCAGCAGCAGCACATCGGGCGTCAGCGTCTCGCCCGCCGCAGGATAGTGGATGCCGTAACGATCAACCAGCATCTCGCTGTCCGGTCGCCAGGCGCGAAACTCCAGCGCCGCATCGGCTGAAATTACCTGCGGCAGGCAAGCACGCACGCCCTCGTTGACCAGCCGCGCCGCCAGCGCCCGGCAATCGAACTCAGCCCGGAACGGCCAGCAGAAGCCCAGCACGCGCGGCTGGCAGCGCTGCAGCAAAAGCGTCAGATGGGTTTCGATGGCGAGCGATAAACGTCGATGCAGGTCCGGAGCAAGCGCTTCGCGCGCGGCAATTTTGTCGCGGCGCAATGCCGAGCTCCGCTCAGCGCCATCCAAATCAATTGCGCTGCTATTCACGGGCTTTTCCGGCTGCAGGTTGGGATGGGCATGTGCTATTCTCAAGTCGGGCAATGACATCGGCTGCGACTATAAACATGAAACACTGGCTTTGGCTACTCTCCTTGTTTTCCGCGCTGGCCTGGGCGACGCCGGGGGACGAGCTAGTGCTGGCCGCTCACGACGCCTTCCGCAGTGGCGAACGCATCAAACTGGGCAGGCAGCTCGATACCCTGCGCACCCTGAATAACCAGCATGAACTGCTGCCGTGGGTCGAGTACTGGCAGTTGCGCCTGCGCCTGGACGACGAAAATAGCGCGGGTGTCAGCGACTTTTTAACCCGTCAAGCCGGTTCCTATCTCGCCGAAAAGCTGCGTGGAGAATCGCTCAAACTGCTTGGCAAGCAGCAGCAATGGAGCGATTTTCAACGCGAATACGCATTACTGGCGCAGCCCAACCAGGAACTCGGTTGTTACGCATGGCAGGCCCGGCTGGCCGTACAACAGGATCCGGCAGTGCTCGACCAGGCGCGTCCGCTGTGGTTCACAGCGCTGGACCTGCCCGAATCATGCATACCCCTGATGGAACAGTTGATCGCCGCCGGGCGCATTGATACGGATGACATCTGGACACGCTTGCGACGCCTGCTGGCGGAGAACAAGCTCGCCGCCGCCAGAAAGACCACTGTCTATCTGGCGACAGAGCAACGGCCCACTCCCAGGCTTCTGGCCTCCATCGCTGACCGGCCTTTGGTGCATCTGGTGAAACTTCCCGGCAAGTTTGCCGCCACCCGGTTGGGCCGGGAAATGGCGCTCTATGCGGTACAACGCCTGGCGCGCAACAATCCGGAAGTGGCGGCCGCGCGTTGGCGGAAAATCCAGGAAAATTTTTCATCCGGCGAACGCGCTTATGCCTGGCGGCAACTTGCTTTGCAGGCGGCGCGCAACCACTTGCCCGAGGCGTTGTCGTGGTACGCGCTGGCCGGGCAAGCCAAAGATCTGCCGCTTTCCGGCGAGCAACTGGCCTGGCGGACGCGCGCCGCTTTGCGCGCCCAGGACTGGGCCACGGTCAAGCAAACCATCGAGCAAATGCCGCCGCAGATGGCCGCCGAGCCGGACTGGGACTACTGGCGGGGGCGGGCGCTGGCGGCACTCGGCCATGCTGATGAAGCCCGTGCGCTCTATCTTAAAATCAGCGGCCAGCCGAATTTCTACAGCAACCTGGCCGATGACGAACTCAACCGGCCCGTCGTCGTACCGCCGCGCGCCGCCCCACCCACCCCGGAAGAGCTTGCCGCCGCGCGCGGCAATCCCGGCCTGATCCGCGCTCTGGCGCTGTATCGCCTCGACCTGCGCAGCGAAGGCATCAACGAGTGGAACTGGTCGTTGCGCGGCATGGACGACCGGCAACTGCTGGCCGCCGCCAATCTGGCGCTGTTCAATCAAGTTTTCGACCGCGCCATCAACACCGCCAACCGCACCCAGTCACAGCACGATTACGCCTTGCGTTATCTCGCCCCCTTCCGCGACAGCGTGGAGCCGCAGGCGAACGGCATGGCGCTCGACAGCGGTTGGGTGTATGGGCTGATGCGCCAGGAGAGCCGCTTCGTGATGAACGCAAAATCGGAAGTCGGGGCCAAGGGGCTGATGCAACTGATGCCGAAAACCGCACAATGGGTGGCGAAGAAGATCGGCCTGAAAACTTATCATCCCTCCCAGGTGGCGGAGATGAACACCAACGTCACGCTCGGCACCAACTACCTGCGGATGGTGCTGGCCAGTCTCGACAATCACCCGGTGCTGGCCTCCACCGCCTACAACGCAGGCCCTGGGCGGGCGCGCCGCTGGCGTGCCGAGGAACCGCTGGAAGGCGCCATTTATATCGAGACCATCCCCTTCAGCGAGACCCGCGATTACGTCAAGAAAGTCATGAGCAACGCCTTGTACTACTCGGCATTGTTCGGCGATAAACCACAAACACTGAAATCCCGTCTCGGCATGATCGGGCCGCGCCAGGCGCGGGACTCACGCGCCGAAGAACTGCCGTGACCCGCACCGCCAGACCCGCAAGCCGGAATATCCGCGCAACATGAAAATCTACAGCGTCGGCGGCGCCGTGCGCGATCAACTGCTCGGCCTGCCGGTGCAGGATCGGGATTACGTGGTGGTCGGCGCGACTCCGGAAGAAATGGTGAAGCTGGGTTTTCGCCCGGTGGGCAAGGATTTCCCGGTCTTCCTGCATCCGCAAACCCAGGCGGAATACGCCCTGGCGCGCACTGAACGCAAGACCGCGCCGGGCTATCACGGCTTCGTGTTTCACACCGCCCCCGAGGTGACGCTGGAACAAGACCTGGCGCGGCGCGACCTGACCATCAACGCCATCGCCCAGGCCGAGGACGGCACGCTGACCGATCCGTTCAACGGTCGCGCCGATCTTGCCGCCAAAACGCTGCGCCATGTTTCGCCAGCCTTCGCCGAAGACCCGTTGCGCATTCTGCGGGTAGCGCGCTTTGCCGCGCGGTTTCGGGATTTCACCATCGCACCGGAAACATTGCTGCTGATGCGCCGCATAGTGGACAGTGGCGAAGCCGATCACCTGGTGGCCGAACGGGTCTGGCAGGAACTGGCGAAGGGACTGATGGAAGCGCAGCCCTCACGCATGTTCGACAGCCTGCGCGCCTGCGGCGCCCTGGCGCGGCTGCTGCCGGAAGTCGAAGCCTTGTTCGGCGTGCCGCAGCGTGCTGATTTTCATCCCGAGGTCGACACCGGCGTGCATGTGATGATGGTGATCGACATGGCGGCGCAGCTCTGCCTGCCACTGCCGGCGCGTTTTGCCGCGCTCACCCACGATCTCGGCAAGGGCGTCACGCCGCCTGAAATTCTGCCGCGCCACACCGGCCACGAAGCGCACAGCGTGGCGCTGTTGGGGCCGCTGTGCGAACGGCTGCGGGCGCCAGGCGACTGCCGCGATCTGGCGCGACTGGTGGCGAGTGCTCACGGCGATATTCATCGCGCCGAACAGCTCCGTCCGGCAACCATGCTGAAGGTGCTGGAGCATTGCGATGCCCTGCGCCGGCCGGAGCGTTTCGACCAGGTGCTGGCCGCCTGCGAGGCCGACTACAGGGGCCGCCTCGGCTACAGCGAACGCGCCTATCCGCAAGCCGATTTGTGGCGCGCCGCGCTGGCGGCGGCGCGCGCCGTCGATGCCGGCGACATCGCGCGAACCTGCACCGAATCCGGGCAGGCGGCGCTGATTCCAGAGCGCATCCATGCCGCGCGGGTGACTGCGGTGAAGGCGCTGAATCTACAGCAGCCGCAGGATTAGCGTTGCCAGCAACGACAGCAGCAGCGCCGTGGCGAACGGGAAGAAATAATCGCGCCCGCGCCAGCGCCAGCGCACATCGCCGGGCAGGCGACCGAGCCTCAACAGCGCCGTCAGGCGCGGCAGGCAAAAGCCGGCGACGAAGACGGTGACGAGCAAGGCGACCAGCCACTTGAGCATAAGCAGAGCGGGTAAAATGAATGCATCAACCGCGCTATGATAACCGCCGCACCATGGAAATCGCCAAGTGAATCGTTCCCGCTTCGACGGACTTGAGGTGCTCACCAAGGTACCTGACGGCAAAAACCTTGTCCATGAAACGCCGCTGCTGTTCATACACGGCGCCTACACGGCGGCGTGGTGCTGGGACGAACACTTCCTGTCCTGGTTCGCCGCGCAGGGTTACTTCTGCTATGCGGCCAGCCTCTCCGGCCACGGCGCCAGTCATGGGCGCAAGCAACTCGACAGCTTCGGCATCCGGGATTATGTCGACGATGTCGCCGCTGTGATCGCCGCGCTACCGGCGCCGCCGGTGCTGATCGGTCATTCGATGGGCGGCTTCGTGGTGCAGAAATATCTGGAGCAGCGCCAGTTACCCGGCGCGGTGCTGATGTGCGCGGTGCCGCCGCAGGGGCTGATGTCGTCGGCCTTCGGCCTGATGTTCCAGAAGCCAGGCTTGCTGAACGATCTGAACAGCTTGATGGACGGCGGCAGCGTCGCACCCGAAACGCTGCGCGAGGCCCTGTTCGCACAACCCGTGAGTGCAGCGGATTTGCAGCGATACTTCCATCACGCTCAAGCCGAATCGCACCGCGCCATCTGGGACATGACGCTGTTCAATCTGCCGCATCCCGCGCGCGTGCGAAATACGCCGCTGCTGGTGCTGGGCGCCGAGCTGGATCACCTGATTCCGCCCTCTCTGGTGGAAATGACGGCGCGCAGCTACGGCGTCGAGGCGGAGATTTTTCCCGGCATGGGCCACGGCCTGATGCTGGAGCGCGACTGGCGCAACGTGGCTGGACGCATCCATGCCTGGCTGGTCGAACGAGGGCTTTGAAATGATCGTCATATTCCAGTCGCAGGCCGCCGGCGATGTCATCATGTTCGGCGATGTGGCCTATCGGCTGATGGCAATCATGGGCAAGGAGGCAGCCCCCAAGGGCATCGTCGGCGTCGAACAATTGCCGCAGGCAATTGCCAGCCTCAAAGCCGCCATCGCCACAGACAAGGCGGCTCACGCGGGATTCGGCGAGAACGATTTACCGCAACTGGAAGAAACCCCCGATGGCGGCAAACGCGACTATGTCAGCTTGACGCAGCGCGCCGTGCCGCTGATCGAACTGCTGGAGCGCTCACTGAAAAATCGGGCGCCGGTGGTGTGGGGCGTATAAACAGTGATTGCAGTATCCTGCGCTTGATGCGGCAAATAATGCGAGAATTGCTCACACCCTGAGGAGAGACAAAATGCGGGCTCTGGTGGTTGATGATTCCCAAGTCATACGGGCGATGCTGGTTGCAGATTTGGGCCAACGCGGATTGGCCGTGGATGAGGCGTCCGGAGGCAGGAGCGCCCTGGAAAAAGCGCGCGCCAAGCGCTACGATATTATCGTTACCGACCAAAACATGCCTGGCATGGAAGGGCTGGACCTGGTCAAGAGTCTGCGGGGAATGCCCGGCTACGAGAAAACACCGATCCTGGTGCTGACCACCGAAACCTCGGACGAAATGAAAACAAAGTTCCGCCAGGCGGGGGCCAGCGGCTGGATGTCCAAGCCCTACTCGCCGGAAAGAATGACCAACGCGCTGGCCAAGATATTGCCGGACGCGGTTTAGAACAACCTGGAACAGCTTAGAACAGCTCGATCTCGCCGCCGCTGTCCTGCACTTCCTTCATGCGCGTAGCCATGTACTGATCCAGCGCATCCTGCACCGTTGCGCCCGCGAGAACTGCGTCGAACATCGCACATTCCTCGGCCATGGTGTATTTCGAACGTATTTGCTCCTGCAACTTGACCCATGACTGGGGATTGTAAAGTTGCTCCTGATTGTCCACCAGGCCGCTCAATTCGCCCAGGCTGTGACAAACATGGGCTAGCCGCTGCACCAGCTTGTCGTAAAACTGGAAAGCGATAATCGCCTGGTGCACCTTGTCGGAGACCATTTTTGCGCCATCCCGGATCTCGCCCTTGACCAGGCCGTTGCCAACGGTATCCGGCAAAGTATCAAGCGCGGCGTCGATTGCCTGCAGCGTAATCGCCATCGAAGTGAAGGTATCCGTCAGCACTTCCACGGAAGTATTCGAATCCTTCATCGCCGCTTCCACCTGGCCTGCGGCGAGCTCGACCATCAACACCGTTTCGCGTACCTGGCTCCAGTCCAGATCAGGCCTGAGAGCGGGGCTGCCACGAAGGGCGTCGCGCGGAGTCGTATCTTCTTTCATGGGAGTCGCCCTGTCGTAGACTGTAGCTTGCTGGTCAGTAAAGTATCAGTGGGGCCGCTGTGGATCGCGGCCAATGAAAGCCACCGGAAATACCGCTTCCGGGCCGGCGCCTTTGGCCTGCTGATCGAGGTAATTCGGCATTTCCGGGGTGACCGCGCCGGCGGCGTTCATCAGCTTGTTGATCATCACCTGCACCTGTTCCGTGAACCACTCGATCTCGCAGCGCGTCGGCATGAAGCGTAATTCGTGAATGCTCTCCGGTATGTCCGCCGGGGCGATGCTTTCATGCGCCGCATAGGCCGAGGAGAAGAAAGGGCCGGCAATAAACTGCAAGCGATAGCTGCCGGCAGGTTCGCTCGGCAGCAACACCAGAACACGCGCGCCCTCCGCCCGCACCTCCTCGTCGATGCGGTCGCCGAAGATCGGCGTCACCGTGAATGCCGCCTGCTGAGTGCGCAGAACATGGGCCACGGCCTGGTCGAAACTCATGCGACCGTCGTCGACAGTGTTGGTGGGTGAATTCATAGACCTTTCCTCTGCATGGTTGATTGAGGCGGATTATAACCAATCCTCGTTACCGGATTGACCGGCTATTCAGTCCCGCGCTGCCTGGTCTGCTTCGAACCCCGCCTGAGATCGGCAGGCGGAGGGTTCCGCTGTCCGGCCTCCCGTCGCACTCGCTCGCTGGCGGCGGCCTCCCATCGGGCGACAGTCTTTTCGGCGGCGACCGGCACGTTGCGCTCGGGCAGGCCCGCCATGAGGAGATATTCGTCAATGCGCTCCCAGACAAAATCCCAGGAAAATTCCTTGATGAGCGGCAGGTTCAGCGCCTGGTAGATCGGCACCCAGACATCGCCAGCGTCAACATTTGCTTCGCCCTGCTTGCGGCGAACCGACAGCTTCGGATTGAACTGGTACCAGCCTTGCCTCATGCGCGTGAACAGCGCCCGATTGTAGGCGTAGTCGCGCTCCACCTCGTTGCGGGCAAGCACGCCGGAGAGATGCTGGCGCTTGTTGCGCTCCGGTCTCACGACATTGGCCGGCAGATGTTGCCAGGCCTCGAGTATGGCCTGGGTGTCGAAGGCGCCGTAGGGCCGGCGCTGCTTGTGGGTGAAGCGCGACTTGAACAGCGTCCACAGCGTTTGCACCAGAAAATACTCGGACAGGCGCCGGTCGATTCGGACGAGTCTGTCGCCGGTATTGACATCGATGCTCGCCGGGGCGAGCAATTCGTAGAGCGCGGCGAAGGGGCCGCGGGCAAACTTCGGGTCGCGGAAGGCCTCACGCATGGCCCAGTGCAAAGCATTGCAGCCATAGTGATCCACCGATTCTCGATCAGCGCCGCGCGCTAGTAAAGCTTCCGCCAGCGCCACGTTGCCGGCGGCGGCGGCGGCCATCAGCGGCGTCTGGTTCATGGGCAGGCGATGTTCCAGCCCGTGCTGGTCGCACTGGCGCAAAATGTCCTTGAAGTGGCCGGCGAAATACGGCACATAGGTCTTACGGCCCAGCGTCATGCGCTGCTGCACAAAGTGTTTGGCGGCGTCGAATTTTGCTTCCTGCGCGAGCCAAGTGGCCAGCACCGGTTCGTCGTGGCAGGCGGCGATTTCGTAGAGCTGCTGCCTGAGCTTGCCGCCCGGCGCCTGTTCGCGGAACACCTTGATGAGGAGTTCGTTGAGCTTCGCTGCGTCGAATACCGGCCACGGTACCAGCGTTTGCTTGAGGATGCCGCGACGTATCGCCTCGGCCTGTTCCTGCTTGCCTTGCAGCTCGAGCTTGCGCGCTTCCTTCTGCCAGTCCTCCAGCGTCGCTTGCCGCGCCTCGACCTTGACCTGTCCGGTCGGCGCCAGATCGAGCAGGCCGAACAGCGGGTGCGCGGTGTCGGATTCGATCAGGTAAAGATTCTTCACTGCCCGCGTCAGCGCGACGTAGAGCGCATTGACGTAGAATTTGTACACTTCCAGCGACTTGTCGTGCTTGTCTTTCGCCCGCCGATAGTCGAGGGTGTCGACAGCAATATCTTTCTTGTCGACGCCATCGGCGATGTCGGTAAATTCGGCGCGATGATCCGAGACGAAGCGATACAGGACGATGCTTTCGTACTCCAGCCCTTTGGCCTCGTGGATGGAAAACAGCAGCGGCGTGGTGAAGTGCTTCCTCGCCTCGGCCTTGTCTTCGTCGCGCATCACCAGCACGGCGAATTGGGTAGACCGGCGAATTTTCTGGTCGAGTTCTTTCTTGACGGCATCCTTGTCCGCCAGCAGCGCCACCTGTCCCGGTTCGCCGCCGACTGCCTGTACCAGGAAGTTGCTCTCGCGGTCGATGGAGCCGAAGCGCTTCTGTTTGATCTTGAGCAGCGTGTTGGCGACGCGGGTGGCTTCCAGGCCGTTGCGGAAATTGGCGGTGAGCACGCGCAATTCCTGCCGTTCGGCCAGTTGCGGATCGCGCCAGAACAGGCTCTTGACCTGCGCCCAGGAGAAAAAATTGGGATGGACGATCTGGTTGGAATCGCCGCAGAGCAGGAAGTGGCCGGGGGTTTTGAGGGTCTTCAGCACCAGTGCCAGTTGCACCGTGGTGATGTCCTGTACTTCATCAACCACGATGAAGTCGTAGCGCGGCGCCGCCAACCCCTGCCAGTCCTGGGCCACCAGGTTGAGGTCGTAGAGCTTTGTCTCCGCCAGCCAGGCGCGGTATTTCTCGAACAGATCGTAGAGCGCGTCGCGTCGCTCGACGGGGAAGATCGCCTGGCGCACGCCGAGATTGCGGTAGTCATCGCGCGACAGGATGCCGGAAGCGGAGGCGGCCAGCACGCCGCGAATTTCCTCGAAAGCCTGATGGCCGTCGATGTCCTTGAAGGCCAGTCGCATGCACGCGAACCAGCCGGTAAAATCGCGCCACAGCGCCTCGCGCCCAAGCGGCACGCGGATAGACTCGATGAACTCGCGGTAGGACAGGAACACCGCTTCCTGCCCGGCATGCTCGAAGCCGTTGGCGTAGTAAAGGTCGCGGGCGCTCTGGGCGAGAAAGGCGGAATGCGTGACATACAGCACCTCGCCCTCGGCGTGCTTGAGCTTCTCCAGCGTCAGCGCCGTCTTGCCGCTGCCGGCGCTGCCGACGACGATGAGCGGCGGCGGTTGGCGATAGACGGCTTCCTGGGTGTCGTCGAAAGACAGCGGCTTGTCGAGCAGATGCACCGTGGTGCGCTCCGGATGCAGATAGCGCACCGGCTGAGCCGCGCGGATGGCTTCGGCAATGTCGTGGTCGGTGCAGTCGGAAATTTTCGCTTCGTCGATCACCGCGCCGCGCAGAAAGCGCGACTTGTCGTAGTCATGATTGGCGATCACCTCCAGCATCAGGGCGCAGACTTCGTCGCCGTGACGCAGCAGCGAGAACAGCAGCCGGTCGGCATCATCGAGTTTGGCCCGGTAGAACTTGCCGTGAGCGAGATTGGCGAGCTTCTTGACCTGCGCAGCGCGAAAATCGTCGCGGGCGATGGCTTCCGTCACCTTGCGATAGGCACTCTTGACGCGGGAAGTATCGAGGCCGACGTATTCGAGGATTTTCATGGAAACCAGGCGGCAGAGAAGGCAAGCAAAACGTGGAGTGTCATGGAATTGTCGATAGAATGCGGGGCGTATGTGATGCGTCGATGAAAAGTTTCGACCGGTTCCATGAGACAGTCACCGGTCACGCAGCGAAAAGTATACCAGCATGAAACAACACGCTTTGACCAACGAATAAATGAATTGTGAATTGTGAATTGTGTCCGCAAAGTTTTTTGCGCTAATCAACCACTCCTCATTCAATACGCATGCCAAGAATTTTCGACAATATAGACCGGGAGCTGCTGCCGGCATTGCGTGCTTCCCTGGAAGCCGGTCGGAGGGCCGACTTTTGCGTGGGCTACTTCAACCTGCGAGGCTGGCGCGGCATCGACGATCTGATCGACCGCTATTCTGGCGCCGAAGGCAATCGCTGCCGGTTGCTGGTCGGGATGCAGAAGCTACCGCAGGATGTGTTGCGCGAAGCCTTGTCCCTGGATGGCGAGCCCATCGGCCTCGACAAGCAACAGGCCGACTGCTTCATGCCGCGTCTTGCCGAGGAGTTTCGTCAGCAACTATCCATTGGCGCACCCAATCACGCCGACGAGATCGCCTTGCGCCGGCTTGCCCGGCAACTGCGCGCCCGCAAGGTGGTCGTGAAACTCCATTTGCAGCATCCGCCGCACGCAACGCTTATCGGGACGTGGAAAGAGGTTTGCTCCAATGACCGCCGTTAAGTCGGATGCCCTGAAAATTGTGCCGGTGGCGCGTCTGGTGAGCCTGTGGAGAAAGAAAATAATGGTTCGCGCACCCGGAGACCGCGCTATCGCATCGGGGCCATAACGTCGATACCGCGTTTTGCGGGAATTCGACGGGATTTCCGCTTGAGTTTCGGAGGATAAACAAGTCATGAGCGATTACACTGACGACGAGATTACCCGCTTGATCGGCTGTCCCAAGACCATCAACGAAGCACCACGACGCGAAATGAAGGAAGAAAACCGCCACCGCCGCAATGATCTGGTCGCCGTATCGGGCGACGGCGCCGAATTCGACGCCTTCATCCGGCAGAGCCTGGACTTCGCCGAAGACTTTTCGCTTGGACTGATATACCGCGCTCCTGACGGCAAGCGCGTCACGCTCGTCCGTTTCAACGGCCAGCATGAGCAGTCTCCGAAACTATTCGGGGGGCATCCCCATTTCAGCTATCACATCCACAGGGCCACTGCCGAAAACCTGAACGCCGGCAGACTGGAAAAGCATCCGGCGGCGATTACCGGCCGCTACGCATCCTTCGACGAAGCCATCGCAGAATTCATGACCATGACCAATATTCAAAGCTGGGAAAGACATTTTCCGAATGCCGTGCCATTGCCGCTCTTCAGGCAGAACGGGGAGACCCAATGAACTATCAGGATATCCTCTTCGCCGGCTTCGGCAGGCACGTGGGGTTGCGCGAAAAGCGGCCTGGCATCATGAAGCTTGTTGCGCCGCTGTTCCACGAGGACGGCGACATGGTCGACATCTTCCTTGAGGCGCGTGGCGACGGCGTGCGCGTTAGCGACCACGGCCTGTCGTTGATGCGGCTTTCCTATCAATACGACATCGATACGCAGAACAAGGAAAAAATCTACCGGCAGATCCTCGGCGAAAATCGGGTGCAGGAAGACGGCGGCAATTTGTTCATTGACGTCTCCGCCGCCGAACTTTATCCGGCCGTGCTGCATTTTGGCCAGACGGTGGCCAAGGTCTGCAACATGGGGCTTTACCGGCGCGAGGTCATCGCCAATCTCTTCTATGAGACTGTTGATGAGTTTGTTATGTCCGGTATGCAACGGTTTCACCCGAAACAGACGATGCTGCCACTCCCTGGACGCGAGGAGCTTGAAGTCGATTACGCCTTCGAAACCGGGCGTGTACCGGCCTATCTTTTCGCCGCCAAGGAAAAGGATTCTGCCAAGCTGCGCCTGATCGTCATCGCCTGCCTGGAGTTCCAGAAAGCCAACCTACCCTTCCGCAGTCTGGTTGTCCATCAAGACTTCGATGCGCTGACCAAGAAGGACGTCAAGCTCGTCACCAGCGCAGTCGACAAGCAATTCGTCTCGATGGATGATTTCCGCGATCATGGCGTAACGACGTTGGAGCGCCTGGCCGCATGACGGTCGACGAAGCAGCCAGACTCGCAGTCCGCAACGCTTACTGTGGCGTGGAACGATGCCTGGTCAAATGAGCCAGTCTACGCTGCTGGATACGCTGGAACGCTTGCGGAGCCTGCCCCGCGAAGCGGCTACGGTCGAATTCAAGTCGAATCTTGATCGGGCCGAAGAGATCGGTCAGTACATTTCCGCACTGGCCAATTCTGCCGTGCTCGAAGGCCACGACCGCGCCTGGGTAGTATGGGGTATCGAGGACGGCACGCATGCAGTGAAAGGGACCACGTTTGATCCGTTCAGCCGCAAAGAGGGCAATCAGGCGCTGATCATGTGGTTGCAGCAGATGACGACGCCTCATGCGGATTTCGTCTTCCACGCTGTCGATCATCCTGACGGGCGGGTCGTCATGCTGGAGATTCATCCGCCACGGAGTGCGCCGATTGCCTTTCAAAAGCTGCGTTACATCCGCATCGATAGCCACAAGACGCGGCTTTCCGATCATTCGGACAAGGAGGCTCGTCTGTGGGCGATGCTGGGGCAAAAGGATGACTGGTCTGGCGATCTGGTGCCCGACGCAACGCTGGACGATCTGGCTCCTGAGGCAGTCGACGCTGCCCGCAAACGCTTCACCGAGTATCTGTTGAAGAGCGAGTCCGATCCGGCGCGACACGACCAAATTCGTGCCGAAGCGGCGGCATGGGATGTGCCGATGCTGCTCAACAAGGCGCGGATTACCAAACTGGGAAAGGTGACTCGCTCGGCGCTCTTGCTGCTGGGCAACGATGAGGCGGTTCATTTTCTGTCGCCGGCTGATGCCAAGATCAGTTGGATTCTGCGGGACAACCGCAATCGCACCGAGTCTTCCCAACATTTCAGCATTCCCTTGCTGCTGTCGACAGACAAGGTGTATGGCCGCGTCCGCAACGTCACCATCGAGCATATGCCCGATGGCACCTTGTTCCCGACTGCGATTCCGCGCTATGACGCCTGGGTGATGCGCGAAGCACTGCACAACTGCATCGCCCACCAGGACTATCGACTGGGCGGCAAGATCAATGTGGTGGAGTATCCGGATCGGCTGGTGTTCAGCAATCTGGGGCAGTTCATTCCGCCCAGCGTGGAGTGGATGCTGGAACATCAGTCGCCGCCCGAGCATTACCGCAATCAATGGCTGATCGAAGGGATGATCCGCCTGCGCATGATCGACCAAGTCGGCAGTGGCATCCGACGCATGTTCGAGACGCAGCGCGAACGATTTTTCCCTCTTCCTGACTATGCGTTTGATACCAGCGAGCAAGGCCATCCACGGGTAGAGGTCGCCATCACCGGGCAGGTGCTCGACGTGAGGTACACGCAATTGCTGATGAAGCGCAGTGACCTTGAGCTTCACCAAGTGCTGCTACTCGACCAAGTGCAGAAGCACCGAACTCTGTCACCGGAGAGTGTTCGGGAATTGAAGGCGCTGAAACTGATCGAGGGCCGTTCGCCCAATTTCTTCATTTCGGCGAAGGTCGCCGATTGGGTCGGGCAAAAGGCCAACTACATCCGTACCCGTGGGCTTGACGACAGGTATTACCGGCAGCTCGTGGTGGAGTACTTGCAGAAATATGGCCAGGCCACGCGACAGGAACTTGACGCCCTGATCCTGCCGAAACTACCGGATGTACTCGATGCCACTCAACGAGCCCATAAAGTGAAGAACCTGTTGCAGGCTATGCGAAGGCTGGGGTTGATTCACCCAGAAGGCCCCCGGTCCTTGGCGGTGTGGCGGTCGGGCCCAGGACAACCCAAGACGCTTGGATAAGATGGTAGCGGCCTAGGTTCGACTAGACATGCTGCTAGACATAAAAATTCCGTAACCAATTGATTTGTCTATTTACTAGAGAGACGCTGCTTGCGAATTTCAGATAAGGGCCAACCGTAAAGCTCAATTTCAGGCCCAACCTCGAATTGATCTGGACACACTGGTTTATTTTCAAACGCCCTTGAAAATAAACTTTCCAGACATACTTTTTCCTTTGCAGGTCATCAAGTTACGAAAAAGTTTATTTTCACGGCAACCGATTTTCGCCTTATAAAATCGGCGCCAGCCATCTCTCCGCTTCTGCGATGCTCATGCCCTTGCGCTGCGCCCAGTCTTCGAGCTGGTCGCGGTCAATTTTGGTGACGGCGAAATAGTGCGCCTCGGGGTGGGCGAAGTAAAAACCGCTGACTGCCGCCGCCGGCAGCATGGCGTAGCTTTCAGTCAGGCTCACGCCGCTGTTTGCCGATGCGTCAATCAAGGCGAACAGGGCGGCTTTCTCGGTATGGTCGGGACAGGCCGGATAGCCGGGTGCCGGGCGAATGCCGCAATATTTTTCGGCGACCAGCTCCGCTGTCGAAAGTTTTTCGGCGGCGGCATAGCTCCAATATTCCTTGCGTACTTTTTCGTGCAGCCATTCGGCGCAGGCTTCGGCGAGCCGGTCGGCGAGCGACTTCAGCATGATGGAGCGGTAATCGTCCTGTTCCGCCTCGAATTCGGCGAGCTTTTTTTCGATACCCAGCCCCGCCGTGCAGGCGAAAGCGCCGATCCAGTCGGGCGTGTCTGTGTCGCGGGGCGCGACGAAATCGGCCAGGCACTCGTTCGGCTTGCCTGCCGGACGCTGATGCTGCTGACGTAAAAAATGCAGCGTGGCGCACATTTCACGGCGCGACTCATCCATATAAATTTCCACGTCATCGCCGTTGGCGTTGGCGGGGAACAGGCCGAACACGGCATTGGCGGTGAGCCACGGATTTGTTGACTGTGCTTTGATGATGTCCGCCAGCATCTGCTTGCCGTCGGCAAAAACGCTGCGCGCGGCCTCGCCGACCTTCTCGTCATCAAGGATTTTTGGATAGCTGCCGGCCAGATCCCAGGTCTGGAAGAACGGCCCCCAGTCGATATAGTTTGCCAGCGTAGCCAGGTCGATGTCGCGCAACACTGTAATGCCGGGCCGCCGCGGCGGCTGCGGAGCGTAGCTGAATGCAGCGCGGTTGGCGCGCGCCGCAGCCAGCTTTACCATCTGCACGCCTTTTTTGTTGGCGTGCTGGATACGCAGTTTTTCGTAGTCAGCGACAACTTCCGCCTTGAATGCGGCGGCCTGGTCGTCGGAGAGCAGCTTGGTGACGACGCCGACGGCGCGCGAGGCGTCCGGCACATACACCACCGGCTGGCTGTAGTGCGGCGCGATCTTGATGGCGGTATGGGCGCGGCTGGTGGTGGCGCCGCCGATCAGCAAGGGCGTAGTGTAGCCCTGGCGCTGCATCTCGGCGGCGACATGGCTCATCTCCTCCAGTGAAGGGGTGATCAGGCCGGACAGCCCGATGATGTCGGCGTCATGCTCGCGCGCCGCCGCGAGTATCCGTTCGGAGGAAACCATCACCCCCAGGTCGAACACTTCATAGCCGTTGCAGCCCAGCACCACGCCGACGATGTTCTTGCCGATGTCATGCACGTCGCCTTTCACCGTGGCCATCACGATGCGTCCCTTGGCGGCCGCGCCGGTGCGCAGCTTCTCCGCCTCGATGTACGGCAGCAGGTGCGCCACCGCCTGTTTCATGACGCGCGCCGACTTGACCACCTGTGGCAGGAACATCTTGCCGGCGCCGAACAGGTCGCCGACCGCGTTCATGCCTTCCATCAGCGGTCCTTCGATCACCGCCAGCGGCGGCAGCCCGGCGGCCTTGATCTGCAAGCGCGCCTCTTCGGTGTCGATGAGGATGTAGTCGGTGATGCCTTTGATCATGGCATGTTTGAGGCGCTCGCCGACCGCCTGTTCACGCCAGGCCAGATCGGCCACATGTTCCTTGGCCGAGCCTTTTACTGTCTGTGCAAACTCGACCAGTTGCTCGCCGGCATCCTTGGACTTGTTGAGCACCACCGCCTCGACCTTGGCGCGCAGCGCCGCATCGAGATCGTCATACACCCCGAGCTGGGCGGCATTGACGATGCCCATGCTCATGCCGGCCTGGATGGCGTGGTACAGGAAGACGGTGTGGATCGCCTCGCGCACCGGATCGTTGCCGCGAAAACTGAAGCTCACATTCGAAACGCCGCCGGAGACCTGGGCGTGCGGCAGGTTCTGGCGTATCCAGCGTGTGGCATTGATGAAGTCCACGGCGTAGTTGTCGTGTTCCTCGATGCCGGTAGCGATGGCAAAAATATTCGGGTCGAAGATGATGTCTTCTGCCGGGAAACCGATGCCCACCAGCAACTCATAGGCGCGTTGGCAAATCGTCGTCTTGCGTGCGTAAGTGTCGGCCTGGCCTTGTTCGTCGAAGGCCATGACAATGGCGGCGGCGCCGTAGCGGCGGATCAGCCGCGCCTGTTCAAGAAATTTCTGCTCGCCTTCCTTGAGCGAAATCGAATTGACGATGCCTTTGCCTTGCAGGCATTTCAGGCCGGCCTCCAGCACCGTCCACTTGGAGGAGTCGAGCATGATCGGCACACGGGCGATGTCAGGTTCGCTGGCAATCAGCTTGAGAAATTTCACCATCGCCGCCTGGGAATCGAGCATCGCCTCGTCCATATTGATGTCGACGATCTGCGCGCCGGCCTCGACCTGGTTGCGCGCCACTGCCACCGCTTCCTCGAACTGGCCGTTGAGGATCAGGCGGGCGAAGGCTTTCGAGCCGGTGACGTTGGTGCGTTCGCCGACGTTGACGAACAGCGCATCGGCGCCGAGGTTGCACGGCTCCAGGCCGGACAGACGCAGCTTTATTTCGGGCGCGGACAGTTGGCGCGGCTTGACGCCATCCAGCGCCTGGGCGATGGCGCGGATGTGCTCGGGCGTGGTGCCGCAGCAGCCGCCGGCGATGTTGATGATCCCCGCTTCACCCCATTCGCGGATCGCCGCCGCCAGCATCTCTGGTGTTTCGTCGTAGCCACCGAAGGCATTCGGCAAGCCGGCGTTGGGATGGGCCGAGACGAAACAATCGCTGACCCGCGACAGCTCGTCGACATACTGGCGCAACTCGCCCGCGCCCAGCGCGCAGTTGAGGCCGAAGCTGAGCGGCTGCGAATGGCGCAAGGAATTCCAGAACGCCTCGGTGGTCTGGCCGGACAGGGTGCGCCCGGAAGCATCGGTGATGGTGCCGGAAATCATTACCGGCAAACGCTGTCCGCACTCGTCGAAAAATTTCTCGACGGCGAACAGGGCCGCCTTGGCATTCAGCGTATCAAATATCGTCTCCACCAGCAGCAGGTCAGCGCCGCCGTCGGCCAGGCCGCGCGCCGCTTCCAGGTAGGTGGCGACGAGTTCGTCGAAATCCACATTGCGGTAGCCGGGGTCGTTGACATCCGGTGAAAGCGAAGCAGTGCGCGAGGTCGGCCCCAACACGCCAGCGACGAAGCGCGGCTTGGCGGAATTTTGCGCGCTGAATTCATCGCAGACCTGGCGGGCGACACGCGCACCGGCAAGGTTCAATTCATAGACGATAGCCTCCAGCCCGTAATCGGCTTGGGAAATGGCGGTGGCGTTGAAGGTGTTGGTCTCGACGATGTCGGCGCCGGCCTCCAGGTATTCGGCGTGGATGGCGCGAATAATCTCGGGCTGAGTCAGCAACAACAGGTCGTTGTTGCCCTTCAAATCCTTCGGATGCGCGGCAAAGCGCGTGCCGCGATAATCAGCCTCGGCGAGGCCGTGACGCTGGATCATGGTACCCATGGCGCCGTCGAGAATCAGGATACGCTGACGGAGGTGCTCGCGGAGTTCTTGGCTGCGGTCGGCTTGCATGGCAATCTGTGGCGTGGTGGCGTGACTGAGTGACCCGCAAGTCTATCATGCGAGAACCTGCGCCCCGCATGGCTGAGCGGGACGAACCCCGCCTGGTCTATAATTCCCCACCCCAACCAGCGGGACGCCGCCATGAAACATCTCACCCCGAAAGAAGCCAGCCAGTTGCTCCACGACAATCCGCTGGCCTTGTTCATCGACGTCAGGAGCGAAATGGAATTCCTGTTCGTCGGCCATCCGGTCGGCGCTATCATGATCCCCTGGAACGACGGGCCGGATTGGGAAATCAATCCGCACTTCGTCGCCCATGTCAAGAAAGCCGCCAGCGTTGACCGCCCCATCATCCTGATCTGCCGCAGCGGCAACCGCTCCAGGGATGCCGGCGCGGCGCTGGAGCAGGCCGGCTTCAGCGAGGTCTACAACGTGCTGCACGGCTTCGAAGGCGAACTCGACGATCAGCATCGGCGCGGCACACTCACTGGCTGGCGTTACGACGGCCTGCCGTGGGAGCAGTGCTGAGCGCCACATGATCTCCACTCCATCGCGTCCCTTTCCACCCGCTGCACTGGCGTGGTCGGTGTGGGGCCTCGGCGCTTTGCTGTACCTGATCGGTTTCTATCAGCGCGTGGCGCCGGCGGTCATTACCGATCAACTAATGGCGGAGTTTTCCATCGGCGCGGCGGCGCTGGGTAATCTGTCGGGCTTCTATTTTTATTCCTATGTAGCGATGCAGATTCCCACCGGCGTAATTGCCGACCGCTGGGGGCCGCGCCGCCTGCTCACCCTGGGCGCCGGTGTGGCGGCGCTCGGCACCGCCCTGTTCGCCACGGCGACCAGCCTGTGGTGGGCCGACGCCGGACGATTGCTGATCGGCGCTTCGGTGGCTGTCGCGTTTGTCTCCATGCTCAAGCTCGCCAGCCACTGGTTCGCGCCGCGCCAATACGCGCTGGCTACGGGCATGGCGCTGTTGATGGGCGTGGTCGGCGGAGTGGTGGCCGGCGTGCCGCTGCGCATGCTGGTGGAAGCTTTCGGCTGGCGCGCGGTGATGGGCGTCTCGGCAGGGGTGACAGCGCTGCTGTGCCTCGCCACCTGGTGGCTGGTGCGCGACGATCCCGTCGAGCGCGGTTATGCCAGCCATTCCCAGCACGCACACAATCATGGGCAAGCCGAGCACACACCGATACTGCGCGGCCTGCTCGAAGTACTGTGCTATCGAAATATCTGGATATTGCTATTGACCCCGATAGGCGTCACCGGCGCCATCCTGGCTTTTTCCGGCTTGTGGGGTGTGCCTTACCTGCGCCAGGTATATGGCCTTGACCCGAAATCCGCGGCGGCAATCACCTCCATCCTGCTGGTCGCCTGGGCGCTGGGCGGGCCGCTGCTGGGCGCATGGTCGGAACGCAGCGGGCGCAGAAAGCCGCTGTATGTGCTGACCACCGTGATCGTGCTGGCCGGCTGGACGACGATCATCTTCCTGCCGCTACCCCTATGGCTGCTGGTGACAATACTGGCGCCAGTCGGCTTCGCCTCCGGCAATCTCATCGTCGGCTTCGCCTGCGCCAAAGAGTCGGTGCCGTTGCGGCTGATGGGTACCGCTTCCGGCGTCTGCAACATGGGGCCGCTGTTGGGCGGCATGCTGCTGCAACCGGCGGTCGGCTGGATGCTGGATCGCCACTGGAGCGGAACATTGGTCAATGGTGCGCGCACTTACGACGCTGCCGCCTGGCAAGCCGGGTTCAGCCTGATCTTTGCCGGCATAGTCGTCTCGATGCTGTTGATACTCTTCCTGCGCGAGACGCATTGCCGTCAGTCAGCCTGACAGGCTGTCAACCTCAAGCGATTAACCACCAAGACACCAAGGACACCAAGTTGCACCAAGAAAAACATCGGCCTGCCTTCGTGTCCCTTGGTGTCCTTGGTGTCTTGGTGGTGAGATTTTTCCCATCATTTTCGACATAACAGATTACAAATATGTCGCTCGGAAAGTGTCAGGCATCACCGAGACTGCGGCGATAATGCACCGCCTCGGCAATATACGGACTGGATACTTGCTCGGCGCCGGCCAAGTCGGCGACGGTGCGCGCTACTTTGAGGATGCGATGATAGGCACGCGCCGATAATGACAAACGGGTGATAGCCTGTTTCAGCAGTTGCGCGCCGGCCTGATCGGGCAGGCAGTATTGATCCACCTCGGAGGGCGCCAGCAGGGCGTTGGCTTTGCCCTGCCGGGCCAACTGGCGCTCACGCGCGCCGGCCACACGCTGACGCACCGCAGCGGAGGATTCGCCGTCGCCACGCGCCTGCAACTCCACATCGGACAACGCTGGTACTGCGATCATCAGGTCGATGCGGTCGAGCAGCGGGCCGGAAAGTTTGCCGCGATATTTCGCCACCTGATCGGGCGTGCACCGACACTTGCCGTTGGCATGGCCGAGCCAGCCGCAGGGGCAGGGATTCATCGCCGCCACCAGTTGAAAGCGGGCGGGAAAATCGGCGCGTCGAGTGGCGCGCGAGACGCAGATGTGGCCGCTTTCCAGCGGTTCGCGCAGGGCCTCCAGCACCCGCCGTTCGAACTCCGGCAGCTCGTCGAGAAACAGCACGCCATGATGCGCCAGGGAAATTTCGCCGGGACGCGGCACGCTGCCGCCGCCGACCAGCGCCGCGCCGGAGGCCGAGTGATGCGGCGCGCGATATGGGCGCTTGCCCCAATCCTCGACGCGGAAACGACCGGCCAGCGATTGCACGGCGGCGCTCTGTAGCGCCTCATCCTCGGTCATGGCTGGCAGAATGCCGGGGAAGCGGCTCGCCAGCATCGACTTGCCGGTGCCGGGCGGGCCGGAGAGCAGCAGCGAGTGGCTGCCGGCGGCGGCGACTTCCAGCGCACGCTTGGCTTGCGCCTGACCTTTGACTTCGGTCAGGTCGGGGTAATCCGGCTCAGCCAGCAATGCTGCGCCGGTAAAGGGCGCGAGTGCTTGCTGGCCGTTGAGATGGGCGCAGACTTCCAGCAGCGTGCGCGCCGGCAGGATGGTGGCGGAACGCACCAGGGCGGCTTCTGCCGCGCTTTCGGCGGGCAGAACGAAACTGCGCGGACTGGCGCCCTCCGTTGCCCGGGACATCGCCGCGCACATCGCCAGCGCGCCGCGTATCGCGCGCAACTCGCCGCCCAGCGCCAGTTCGCCGGCGAACTGCATATTTTCCAGACCCTTGCCGCTGACCTGACCCGAAGCGATCAGGATGCCCAGTGCAATCGGCAGATCGAAGCGACCGGATTCTTTTGGCAGATCCGCCGGCGCAAGATTCACTGTGATGCGCCGCTGCGGAAATTCAAAATGACTGTTCTGGATCGCCGCACGCACCCGGTCGCGCGCTTCCTTGACCTCGGTATCCGGCAGGCCGACCAGGGTGAACACCGGCAGCCCTCCGGCAAGGTGAACCTCGACGGTGACTTCGGGCGCATCCATGCCGGCGAGGGCGCGGGATTTGAGGACGGCAAGGGACATGACAAATGAAAACAGCGACGGATGCGGCGATTATAGCCGCCACTGTATCCGCTCCCGGTCTGCGCAGTCCTATTTCCGTCCGGGCAAACCGGCCTCCAGCGCAGCCACCCTGGCCTCCAGGGCAGAAAGTTTTTCCCGCGTGCCTGCCAATACGGCGGCCTGTATATCGAACTCCTCACGGGTCACCAGATCGAGCCGGGCAAAGGCGCTGGCGAGCAAGGCGCGGGCGTTTTTCTCGATGTCCCTGGCAGGACTCGCGGCGATCAGTTGCGAAAGACGACTGGAAATATCATCAAGAAATTGAGTATTGAGCATGGCGATCCCCTGAATATTCGGGCCAGTTTAGCATGGCAGAAAAATTCAAGACGCATACGCACCTAATTGGTGCCGTGATTTATCTTCTTGCCTCAATTCAGTGCATGGTTATCTGTGGCCGTCCTAAAAATAGATTTACTTGTTTGTTTTAAATAGTAATTTATTTTTGGCACGCAAAGTGCAGTAGCGACATCGCTGAATTAATTTAACCATAGGAGATTCATTATGATTATGCGAAAAACCCTCATCGCCTCTCTCGTTACCGGCGCATTTCTCCTTCCTGCCGCCGGTCACGCCGAGACTGCGGCGCCGGTCGCTGCCCCGAGTCCTTTCACCGGAAACTTCACCATGGCTTCCGAGTATCTTTATCGCGGCATCGCCCAGACACGCGGCAAGCCGGCGGTACAAGGCGGCTTTGACTACGCCCATCCAAGCGGGTTTTATGTCGGCACCTGGGGTTCCAATATCAGTTGGCTCACCGACGCTGGCGCCAGTGGCGCCAGCCTGGAGCTTGACTTGTATGGCGGCTACAAAGGCGCGATCTCCGAGGACCTCGGCTATGACGTCGGCGTGTTGACCTACAATTATCCGGGTACCTATCCAAAAGGCTTTACCAAGCCCGATACCACCGAAGTCTATGGCGCCCTCTCCTGGAAATGGCTAAGCGCCAAGTACTCCTATACCACGACCAACCTTTTCGGCGCGCTTACTCCCACCGGCAGCAAGACTACCGGCAGCGGTTATCTCGATCTCACCGGCACTTTTGATATGGGCGGCGGCCTGGGCATATCCGCCCATGTAGGCCATCAGTCGGTGAAGGGTTTCAGCGGCGCTTCCTATACCGACTGGAAGCTCGGCGTGACCAAGGACGTAGGTATCGGCACCGTTGGGCTGGCGCTGCTGGACACCGATGCCAAGGGCAGTTGCGCCAAGGGCGAGTTCTACTGTTTTGCCTCCCCCGCCGGCGGTTACTCGGCCGGCAAGAGCCGCGCTCTGCTTACTTTTGGCAAAACCTTCTAACCTACCAGGGACGCTCGCCGGTGCATGCTGTGTAAGATTTGCACCGGCGAATTCCTGAACTCTTTAAGGAAACCGTTATGAAACTCGTCACCGCCATCATCAAGCCATTCAAGCTTGACGAAGTGCGTGAAGCGCTCTCCGCCATCGGCGTGCAGGGCATCACTGTCACCGAGGTCAAGGGGTTTGGCCGGCAGAAAGGCCACACCGAGCTGTATCGCGGCGCCGAATATGTCGTCGACTTTTTACCCAAGGTTAAAATCGAAGCCGCCATCAAGAACGAGCTGCTCGACCAGGTGATCGAAGCCATCGAAAAATCCGCCAGTACCGGCAAAATCGGCGACGGCAAAGTTTTCGTCTTCGATCTGGAACAGGTTGTCCGCATCCGCACCGGCGAAACCGGTGAGGAAGCGCTCTAAGGGGAACATGATGAAAAGAACGTTAACATTTCTAATGACGGCTGCCTTGCTCCTGGCCGGCATGGCCGGCGCCAGCCATGCCGAAGACAAGCCGGCAGTCACTGCCACTCCGGCGGTTGCGGCGCCTGTTGCCGCCCCGGCAGCGGCGCCAGCCGCAGCACCAGCAGTCACACCCGCCGCTGCCGCACCGGCCGCGCCAGTCCCCAACAAGGGCGATACGTCATGGATGATCGTCGCCACCGCCTTCGTCATCCTGATGTCGATTCCCGGCCTGGCGTTGTTCTATGGCGGCCTGGTGCGCAGCAAGAACATGCTGTCGGTGCTGATGCAGGTATTCGTGATCTTCTCCCTGATCAGCGTGCTGTGGGCCGCCTATGGCTACAGCATCGCCTTCAGTGAGGGCAATGCATTCTTCGGCGGTCTCGACAAACTGTTCCTGAAAGGCATTACGCCCGACTCTGCAGCGGCTACCTTCAGCAAGGGCGTCGTCATCCCGGAGTTTATCTACGTGGCTTTCCAGGGCGCTTTCGCGGCAATTACCGTGGCGCTGGTGGTCGGCTCTTTCGCCGAGCGCATCAAGTTCTCCGCAGTTCTACTGTTCTCGGTGCTGTGGTTCACCTTCAGCTACCTGCCCATCGCTCACATGGTCTGGTACTGGGCCGGCCCGGACGGCTATATCTCCGCAGAAGCCGCTGACAAGCTCAACGCCACTGCCGGCTGGCTGTTCCAGAAAGGCGCACTGGATTTCGCCGGCGGCACGGTGGTGCATATCGACGCCGCCATGGCAGGCATCGTCGGCGCTTTCCTGATCGGCAAGCGCATCGGCTACGGCAAAGACTCGATGGCGCCGCACAGCCTGACCATGACCATGATCGGCGCTTCGCTGCTGTGGTTCGGCTGGTTCGGCTTCAACGCCGGCTCGGCGCTCGAAGCCAACGGCACGGCGGCGCTGGCTTTCGTCAATACCTGGCTGGCAACCGCCATTGCGGCGCTGTCCTGGATGACGGTTGAATGGCTGTCCAAGGGCAAGCCCTCGATGCTGGGTGCAGCCTCCGGCGCGGTGGCCGGCCTGGTGGCAATCACTCCGGCGTGCGGTTATGTTGGCGTGGGCGGCGCCCTGGTGATCGGGCTCCTGGCCGGCGTAATCTGCCTGTGGGGCGTGAATGGCCTGAAGAAAATGCTCGGCGCGGACGACACGCTCGACGTGTTCGGCGTGCATGGCGTGGGCGGCATTCTCGGCTCGCTGCTCACCGGCGTGTTTGCTGCGCCCAGCCTGGGCGGCAGCGGCATCTATGATTATGTCGCCAACAAGGTTGCGGACAATTATTCGATCATGGATCAACTGGTCATCCAGGCCACCGGCGTGGGTACCACCATCCTCTGGTCCGGTCTGGTGGCCTTGGTCTGCTACAAACTGGTAGACATGATCGTCGGCCTGCGCGTGGCGGAAGATGAAGAGCGCGAAGGTCTGGACATTGCCTCGCACGGCGAATCGGCCTACCACTACTAATCAACGACTCCTCCAGTGGTTCATTGGGCGCCCAACCGGGCGCCCTTTTTTATGGCGGGACGGTTGCCCTGTGGCGCGGCTCTATGCTGCGCTCAGGGCGCAACTGCGAAAACCGGCAAACGCATCGCGCCGATCCGGCTGGTAGAAATTACGCCAGCGACTGTGCACCAGACGACTGCGGGTAGCGAAGGAACCGCCGCGCAGCACGCGATGGCTGTGAAACCAGGGCGCGGAATATTCCATGTAGGGGCCGGCGACAAATCCCGGATATGGAGCGAAGGCGGTCGCGGTCCATTCCCACACATTGCCGAGCATTTGCAGCAAGCCCGCCGGAGTAGCGCCGTCCGGCAAAGCTGCAACATCCAGCGGAGCGCCCCAATGATCGTCCAGATTGGCCTCGGTGTGGCGCGGCGGGCGGCTGCCCCACGGCGCATGGTCATCGTCATGGTCTGCCCCTTGCGGCAAGTCTGCGCGACAGGCGAACTCCCATTCGCCCTCGCTCGGCAGACGGCGTCCGGCCCAGCGACACCAGGCATCGGCCTCATAGGCGCTGACGCAGACTAAAGTTTGCTGCCCAGCCAAAGGCGTCCAGCGATCAAAGCGCCGCTGCTGCCATCCATCCGCAACACGCCGCCAATACAGCGGGTGCTCGGCGGCATTCTCGCTGCGCCAAGTCCAGCCGGCCTCATCCCAGCAGGAACGGCGCTGATAGCCGCCGTCTTCAACAAAAGCCAGGAATTCGCCGTTGCTGACACAACGCCGCGCCATCCGGAAAGGTTCGATACGAACGGGGTGGCGCCAGCGCTCGTTGTCGAAAACAAACGCCGCGCTGTCGCGGCTGGCGCCCATTAAAAATTCACCGCCGTCGAACACCGCATCGCCGGACCAGGTTGAGCACGGCGGCGCATCGAGCGGCGGCGCTTGGCGCAACGGGACGGGATAAGCCAGGGTTTGCAGGGTCATCCACAAGGCTTCGTCGTGCATGTCCTCGTGGAACAGGGCCAGCCGGAAGAAATCGAGCGCCGCTTCATCGCAGTGTTCCAGCGCTTTGAGTGTGGCGTCACGCACCGCCGCCATATACTCAAGCGTGCCGCAACGATCAGGCAGCGGCAAGGACCAGCGGGCGGCATGAGGAATCGCGGCGGAATCATACAAAGCATCCGCATCCTGCCGCAGCGACGGCCCCCAGTGACCGTCGGCCCGGCGGCGCAGGCACCAGCGCTCCTCGAACCAGGCGATGTGTCCAAGCTCCCACAGCGGAGGGTTGATGACAGACAGAAAAGGTACGCTCAGACGCTCATCCGGCAGGTGCCGATAAGCCGCCAGGGTACGCTCGCGCGCATCCGCCAAAGCCTTGCCGATCCCGGTGCGCGAGATTGGTAAGCCCATGTCAGAGACTCGCGCTGGCCCTGCGGATTTCGGCATCCAGCTCGGCGTAGTTCATGCTCACCGGGTACTGCGGGAATTCCCGGATGACGTTTTCCGGCGGATGGAACAGGATGCCCGCATGCGCTTCGCCCAGCATGGCGGTGTCGTTGTAGGAATCGCCGGCGGCGATCACCTTGAAGTTCAGCTCCTTGAAACGCCGCACCGCCTCGCGCTTCTGCTCTGCCATGCGCAGATGATAATTCACCAGCATGCCATCGGCATTGGCTTCAAGCTTGTGGCAAAACAGCGTCGGCATACCCAGTTGCCGCATCAGCGGCATGGCGAATTCGTAGAAAGTATCGGACAGGATAATCACCTGGAAGCGGCTGCGCAGATCGTCGAGAAAATCCCTGGCGCCGGGCATCGGCCCCATCGCAGCAATCACTTTCTGGATGTCGGGCAGACCGAGTTTATGCTGCGCCAGCAAGGTCAGCCGATACCGCATCAGCTTGTCGTAATCCGGCTCGTCGCGGGTGGTGCGGCTTAGTTCCGGGATGCCGGTGCGGCGGGAAAATTCGATCCAGATTTCCGGCGCCAGCACGCCTTCGAGGTCGAGACAAACCAGTTGCATGCAAAAACTCCCTCAGTCGCCGGCGGCCCGCCGCAAAGCGGGAATTCTAGCATCCGCGAAACACCGTGCGCCCGGCGGTAGCGGGGTAATGTGTGACAGAAACCGGCACAACGGATTACAATGCGCGCGTGACCGACGAACCTGCCTCCGTCTGCCTGACACATCACTTCCTGATCGCCATGCCCGCCATGGCCGACCCCAACTTTTCGCGCTCCCTTACCTACATCTGCGAGCACAACCAGCACGGCGCGCTTGGCATCATCGTCAATCGTCCGATGGACATGGATCTCGCCACGCTGTTCGAGCGCGTCAATATTCCTTTTGCTGAAATAGCCCGGCAAACCGCCATCGGCGCCATGCCGGTGTATTTCGGCGGCCCGGTGCAAACCGACCGCGGCTTCGTGTTGCATCGCCCGACCGGCCATTGGCAATCGACGCTGGCTGTCAAGGATGGCATAGGCCTCACCAGCACCCGCGACATTCTCATCGAAATGGGTAGCAGCGGAATTCCCTCCGAAATTCTGGTCACTCTCGGCTACGCCGGCTGGTCAGCCGGCCAGCTTGAATGGGAGCTGTCGCAGAACGCCTGGCTGACCGTCGGCGCTGATCCGCAAATTCTCTTCGACCTGCCGCCGGAAGAACGCCTGGCCGCCGCCATGCAACTGCTCGGCATAGACTTTGCCAACCTCTCCGAGGTGGCGGGACATGCCTGAAGGCACAGTGCTGGCTTTCGACTTCGGCCTCAAGCGCATCGGCGTTGCCATCGGCGAAATTTTTCTGGGTCAGGCGCGGCCCCTCGCCACGCTCAGCGGCGAAGCCAACGACATCCGTTTTGCCGCCATCGCCAGGCTCATTGCCGAATGGCAACCGGCACACTTGGTGGTCGGCCTGCCGCGCGCCCTGGACGGCAGCGAACACCAAATGACCGCCCGTTGCAGGCGTTTCGCCAAGCAACTGGAGGGGCGGTTCGGCCTGCCGGTCCACCTGGTCGACGAACGTCTGAGCTCCAGCGAAGCCGAGGACCGTCTGCGCGATGCCGGCTTGTCCTGGCAGGCGCGCAAACAGCAGGTGGATGCGGTCGCCGCACAAATCATTTTGCAGGATTACTTCGATGCCCAAGCCATGCTCAAGGAGGGGTGCGATGCTTGACCGGCAAAAGAATCCACAACTCAACAGTCATGGCGAACTCAAGCACTTGCTCACCATCGAGGGTCTGCCGCGCGAGATTCTCATTGCGATCCTCGATAGCGCCACGCCCTTCACCGGGATTGCCGAACGCGAGATGAAGAAACTGCCGCTGCTCCGCGGCAAGAGCGTGTTCAACCTGTTCTTCGAGAATTCCACACGCACCCGCACCACTTTCGAGATCGCCGCCAAGCGGCTTTCTGCCGACGTCATCAACCTCAACATCAACACCTCCAGCGCCTCCAAGGGCGAAACCCTGCTGGATACGGTCGACAATCTCGCAGCGATGCAGGCCGACATGTTCGTGGTGCGCCACGCCTCGAGCGGCGCGCCACACCTGATCGCCGCGCACCTCGCCGCCACCGGGCGCGAGCATATCCATGTGGTCAATGCCGGCGATGGCAGCCATGCGCATCCGACGCAGGGCCTGCTCGACATGTACACCATCCGCCACTACAAGCAGGATTTCACCGGGCTGACGGTGGCGATCATCGGCGATATTCTCCACTCGCGTGTGGCGCGTTCGCAGATCCACGCCCTGACCACGCTCGGCGTGCCGGAAGTACGGGTGATCGCCCCCAAGACCTTGTTGCCGACCAGCGTCGAGCGGCTCGGCGTGCAGGTCTTCCACGACATGCGCGAGGGGCTGCGCGGCGTCGATGTGGTGATGATGCTGCGCTTGCAGAACGAGCGCATGAACGGCGCACTGTTGCCCAGCCCGCAGGAATTCTTCAAATCCTACGGCCTGACGCCGGAAAAACTGGCGCTGGCCAAACCCGACGCCATTGTCATGCACCCAGGGCCGATGAACCGCGGCGTCGAGATCGACTCGGCGGTGGCCGACGGCGCCCATGCCGTGATCCTGCCGCAAGTGACTTTCGGCATCGCCGTGCGCATGGCGGTAATGCGCATGTTGGCGGGGGGCCCGGCATGAAAATCCACATCAAGAACGGTCGCGTCATCGACCCCGCCAACGGCATCGACCGCATGGCCGATGTGTTCGTCGCGCGCGGCCACATCGTCGCCATCGGCGCAACGCCGGCGGGTTTTGAAAGCAATGGCGCCATTGATGCGAGCGGCTGCATCGTCTGCCCCGGACTGGTCGATCTGTCGGCGCGGCTGCGCGAGCCGGGCTACGAATATCGCGCGACGCTGGAATCGGAAATGGCCGCCGCCGCCGCCGGCGGCGTCACCAGCCTGGCTTGCCCGCCTGACACCGACCCGCTACTGGACGAGCCGGGGCTGGTCGAGATGCTCAAGCACCGGGCGCGCCAGCCAGGCTTCGCCCATGTCTATCCGGTCGGTGCATTGACTCAACAACTGGCCGGCGAACGCCTCACCGAAATGGCGGAGCTGGCGGAGGCCGGCTGCATCGCCTTCGGCCAGGCCGACCGCGCCATCGTCGATACCCAGGTATTGCTGCGCGCCATGCAGTACGCCGCCACTTTTGGCTTCCCCATCTGGATGCAGGCGCAGGACCCTTTCCTGGCGCGTGATGGCGTCGCCCACGACGGCGAAGTGGCGGCGCGGCTGGGGCTTACCGGCATCCCGGTGGCCGCAGAAACCGTCGCCTTGTCCACCCTCCTGCAACTGGCCCGCGAAACCGGCGCGCGCATCCACATCCGCCGCATTTCCAGCGCCGCCGGCCTGGAGATGCTCGCCGCTGCGCGCGCCAGCGGCATCAGCGCGACCTGTGATGTGGCCGCCCATCACCTGCATCTGTGCGAACACGACATCGGCAACTTCAATCCGCACGCCCGTCTCGAACCGCCGTTGCGCGCCCAAAGCGACCGCGACGCGCTGCGGCGCGGCTTGGCCGACGGCACTATCGACGCCCTGTGCTCGGATCACTCGCCGGTCGACGACGATGCCAAGCAGATACCCTTCGACGAAGCCGAACCCGGCGCCACCGGCCTGGAACTGCTGCTGCCGCTGACGCTGAAGTGGGCTGCGGAAATGAAGCTGCCGCTGCTGCAAGCGCTGGCTCGCATTACCTGCGATCCCGCCCGCATCATCGGCATCGAGGCCGGCACTCTGGCGGTCGGCGCGCCCGCCGACATCTGCGTCTTCGACCCGCAAGCCAACTTCCGCGTCAGCCGCGAAGCACTCAAGAGCCAGGGCAAGAACACGCCCTTCCTCGGCCTGGAACTCCCCGGTCGCGTCTGCTATACCCTGATCGACGGAAACCTCGCCTACTCGACGGCGTTTGTCTGAAAGCCTTGTCCGACGCCGTCATCGTCATTGACTTTGAAACCACCGGAATTTCACCCGCGCATGGCGCACGGGCGACCGAGGTAGCAGCGGTACTGGTTGCCGACGGGAGAATTCTCGACCGTTACCAGAGCCTGATGAATACCGGCGCCTGGATACCACCTTTCATCGAGCAGTTGACCGGCATCAGCAACCGCATGATCCAGCAAGCACCGGATGCAGCGCGCGTGATGGGCGAGCTGGCCAGGTTCATCGGCGATACGCCCCTGGTCGCGCACAACGCGTCCTTCGACAAGAAATTCCTACAAGCTGAACTGGACAGAATCCAGCTTGCACCACAGGCGGAAATGCTGTGCTCGATGCGGGTGGCGCGGCGCGTGTACCCGCAAGCCGTGAATCACAAACTCGCAACCCTGGTGCGCCATGCGCGGCTAGTCAAGACTGGCGCCTATCACCGCGCCCTGGCCGATGCGGAAATGACGGCGGGTTTATGGCTGGAGATGCAGGCGGAACTGGGCCGCCAGTTCGGCCTGGAGCGCATCCCCCTGGCACTGCTGCGGAAAATTCAGAGCGCACCGTGTCGGGGGCTGCGCGGCTGCGTCGAGGCATTTCGGCGGTCAAGCAATTTTCAGATTCAATGAATAACTGCCGTGTGGATGAATTCTGAACTCTCACTTTCAGCCAGGAAAGGTTATCTAAGGATTCTCCCAATAACGGACACTCGACATGACGTGGGGATTGTTTCAACTACAAACAGAGGGCAAAATGGAATCTGGTCAGCAATCTGAATCCGAATGCTCAAGTTAAAAAATAAACGGACAAAATGCGGGTAACAATGGACATTCACCCGGAGATAGCGGACATTGGCTGTGTAAACGGACATCCATGTTTATTTCAAAGTTAGAGGTGCTAGATGCAGCTATCGCCGTCAGGTTGGGAAACGTTTTTCAACGTCGTATATTTTGGCTTGGCACTGTTGTTTTCTGTCTTTGTCCTGGCCAATTATCGCGCTCTTCGTCCAAAGTACTACGGCTTACTCTACTGGGCACTCATACTCATTCTTTGCGCGTCATTGCTATTCGGCCTCTACAACGGATCGCTTGATCTATTTCTTGCTATGAAGGGTCTTAAACCAGAGGAAGAGGTTGTGCGGACCAGATTGTCCGAAAATCTTCGCATACTTGTTTTCGTCGTTCCTGGGGTCATGCTTGGCATTGCTGCGAACTTGATTACTCAGTTTCTCAATGCGCCAAGTCCGTCAGAGCAAGAGAACGCAAGCAAACCGCACCCCTCTTAAGAAACACCTTTTAACAGATTGATTTTCTGCGAGTTTTTTAAGCAGGTTGTTCCACCTCGACGAGTTTCATGCCCATTTTCTTGGCGCGTTGAGCCAGGTGATGCAGCACGCGCTCGCGATATCGTTCCTCGTA
>JACQAO010000053.1 GCA_016194935.1 Betaproteobacteria bacterium
ATCCGCTTCACAGACCCATCACCACCGCAATCCCCGCTCGGTGGCTCAACCCTCGCGCACGAATCAAATTCCTCGTCCTGGGAACCATTAAAAACCCCGCTGCCGAGCCGTGAGAAATTCAATCGCGGAATTTGGGTCTGTTGGTATGAAGTTTTTTATCAAAACTGCATGTATTTTTTCTTCTGCAAGGTCGATGATATTTTTAGCTGAAAGCTTAATCGTATCAATATACATAAGAGTATCGCTAACTAGGAGTTTTCGATTGAACAGAAAGTACGGCATCATATGAGACACTGCATTCGCCATTTTTAAATTTAACGGCAAGAATGTTCACTCTCCCAATATCGATGGTTGATGTGAGGTGTGTCCCGCCGCATGCAAAGGATGGCAAAGTTCCAAATGAAACCTCTCTCTGCGAACCATTCATTGTCACTTTTCGCTCACTGGGTGAAGAAAGTAACTCATCAACTAAACGCTGAAATATTTCAACGTCGATGCTTGCATTCAATTTCCCTCGAAATGTAACTTTACATTCGCCAGGCCAATGGTGCGCTTTTATTGGCTCAAGACCTATTAGCTGACCGGCATTACCAAGTAAATGTCCTGAGGTATGAAGTAATGAGTGGTGATGGCGTCGTTCAATATTGACGCGTTGGATAATCTTTCCTGGAACAACCGGACTCGCTACCCAAAGCCATATTTCATCATTCATAACTTTAGTATTGAGAACGGGAGTGTTATCTAACCATCCGGTATCGCCAGGCTGCCCGCCACCTTGAGGATGAAACAACGGGTCATCAAGGGCAGCAATAAATCCGCCTTCGTGACCAATACACTTTAGTACGGTTCCTTCGTATTCAAAGGCGTCGTTGTGATAGTACAAGCGTCGTTGTGAGTTATTCATTTGGTTCTGCCGCATTAAAGAGAGAGAAAAACAAACCATGGAGGAGCATGTACGCCGTCCATAAAATTGGGGTATTTGTCCTGTCGATCAATTTTATGCATTTCAAGATATATTTTCCACTTCGCTATGTTATTACATAAAAACAACGACATAGAAATTTTTGCTGACTGTGCTGCCAGTGAAAGATGAAAGAAGCAAAAAAAGCACAACGGCGTTAAAAATAATACCAACCGTTTGTTACGTTTAAATGACGTTCGAGCATCTTGAAAAAGTCAAAATCGAAACTGCCGCACCGTCATATTCGTCCACCCCGACCAGCTCAGCCCGGCCCGGTGTTCTCGGTCGATGCCCAGGGTTTTCTTCACATGCGCTACACGGCACGCAGCAAGAGCATCGTATGGAAGGATGACGCCTTGACGCAGGCGGCAGTGGCTTGCCTGGCAAGCATTCTTAAAGACGGTACGCCGTGGACTTTTCAGGGCCGGCTCGAAGCCGGCATGGGGCTGGTCTGCAACAATGTACTGCATGACCGCAGCGCATTCAGCGACAGCCCGGCGCGGCGGCGGCTGCTTTATCGCGCCCGATATTACGAACGCATCAGCGGCTGAATCCTGGGCCGAGCGTGCGGGCGTGTGCACTACCGCACAGTTCCCCGGGAAAAAACCAGCCACTTGAGCATGGCTGCGTGCTACCGCATATAATGTGGCCGGGTTAAACAGGCTATGGTGCTGTGGTTATGCAAAAATTATCCGCCGAGCTGGAAAAGCGTCTGGGCAGCGCCGTCGAAAGCATGCCCGCGTTTCCCAAGAGCGTCCAACGGGTCCTTGAACTGACGCGGGACATCAACTGCCGCCCCAAGGACCTGATCGAGGTGATCGAGAAGGACCCGGTGATCACCATCAAGGTGCTCAAGGTGGTCAACTCGGCCTATTACAGCCTGCCCAACAAGATCACCTCGATCAATCAGGCAGTGGTTTATCTGGGCGTCAATACGCTCAAGAATCTGGCTCTGTCCTTTTCCACCATCGGCATCTTGCCGCGCCAGAATGGCGCCGGCTTCGACATCCAGCACTACCTGGTGTCGTCTCTCGTCACCGCCAATGTGACCCGTTCGTTGTGCGCCAAGTTTGCCATGGACGTGGACCAGAACGACGCCTATATCACCGGCCTGTTGCTGGATTTCGGCAAGGTGGTGTTTGCCCAGTTCATGCCGGACGAATTCAACCGGGCATTGAAACTTTCCGAAGAATACAACATGCCCCTGCATAAGGCCGAGGAGGCGGTGATCGGCACCGATCACACCCTGGTCGGCGCCCGCTTGGCGAAACGCTGGCAGTTTCCCAATTCTCTGGTCAATTGCATCGCCGGCCATCATGGCCCGGAATATCCCACGCCGCTTGCCCAATGCCTGCATGTGGCCGACCTCATCGCCGAGCGGTTGGGTTACGACTCGAAAGGCAAGATCAGCGCCAGAGGCGAGGTTGAGGCGCTGCATGTGCGTTTTGGCGGCGACTTGGACAAGGTGATCCGCGAACTGGGTGACACTACCAAGATCATCGAAGAAGCGCTGCAATTTTCCCAGGCCGGGGCTTAACCGGATGAAGTTCAAATTCTGGGGCGTGCGCGGCTCGATCCCATCGCCCGGACCAAAGACCGCACGCTACGGCGGCAACACCACCTGCATCGAAGTGCGCAGCGACGCCGGCAAGCTGATCATCCTGGACGGCGGCACCGGCATCTTTGCCCTGGCGCAGGCGCTGCTGCGCGAACTGCCGGTTGAAGCCAATATCTTCATCACCCACAGCCATTGGGATCACATCCAGGGGCTGCCGTTTTTCATCCCCCTGTTCATTCCCGGCAACAGTGTGCGGCTGCACGGCGCTTTCGACCCCGTCTCTGGCAACGGCATCGAGAAAGTGATGGCGGTGCAGCTTCAATACAGCTATTTCCCGGTGCGCGAGGCGGAGATGAAAGCAGCCATCGAGTACGAGACGCTCTCCATCGGCCAGCCGGTCGAGGTGGGCGACGCCGTCGTCACGAATACCTTGCTGAATCATCCGGTCATCGACTTTGGTTACCGCATCGAATGCAACGGCAAGTCGATGTTCTTCACCGGCGATCACGAACCCTACTACAATATTTACGACCCGGACGATGCCGACTACGCCGAATACCAGGCGTTGATCGACGAGAAGCAAGCCTCGGTGGATGCCGCCATGCGCGGCGTCGACGCGCTGATCGTCGACTCTTCCTATACCCGTGAAGAATATCCCTCCAAGAAAGGCTGGGGACACGGCACTTTCGACGGCGCCATCGCCATGGCGTTGCGCGTCGGCGCCAAGCACCTCTACTGCACCCACCACGAGCCGACGCGCAGCGACGACGAGCTGGAGGCGGTGTTTGCCGATCTCATGCAGCGCCATACGCCGTTGCCGCAGGGATTGCAGGTGCATCTGGCTTATGAAGGCCTGGAGGTCGTGCTGTAGGTTTCTCCGCCAGGGCAGCACATTCCCAGCGGCACTTCTCACCATTCCACCGCAGGAGATTCGCATGCACACCGCCCGGACCAAGGCGCAATTCAACTGGATCGACCCGCTGCTGCTGGAGCAGCAGCTCAGCGAAGACGAGCGCATGGTGCGCGACGCCGCGCAGCGGTATGCCCAGGAAAAACTTGCTCCGCGCGTTCTGGAAGCTTTTCGTCACGAGCGCAGCGATCCTGCCGTCTTCCGCGAAATGGGCGCGCTCGGCCTGCTTGGTCCGACCATCCCGGTTGAGTATGGCGGCGCGGGTCTCAATTACGTCTGCTACGGCCTGATCGCCCGCGAGATAGAGCGCGTCGATTCTGGTTACCGCTCGATGATGAGCGTGCAGTCCTCGCTGGTGATGGTGCCGATTTACGAATTCGGTACTGAAGCGCAGAAAAAGAAATATCTGCCGAAGCTGGCGACAGGTGAGTACATCGGCTGTTTCGGCCTGACCGAGCCGAATCACGGCTCGGATCCCGGCGGCATGCTCAGCCGCGCGAAAAAAGTTTCCGGCGGTTATGCGCTGTCCGGCGCCAAGATGTGGATCAGCAACTCGCCCATCGCGGACGTCTTCGTGGTCTGGGCCAAGACCGAGGACGACGTGATCCGCGGCTTCATCCTGGAAAAGGGCATGGCGGGCCTGTCTGCGCCGCCCATCCACGGCAAGATGGGCCTGCGCGCTTCGATCACCGGCGAGGTCGTCATGGATGAGGTGTTCGTCCCTGAAGAAAACCTGCTACCCGGCGTGAGCGGACTCAAAGGCCCGTTCACCTGCCTCAACTCGGCGCGTTACGGCATCGCCTGGGGCGCACTGGGCGC
This sequence comes from Betaproteobacteria bacterium, assembly GCA_016194935.1. Classification (GTDB taxonomy): domain Bacteria; phylum Pseudomonadota; class Gammaproteobacteria; order Burkholderiales; family Rhodocyclaceae; genus JACRAR01. Next base: position 4,249 of record JACQAO010000053.1, read on the forward strand.
GGCGGAATTCTGCTGGCATACGGCGCGCCAGTACACCCTGGATCGACACCAGTTCGGCAGGCCCCTGGCGGCGACCCAACTGATCCAGAAAAAACTCGCCGACATGCAGACTGAAATCACCCTCGCCCTGCAAGGCTGCCTGCGGCTGGGGCGGATGAAGGACGAAGGCACGGCCACGCCGGAGATCACCTCGATGATGAAGCGCAATTCCTGCGGCAAGTCGCTGGACATTGCCCGGCAGGCGCGCGACATGCTGGGCGGCAACGGCATTTCCGACGAATTCGGGGTGATCCGTCACATGCTCAACCTGGAAGTGGTGAACACCTACGAAGGCACCCACGATGTCCATGCGCTGATCCTCGGTCGCGCCCAGACCGGCATCCAGGCGTTTTTCTGAAATGCCGGGCGCCCTGTCGCACCTGCGCGTGCTCGACTTGTCGCGGGTACTGGCCGGCCCTTGGGCTGGCCAGGTGCTGGCGGATCTCGGTGCCGAGGTTATCAAGATCGAGCGCCCCGGCGTTGGTGACGATACGCGCGGTTGGGGGCCGCCCTATCTGAAAGATGAACAGGGGCAGGCCACCTCCGAGTCGGCCTACTACCTGTGCGCCAATCGCAATAAGCAGTCGGTCGCCATCGACTTCACCCAAGCGCAAGGACAGGCGCTGGTGCGCGCGCTGGCGGAGAAATCCGACATCCTCATCGAGAACTTCAAGGTTGGCGGGCTGGCTCAGTACGGCCTTGACTACGCCGCGCTGCACGCCATCAATCCGCGCCTGATCTACTGCTCCATTACCGGCTTCGGCCAGGGCGGCCCGTATGCGGCGCGCGCCGGCTACGATTTCATGATCCAGGGGCTGGGCGGGCTGATGAGCATTACAGGTCGCGCCGACGATGAGCCAGGCGGCGGGCCGATGAAATCCGGCGTGGCATTGACCGACATCCTCACCGGCCTGTATGCGGTGAATGCGATTCTCGCAGCACTTGCCTACCGCGAGATCTCAGGCCAAGGGCAGTTCATCGACCTGGCGTTGCTCGACGTACAGGTGGCGTGCCTGGGCAACCAGGCGCTCAACTATCTGACCACCGGCGTGTCACCCAGACGCATGGGCAATGCCCACCCCAACATCGTGCCATACCAGGATTTTCCCACCGCCGACGGCGACATGATTTTGACTGTCGGCAACGATAGCCAGTTTGCCAAATTCTGCGCCGTCGCCGGTCATCCCGAGTGGGCAACAGACCCGCGCTTCGCCAGCAACGCCGCGCGTGTCCGGCATCGTGAAATTCTGCTGCCGTTGCTGCGTCAGACCACGGTGATGCGTACCACCGCCGCGTGGATCACCGCGCTGGCCGCCGCCGGCGTGCCTTGCGGCCCGATCAACGATCTGGCGCAGGTGTTCGAGGACGCGCAAGTGCGCGCACGCGGCTTGCGCGTCGACCTGCCGCACCCGCTGGCGGGCAGCGTGCCACAGGTGGCCAGCCCGATCCGCCTGTCGCAAACCCCGGTGGAATACCGCCTGCCGCCGCCGCTGCTGGGCGAACATACCCAGGCGGTGCTGGCCGATTGGCTCGGCCTGGATGCCGCGCGCATCGCCGAACTCGCCGGCGCAGGCGTAATAGGCTCTTAGCGCAAGTCAGCAATATCCGGGTCGTGTATTCCTGCTTTAAACAACATACTGATCCCCATTGCCACATTATTTAAGGAGAACGGTATGTGCATCGAATCCCCAGGTAATCCAGAGGCCGCATATGGATAGCACCAGCATCGTCAGGCTGATTGTCCTGGCCGCCATCTGGGGCGGCTCTTTCCTGTTCCTGCGCATCGGCGCGCCGGTATTCGGTCCGGGCATTGTGGTCGAACTACGGGTCGGCCTGGCGGCGGTGTTTCTCTGGCTGGTGTCCCGCTGGCTGCGCCGCCAACCGCAACTGCTGGCCCACTGGCGGCATTTTCTGAAAATCGGCCTGCTCAATTCGGCGTTACCTTTCCTGTTCTTCGCCTATGCCGCGCAGACCCTGAGCGCTTCGCTGCTGTCGATTCTCAATTCATCCGCACCCATCTTCGGCGCTTTGTTGAGCGCGTTCTGGCTGCGTCAGCCGGTCAGCCGTTCCGCCGCGCTGGGCCTGGCGTGCGGTGTAGCAGGCGTAGCCACGCTGGTAGGCAGCGAGGCGGCTGTCCACAGCGAAACCTGGTGGGGCGCAGTCACTGCGGGGCTGGCCGCGCCTTTGTGCTACGGCATCGCCAGCGTCCAGGCCAAGCAATCGCCTGCCGCCATAGCGCCGTTCGACAACGCCCACGGCAGCATGTGGGCTGCCGCGCTGCTGGTGTTGCCCTTCGCGCTCTTCATGCCGATGCGGGCAAGCCCGGCGCCGCTTGACTGGGCGGCAGTGCTGGCCCTCGCGGTGATCTGCACCGGCGCTGCCTACCTGCTGTATTTCCGCTTGATCCAGGATGTCGGCCCGATGCGGGCCTTGTCCGTAACTTTCCTGATCCCGGTGTTCGGCGTGCTGTGGGGCGTGCTGTTGCTCGACGAAAAAATCGGCTGGAACACCCTGGCTGGCGGCGCGCTGGTGCTGTGCGGCACGGCCCTGGCCAACGGTGTGGTGAAACTTGGGCGTGGGAGGCCGGAGGTGTGAGGTTGACTTTCTGCCGGCGAATGCGACCAGGGGCGGTCGCATTCGCTTTTTTTCTCAGTGCTAGCGCGTACCGCGCGGGTCGAAGTTGATCTCTTGCAGGCTTTTCATCGCCTTGCGCCATAGTTCATCGAACCCATCGGTCAGGCTCTTTGCCAAGTCGCGGTCACGAACCAGCAGCGAAGCAAAGCGTCCCTCTGGGACGAAAGGGTGGTAAAGAGGGAGCACGACGATTTCATCATCGACAACATGAAATGGATGACCGAGTTCGCCGGAGTAGCGGACACCCGTCAGATGGCGGATTTCCGCAGGGTGCTTCCTGAGAAACTCGAGCAACCGCGGCGCCGTTTGGTAGGTAAAGCCGAACACCACCTGGTGCCGGACGTGGTTATCGGTTGCGTTGCGGGCGATGCGGCGCAGGATCGGGAAGCCGCCATCGACAGCTTGATCGATTGAGTCGAGATCGCTGCGCTCCATGTAAGACACAATGGTTTTTTGGGCCGTCGCCAGGTGGGTGAGATGCCGCTTGACATGGCTCTCGGCGCCCAGGGCCAGGTCGGTAAACAAATGCTTGCCGCGCACCCGCCCAGGCAGGCTGGCCAATAGCCGCTGGAGCTCGCCAGCGCTGGCGGCGAAGCGGTCAGCGCGTTCGCGCGCAATCTCGACGACGCGATCAATCACTGCGTCGGGCGGCAGGGCTGCGTATATTTTGGGGCGGGTCGATTGTATTTGCACCAGGCCCAGCAACGCCAGTTTCTCCATCGCACGGTAGATTTTAGAGGTAGGAATCCCACCCTCTTTGCATATTGCCGCAGCGTCGGCGACACCGAAAATAATCAGTGTTATCAGTGATTTTCTCTCATACAGCGTCAGCCCGACTTCGGCCAGAAGCTGGCTATCCGGAATTCGCATAAATCACTTTCTACTATATACAGTAGTTGAATGATAGCAGCACCCAGCGCACTATATCGACACCAAAACCAACTCGCCAAAGCGCGAAAGGAGTAGTTATGAACAAGTCCGCACCTAAGGCCGTCATGCCGATTATTGCCGTGGAGTCTGTAGACGAGATTCGTGGTTTCTATGTCGATGTCCTCGGTTTCGACCACGTCATGGGGGTTGTTGGTAAAGACGGCAAGCTGGATTTTTGCACAGTGGTGAAGGACGGCGCGCGCATCATGTTCGCCCGCGCACCGGGAAAGCCAGCAGGCGCCAGGGCAGCGGCTAAAACGGCGACTGCCGTCGTATTGCAGCCGGTCTCGATCTATTGCGAGGTGGCCGATATTGTCGCTTACCACGACCAGCTTCATGGCAAGGTGAAGATTACCGATCCTCTGGCCATGCAATGGTGGGGCGACAAGACCTTCAAGGTGCTGGATCCGAGTGGTTACGAGCTGTGGTTTTACCAAACCCTGGGCGAAGTGAAGCCGCCTGATGGTGCAAAAATCGTCTAAAAAAGGTCGAAAAAATTAACGAATCAACAGCATTCCGGCATATGGAGAAAAAAATGAACGGGAAAACTATCAAGGAAAGTGATCAATATACAGTTGTCAAATCCGGCGATGGTTCCGAGCTGTGTTTTACCTGGAGTCACACAGAAGGCCTTGGCCTTGGTGATTTTAAGAAAGGCATTATTGAATTCGTCAATCAATGCAAAACACATAGGCCGATCCACGCAGTGTTTGACGCCAGGCGCCTGGATAAAGACAGCCCAGCTTTCGGCTGGGTCAGCGGGCAGCAAAAATTTGAGGGCGAAGAGGAATATATGTCCTGGTGGACTCGAGAAGTAGCGCCCGGATACAACAGCTCGAAAATTGCAACCTTGGGCATTGCCACCGGGAATCCCGAGGCTCCCGGCGAAATACCCAAGCCGCCACCTGGAGTTGATTTTAAGTTGGGCTACTTTAATAGTTTGGAAGATGTCAGAAACTGGAGTCCGAATGGGTTATGACGAAAAAACTGCTGAAAGAGTGCGGCGAATACTGTCCGTCAGGACCGATGTCGTTGAGAAAAAAATGTTCGGTGGATTGTGCTTCATGGTGAATGGCAGCATGTGTTGCGGTATCACCACCACTGCATTCATGGTGCGGGTCGGGCCCGACCAGCACCAGCAGGCGCTCGCCCGGCCTCATGTGCGTCCGATGGACTTCACTGGCCGACCGCTGAAAGGGATGATTTATGTTGACCCCGCCGGGTACAAGACCGATGCCGCACTCGGGAAGTGGGTTGCATGCGGGGTGGATTTCGTTTGCGGGCTTCCCGCCGCGAACACGGCGATGAAAAAGCCGCGAAAACGAATCGCCCGAAAATAATTATTCCCGGCCTGTCGAAACCGGCGCACCGCATTCGTCATTGGCTTGAATACCGCGCACCGGGTGCGCGGGTTTGGCCAACCCTGTTTCATCCGTAGTCGTCCAGTCCCATAAGGAGCGGCACTATGCAATCTCGATCAAATTTCTTTCGTCCTTACGCCGAATTCATCGTTACTTATCGTATCCTCGTTATGGTGGTAATTCTGCTAATCACCGCGTTCCTGGTGACGCGCATCGGCAACCTGAAGATCGACACCGACCCGGATCTGTGGACGCCGCAGACGCATCCCTTCGTCCAGACCACGAACTTGCTGGAAAAAGTTTTCGGCGGGCGCAACGTCACCTTGGTCGGCCTGGTTCCGAAACACGGGGACATCTACCAGCCCAATATCCTGGGCAAGATTAAAAGAATCCAGGAGGGGATTGAGGAGTTGCCGCTGGCAATTCGTCACAATATCCTGAGCCTGGCGGCACGCAAGGTGAAATACATCAAGGGCGGTCCCGACGGGATGGAAGTGCGCCAGATAATGGAGACAGTCCCGCAGACCCCGGCGGAGATCGCGCAACTTAAAGCGATGGTGGCGGCGATGCCTATCTATATCAACGCGCTGGTGTCCCCTGACGGCAAAGCCACGGCGATTGTCGCCGATTTCAAGTCGGATAAAACCAACCCAAGTTACGCGGCAATGATAGACGCACTTCGGCCTATTGTGGACCGCGAACGCGACGACACGGTGGACATCTATCTTGCCGGGGCGCCGGTCAGCAGTGCGTGGTTCGAGTTTCACATGATGAAGATGCCGATCTTTTTCGGTACTGCGCTCCTGATCATCATGGCCATACAATTCTGGTCGTTCCGCAGCGTGCAGGGCATGCTGCTGCCCAGCTTCACCGCGATCCTGAGCGTGTTATGGGGATTGGGTTTGATGGGAATTCTGGGCGTGCACATTGACCCGATGAACACCACCACGCCGATATTGATCATGGCGGTGGCGGCAGGCCATGCGATCCAGATTCTCAAACGCTACTACGAGGAATATCACCGCCTGCAATCCACCGGCCACATGCCGCTGCGCCAGGCGAGCCGCGCGGCGGTGGTCGAGTCGCTGGTGCGTGTCGGCCCGGTCATGCTCACTGCGGGGCTGATCGCTACCATTACCTTCTACTCGCTATCAGCAACCGGAATCGTCATGGTTCAGCATTTCGGGATATTTGCGGGTTGCGGCGTGCTGGGGGCGTTGATTCTGGAGCTGACCCTGATTCCCGCGCTGCGCGCGATGCTGCCCGCGCCGAAAAAACGCGAAGTCACGGGCGAACGCAGGCAAGGAATCCTGGATCGATTCCTCCTTTCAATTGCGGACAATCTGGTTGGCGGACGCGCGTCCTGGTTTGTGGGCGGCGGTTTGGCGGTATTGGCGGTGGCGGGGATCGGGCTGTTTTTCCTGCATGTCGACAATCGATTCCGCGACTACCACAAACCGACCAGCGAATTTCGTGTCCACGACAAGGTGCTCAACGACAAATTCGGCGGGACCAACTCGATCCTGTTTTTGGTTGAAACGCCCGGCCAGGACGGGATCAAGGATCCTCAAGTACTCCAGGGCATTTCTGACCTGCAAGCGTTTCTTGAAAGCCAGCCCTACGTCGGCAAGACTCAGTCCATCGTCGATCTGATCAAGCGGATGAACCAGTCCATGCACGCCGATGATGCGGCGTTCTATGCCGTCCCGAAGCAGCGCGACCTGGTCGCCCAATACCTGTTTTTGTATTCAACCTCGGGCGATCCACAGGACTTCGATACCTTTGTCGACAATGATTACCAGAAGGCAGCGGTGTGGACGTTTCTCAAGGTGGATAGCAGCGCCTACGCGGATACGTTGTATGAAAAAGCCAAACGGGTCATCGCCAAAAGCTTTCCGCCAGGGGTGACGGTGCGTATGGGAGGCAGCCTGCCGCAAGTGATGGCGATGAACGAAGTCGTCACCAATGACAAGTTCCGCAACATGCTGCAAATGGCATTGGTGGTATTCATTTTGTCCTCGATTGCTTTCCGCTCGCTGGTAGCCGGCTTGTTCGTGGTTACGCCTCTGTTTGCCGTGATCGTAGCGAATTTTGGCTTGATGGGTTGGCTGGGCATGCCGCTCGACTTGGGCGCGGCAACCGCCGCCGCCATGGCCATCGGCATCGGCGCGGATTACGAGATCTATTTGCTGTTCCGGTTTCGTGAAGAACTTGCGCGCAGCGGCAATGTTTTGGCCGCTACGCGCGACTCGCTATTGACCTCCGGCAAGGCGATCCTGTTTGTCGCCTTGTCGATCATCGGTGGCTATGCGGTCTTGCAGGCATCGGATTTTGCATGGTACAACCAGTTGTCGACCCTGGTCATTGCGACGATGACAATCAGCGCCTTGTTCGCCCTGTTTTTCCTGCGCGCATTAATGATGATCTTCAAGCCGCGTTTCATCTTCGGCGAGCGGCCCGAGGCGTTTTTTGCGCCGGCGATGGCAGCGGAGGCCGCTAAATGAAAGGTCTCGTCAGGACGGCGGTGCTGCTCGGTGTATCGACGCTGGTGGCGCTGGACACCTACAGCGCCGAGCCAAACGCGCGTGACATCATGGAGAAAAACTTCTTTGTCTCCAAAGTGAAGTCCCTTAAAACTGATTCCACCATGGTGTTGATCAATGACAAAGGCCAGCAACGGGAGCGAAAAAACACCACCCTGCTCAAACTGCAAGCCAACGGTATCGACTCGAAGCTGCTGGTCAAATTCAGCACGCCCGCCGACATCAAAGGCACCGGCTTTCTCCAGGTCGAACACAGCGATGGCGAAGACGACCTGTGGATCTACCTGCCAGCCTTGAAAAAGAGCCGGCGATTGGTCGCCAACAACAAAAAAGACAGCTTCGTCGGCACCGACTTCTCCTACGGCGATATTTCACTACCCAAGGTAGACCAATACCAGCACAAACGCCAGCGCAACGAACAGATTGACGGCCAGGACTGCTACGTCATCGAATCAATCCCCATCAATGAAACCGTCAAAACCAACAGCGGCTACAGCAAAAAAATCACCTGGGCCAGAACCGACAACTTCCTGGAAACCAAAGTGGAGTACTACGATGTTTCCGGACGGCTCCTGAAAACCCAGCGCATTACCCAACACCGGCAAGTCGAACCCCAGCCTGCCCGCTGGGTAGCCTTGCACCGTGAAATGACAAACCACCAGACCGGACACCAGACTGTCCTCAACTTCGACAAGATAGAACCCGGCGTGGCTGCGCCGGATGAAGTTTTCACCACCCGTTATGTCGAGCGCGAATGAGGCTGCGCGCAGCGATCTCGTTCGCCGCCCTGATGGGAGTGAGTGGTGCAGGCCAGGCCGATGATAGCCGCGTGCCGGAATCCCCGGCGTTCGAGGGCGTCCAGGCGTTCCTCCAAACCCGGCGGGTCAGCGGTGCCCTGCGTGCCGATTACTTCCACGCAGCCAAACGCCCCGATCAGGGCAGCGACCTGCTCGGCGTCACGGCACAGATCAAAACCCTGCCTGAACTGGGCGAGCGCATCGACGGCAAACTCGAGGCACGCATCACGAACCCTGCACTGAACCGCGATGGCGCCAGCCAAAGCCGCCTGCTGGAAGGCTTCGTGACCCTGCATTTGGCCCAAGCCGACCTGCGCATAGGCAAGCAGATCGTCGCCTGGGGACGGGCCGACGGCATCAATCCTACCGACAACTTGACGCCCCGCGACTACACCGTGTTGCTACCGTTCGAAGACGACCAGCGTTTCGGTACCACGGCAATCAAGCTGGATACCTATCTCTCCCCCCAGCACACCCTCACAGTCTTCATTTCGCCTTTTTTCAAGCCGGCCATGATTTCCCTGCCAACCGCCGGTCGTACGCTGCGGGAAACCACCCCGGCGCGTACCCTTGCCAACAGCGAACTCGGGTTAAAACTCGACAAGATCGGTGAAGGCTTGGATGGCTCCATCAGTTACTTTCATGGGTTTAGCTTGTTGCCGGACCTGCGGCTGCTGGGCAGCAATCCCGTGGAGCCGATACTCGAGTCGCACTATGACCGCATCAACGTGCTTGGCGCCGACTTCGCGCGTAACTTCGGGCGTTTCGCGGTGCGCGGGGAGGCGGCGTATGTTGACACCCGCGACACGGCGGGAGACGATCCGGGGATCAAGAATCCCTATTTGTTCTGGATCATCGGCATCGACAGGACATTTTTCGAGGAGATGAATGTCAATGTCCAGTTCTTCCAACGCCGGGTACGACGTTATCATGCGCCGGAGGGGATTGCCGATCTGCAGGCGCGGGCGGTTGCACTGCTGAATGCGCTGATTGACGGGCAGCGCGACCGGATCAGCAATGGCATCAGTTTCCGGGTGAGTAATAAGTGGTTCAACAATACCTTGGAGGCCGAGGTCTTCGCAGTCCTGAATCTGACCCGCAGGGACCGTTTTATTCGTCCGTTATTGACTTATGCGTTCACCGATCACTGGAAGGGGACGGTGGGCGCTGAAGTTTATGGTGGTGCGGCGGATACGCAGTTCGGTAGCCTCAAACCCAGGCGGGGGGTGTTCGCAGAGTTGCGCTATGGGTTTTAGCGGACGGTTGGGACACAATAACTATCGACACGCCAATCCACGCTTATCCCGATCTTTGTCGAAATCGGTTCGCGTTGTTCGTCATACGCATACACGGAGCATCTCCGTGTTGAGATCGGACTAAATCAGGAGGAATTTCATGCAATACATGATGCCAATTAAAGGTGGTTGTGCTTGCGGCGCAGTGCGTTATGAAGCGGACGCAGAGCCGGCGTTTTCATTGATTTGTCAGTGCAGGCAGTGCCAGAGAATCTCCGGTTCGGGCCATGCGGCGCAGCTCGCCCTGCCTGCCGAGGCTGTCACGCTAACGGGTGAAGTCAAATTCTTCGCCCTTACAAGCGACAACGGCAATCTGGTCAATAGCGGGTTCTGCCCAAACTGCGGGAGTCCTGTTCTGAAGAAGTCGTCCGGCGTTCCACAATTTCTTTTCTTCCATGCCGCAACTCTCGATGACCCAGGTAGATACGACCCGCAATTTGTTGCCTGGAACTCCAGCAGACAACCCTGGGACTACGTGGATCCTGGCTTGCCTTTACGGTAAGGTTTGCACCCTGATTATTGTCGAAACGCTTCCTCCTCGTCCGTCATAGGTACGAGCATGGAATGGTTCCGTGCTGAATACAAACGCATTCAAGGAGAATAACCATGCAGTACATGATGCTCATTTGCGAGACCGAAGACGACTTCAAGGCACGGACAAACGAGAAAAAGGAGATGTTCTGGGCTGCCTGGCGCGCCTACCACGAAGCAATGGTGGGCGCCGGGGTGTACATCACCGGCAGTGCGTTGCAAGCGCCATCGACCGGCACGACTGTGAGATTGAAAGGCGGCAAACGTCTTGTTCAAGATGGTCCGTTTGCCGATACCAAGGAGCAACTCGGCGGCTTTATCATCCTGGAGCTTCCATCGCTCGATGCTGCGCTTGATTGGGCAGCCCGCTGTCCGGCGGCTGCGACCGGCGCCGTCGAAGTGCGACCGGTACTGGCGATGTAAATGGAGGAAGTACACCGGGCGGTCGAGGCGGCGGCGCGCGAGTCGTATGGTCGCCTGATCGCATATCTTGCCGCGCGCAGCCGCGACGTGGCCGGCGCCGAGGATGCCCTGAGCGCGGCGCTCCTGGCGGCGCTGGAAACCTGGTCACGCGACGGTGTGCCGCAGAAGCCGGAGGCTTGGTTGCTCACGACTGCGCGTCGCCGCCTGATTGATCGCGCCCGGCATGAGCGCACGCGCGCGGAAAGCGTATTGACGCTGCAATTGATTACCGACGAAGCCTATGAGGCGACGACGGCGGATAAATTTCCCGACGAACGGCTTAAATTGCTCTTCGTCTGCGCACATCCGGCCATCGATCCGGGCGTGCATACGCCGCTCATGCTGCAATGCGTGTTTGGGCTGGATGCGGCACGCATCGCCAGGGCTTTTCTGATTTCGCCGACCACCATGGGTCAGCGCTTGGTGCGCGCCAAGACGAAAATCCGCGATGCCGGCATTGCCTTCGAGGTTCCGCGTGATCATGAATTGCCGCAACGTCTTGCAGCGGTGCTTGAGGCGATCTATGCCGCCTACGGCAGCGGCTGGGAGGATAGCGCCGGCGTTGATTCGCGTCGCGGCGATCTTACCGAGGAAGCGATTTGGCTGGCGCGGATGTTGGCGCAAAAACTCCCGGCAGAGCCGGAAGCCGGCGGCCTGCTTGCCCTGATGCTGTACTGCGAAGCGCGGCGTCCGGCGCGGCGGGCGCGGGACGGTCGCTACGTTCCTCTGTCGGAGCAGGACGTGGGATGCTGGTCCCGGCCGATGATCGAGGAGGCGGAACAGACGCTTGTTGCCGCCGCGAAGCTGGCGCGTCCCGGCCGCTTCCAGACCGAGGCGGCAATTCAATCGGTGCATGCCGAACGCGCGCATAGCGGTCGCACAGATTGGCTTGCGATCACCTCGTTATACGAGGGCCTGGTACAGCTTGCGCCCAGCCTCGGCGCACGGATAGGGCGCGCCGCAGCGGTTGCCGAAGCGTACGGTCCTGAACAGGGGCTGGCGCTTCTGAACGAGATCGAAACTACCGCCGTGGCAGCCTATCAAACATATTGGGCGGTACTAGCCCATCTGCTCAGAAAGCTGCGGCGCGAACCGGAAGCCACGCAAGCCTACAACCGCGCAATCGGGTTGAGCGAGGACAGCGCAGTGCGACAGTTTTTGCTCAAGCAGCGCGGGTAGGTTCGGATTCCCTTGAAAAACGCGGTCCGTTCCGCCCGGTGATTATTGTTCCATGCTCTGCGATAAGCAACCGCCGACGCCCAACAATCAAAGCTAACCGGCGGAACGTTTGCGAGGCGTCCGCTTTGCGCCAACTAGTCCTTGCGCCTCCTGCGCAAAGGCCAACATGCTTGCCAAGGCCTTGTTAACCGCTTCCGATGTTGGAAATGCTTTCTGAATCTCGGGTTGAAGGACAACGACATTGCTTCCTTGCGTAAAGTGCCGGAAGTATTTGCCGCGCACGCCAACCCCGAGTTGCGCGCGCCTCAGTTCTGGTATGTCTTGGTCAGATTTTGCCACATATCGAGTCGCTTTCCGTGCGCTGATGATTCGAACATTGTAGCGGCGCTCCGTGTGAACCACCACCAGGAGCCGTCCCTTGTTTGAGATGCCGTAGGTTCGGCTTCGATCTTCGGACTCGAAGTGATCCGTGTCTGCGAAGGTCAGCGCCAGGTCATCCGCAAACACACTGACGGCTTCGTCGAACGATATGCCGTGCTTCCGCAGGTTGCTCGCTGCTTTCTGATCGTCCCACACGAACTTGAACATGCGGGATAACTGACATGTAAATCAACTGTTTCTTGCTTAACTATCGTACTTGAACGACAGCGAAACACGGGCGCGGTAGGCGGCCACTTTGCCGTCGGTGACTTTCATGTCGAGCTTGACGATCTCTGCGACGCGCAGGTCGCGCAGGGTTTTGCTGGCGGTTTCGACCGCCTTGGCGGCGGCGTCTTCCCAGGAAACCTTACTGGTGCCGATGATTTCAACGATTTTGTAAATGCCGTCTGCTTTGGATTTTTTTGCCATGCTGTTCTCCTCAAAGATTGAGCTGCCGCCCGGTATCAAGTCATGCTCCGATCAGGAGCATGGCTGCATGATACGCCTTTGCCGAAACTAGCGAACAGCCGCTCCATAGGCGGCGATCCAGTCCGACAGCTTGGCTGCCGGCATGGGTCGGGCGATGCCGTAGCCTTGTCCCACATCGCAGCCTGAATTTCTCAGCCAGTCCAGATCAGCGGGGGTTTCCGCGCCTTCGGCGACGACTTTCAATCCCAGCGCGTGACCCAGCAGGATGGTGGAGTTGACGATGGCGGCGTCTTTGCGCGAGGCAATCACGGAGCTGATGAAAGACTGGTCGATTTTCAGTTCGTGCACCGGCAGGGTTTTCAGATAAGCCAGCGATGCCTGTCCGGCGCCGTAATCGTCGATGGAAAGCCGGATGCCGTGGGCCGCCAGTTCGTTGAGGTGTTCGAGCGCCAGCGCCGGGTCTTCCATCAGCGCGCTTTCGGTGATTTCCAGGCAGATTTCTTCAGGCGGCAGGGCGTGCAGGGCGGTCAGCCGCTGCACTTGCTCGACCAGTCCGGGATTCAGCAGGTCGCGCGCGGAAATGTTGATGGACGGCACGATGTGCAGGCCGTCGGCGCGCCAACGCGCGGTCTGCACGATGACCTGCTCCAGCAGCCAGGGCGTGATTTCGCGGATGAAGCCGGTTTGTTCGGCGAACGGGATGAAACTCAAGGGCGGCAGCAGCCCCTTGTCCGGATGTTGCCAACGCAGCAGGGCTTCGGCGCTGACGATCCTGCCGCTGGCGAGATCCAGTTTGGGCTGGTAATACACCACGAATTCACTGCGCGCCAAAGCTTCGCGCATTTCGCCGATCAACGATAGTTGTTCGTGCGGCGGATCGCCACCGACGCCGGAGGCGAAGGCAAAGCCGGTCTGCCGGCGCTTGGCGGCGTACATCGCCAGTTCAGCGCGGCGCAGCAAGGTATTGGCGTCCTGTCCGTCTCTGGGGCGCAGCGCGATGCCCAGGCTGCCGCCCACGTCGATGCGTTGTCCGTCCAGCACAAACGGATCGCGCAAAGTGGCGCGCAACAATTCGGCGTAACGGGTTGCTTCGGCCTCATCCGCGCCAATCAGCAGGAAGGCGAACTCGTCGCCCCACAGCCGCGCCACCATACTCGGTGCGGCAATGACATGGGCCAGGCGTTCGCCGACTTTGCCCAGCAGCCGGTCGCCGACGGGATGGCCAAGGGCGTCATTGATCATGGCAAAGCGGTCGAGATCGAGCACGGCGATTGCGGCACTGGCGTTACCGGGAAGCTGCTCGAAAATTTCTATCAGCCGGATGCGATTGGGCAGGCTGGTGAGTGGATCTTCGTAAGCGATCTTGAGTATTTTCTGTTCGCGTTCGGCGATCCCGGCACGCATGCTGTCCAGGCTCACCGCCAACTGGCCGATCTCGTCCGGCGGCAAGCGCGGCACCGGCTGGGCGTAATCGCCCGCCTGGATGCGATGGGCCACTGCGGCCAACTGATTCACCGGCCTGGCGATGCGCCGGGCGAACATGATGCTGCCCAGCACGAACAGGAGGATGCCGCCGACCACAATGGAATACAGGGTCGTGTGTATCGAACGGTAAGGCGCCTCGGCCTGATCCAGCGAGCGTTGCAAAACCACTGTGGCGTTTTGCCCCAGAGATTTCGTCAAGGTCTGGAAACGTTCACCTGCAAACGGCAGGGTTTGCGCCGTCTCCAGCGACAGCGCCGGCAGGGCGGCAGACAATGCGGCGCGCTGGGCGCCTTCGAACGAAGACGCCAGCAGCACGGCGGCCTTGCCGTCATTGCGCACCACGCTGACGAACAGGCCGGTCATATCCGACAAGTCGCGGGCCCAGGCGTCGTCTACCGGGAAGCCCATGGCGACCCAGGCGATCCGCCTCGGCGCATCAATGGGGACCAGTACGATCTGGTAGAGATGGCCGTCCTGCATTTGCTTGAAGGCGGTTCCTGTCCCCTTGGCTTCAGCGACCGCCAGCAGATCAGGCAACGGGAAAGAATCCGGCGGAGTAACGTCCGAATGCGTGTCGGCGATCAAGCGCCCCTCGGGGCTCAGCACCATCATTACGCTGGCGCCGACGCGCCTGCCGTGATTGCCGAGCACCGAGCGTATGGTCGGTTGATCCGACGTGGCGATGGCGTCGCGGAAAGCGAAGTCGCCCGATACCACCTTGGCTGCCGTTTCCAACTGACGCTGATTCTGTTCGATCTGGCGGCTGAATACCCGTGCGCCGGCGGTGAGCTCGCGCGCCATCTCGGTGGCGACGATGCGCTCGTTGCTGCGGGTCACTATCGCCAGTATCAGTGACATGACAAGCACCAGCAGCCCGACGAATACGGCTACGATGCGATATTGCAGTGAGCGGAAAATCATCGCCTGACCTCAATAGGCATTGGCGTCGTTTGCCGGCTTGGGCTTGACGATACGCGGCACAACGTCCATCACCTGTTCCAGTCTGACCTGTGTGGCGCCGATCATGATCTCGCGCGCCGGCGGGCCGGCCTTCTGGCGCGGGTGCCAGAAGCGCAGCAGGTAGCGACCGGCAGGCACATTGTGGATGACGGCATGCCCATTGGCCGCCGTCTTGGCGAAATATGGGGAGTTGACCACCAGCACATAGGCTTCCATCCAGTCATGGATATTGCAGCCGAGCGCTACTTCGCCGGGCTTGTCGAACACCTCCGGCTGCGCAGGTTTACCGGCGTAGAGCTTGATTTCGAAGCGCTTGGCCGGAGAAAAGGAATACACATGATGCTTGATTGGATCGCGGTTGGGAAAATCGACCGCCGCGCCCGCGCGCACGATGGTGAGATAGGGGGCGAACTCACGATCCCGCTGCTCGATGCTGGCGGCGACACGGCCTGTGTGGAGAGGCGGCGCGCTGCCCGAGAGAGGTTCCAGCACTACCGCAGCGTCTTCCAGCGCCTTGCCGTCGGATGTTTTGGCAGTGGCGTCCAGGCTGCCGGCCTGGGCGCTTGCGCACGCAGCCAGCAGCACTACCAGGCAGGCGGCATGTGCATGTGCATGTGCATGGATCCGGATCATGGCGCGACCTGGAGGGCAGGGGCGATTTGCCAGATCTCGGTGGTCAAGCTGCCGTCACGGTAGACCAGTGCCTGCCAAACCTTGACGGTGGCGGCGCCTGCGTACTCGGCCGAGACCTCGAACGTGACCCCTTTCGGGTTGGCGTAGGCGTCCAGCTTGCCGAATTTTGCAGTGCGCGGTTTGCCCGCGTTGGCGGCGAAGAATTTCTGCCAGACCTCGCGGATCGCGGCCTTGCTGCGGTAGCGGCCCTCCAGCGGGCCGCCCACCCAATCCAGGTACGCATCATCGGCGTAGTCGCGCATCAGGCCGTCCAGATCGCCGGCGGCAACTGCCTTGAGGTGCGCTTGCGCCTGCGCCTCGTCGAGCGGGCCGGCATATGCCGCCTGGGTATTGGCGAGAAACAGGATGGTTGCGGCGATCATTATCCTGCGGGGTATGGATCGGTGAATCATGGCGTTCTCCAGGGGATCAATGCGGATCAATGCGAGTCAATGCGGGTTGATTAATAATAACATGCGGTGTAATCTCCACAGGCGTCAGGCTTACGGCTTCTGCTTTTTCCCTGTGTTTCCTGGCATTCCGGTAGTTGAAAGGAGTAAAGAGATGGCGATCAATTCCGTAGTCTCCAGCACCTCGGCCAATCTGCCCTCGGTTCGTCCGCAGCCGCAGGCCGACCAGGTCAGGCCGCAAGAACCGCCCAAACACGAGACCCCGCCTGCACGTCCGGCCCCGGCCAGGCAGGCCGCCAAGCCGCCCGCGCCTCCCAAAGAAGCCCCCGCCGAACCCAGACCCAGGCCCGTGGTGAATACCCAGGGCGAGACCACCGGCAGGGTTATCAATACCTCGGCCTGAGCCGGCCCCGCCCGGCTTTACAACGGGGATTGAAGTTGCGGAGCGACCGGAGCGACCGAGGCGACCGGAGTGACAGTTGGGCATGAACATATTTCGATCAAGTCCGATGCTGTCTCAGGCATGTTGCCTGGCAGCCATGTTGAGCGCAGCTTACCCAGCAAAGGCGGACTGGTCGTACGGCGCCGCGCTGGGAATCCAATATGACAGCAATCTAGGCAATGCCCGCGCCAGTGACAGTGTCAGCGATCATGCGCTGACTGCCTCGGTGGCCGCGACACAATCCGACTATCTGGAAGATGACAGCAGCATCAGTTGGGGTGGGCGTCTTGCCGTCGAAGACTATGCTCGCTACACCGGTCTTGGCAATCTGGCGTTGGGCGCCAATATTGCCTACCGCAAGAAACTCGGCTTGGGGCCGCGGGCGCCCTGGTGGCGCGCGTCCTGGTCATCGTCGGCATTTAACTACCGGGAGCACGCCCGTAACGGCTGGTTGCACCAGGCTGACATCGGCGCAGGCAAGCGCTTCAGCGCGCGCATCAACATCGGCGCGACTTTCCGCATCGAGCAACGCACGGCTGCCAACCAGGGTCAGCAAGCATCCGGTTTGTCGGGCGATGCGTTCAGCCAGTCGTCGAAAAGCATGCTCGTGAATGCCGAATACGCGCTGGCTCGAAACGCGGTGCTGAGCCTGGGTGGCGAATTGCGTCACGGTGACATCGTATCTACCAGCCATCGGTATCGCCAGGCATACCTGTTCTCCAAGGCCGTTGCCGAAGATAAGGCGCTGGGTGAGGATGTGTATGCCTACCGGCTGTCAGGCAATACGTTTGATCTGAATGCCGGTGTGGCGTGGTTCCTTTCTCCGGATTCGCAGGTCAATGTTGGTTTGCATAGGGCGATCACACACGCCGATGGCAACAACAATTACACCCGCAACAGAGTGACCGTGAACTGGGTCGGAAATTTTTGAGATGGCCGGCATGAAAACAATCCTGTGCAGCATGCTCGCCTTGGCGAGTGTCGGCATAGCCCACGCCGCCCACGCCGCAGAAATTCTCGCCACGGTGCGCGACTCAAAAGGACTTCCCGTGGAAGACGCGGTGATATTGGCCATGCCGCTGAATCGCAAAGCCTTCGAAGCGGCAAAGCCGCATGGCCAAGTCATTGACCAGGTCAACAAGGAATTTATTCCCTATGTGCGGGTGGTCTTTAACGGCACCCTGGTCAGCTTTCCAAACAAGGACAATATCCGGCATCACGTTTATTCATTCTCGCCCGCCAAGAAATTCGAATTGCCCCTGTACTCCGGTGTTTCCGCACCGCCGGTGCTTTTCGACAAGCCGGGTGTAGTGGTGCTCGGCTGCAATATCCACGACTGGATGATCGGCTACGTCTATGTTGCCGATACGCCTTTCTTCGGCAAGACGGAAAAGGAAGGACACGCGACCCTGGCCAACCTGCCTGCTGGCGACTACCAGGTGCATATCTGGCATCCCGACATGGAGAAGAGCGAACAAACGACCATGCAGCGTGTGACGATCACCGACAAGCCGGTGAACATGGCATGGACGATAACGCTGAAACCACCCTTCCGCATACCGCGACCGACCGGAACGAACAACAACGGTTACCGCTGAAACGGGCGGTTGGCGAGCCGCCCGAATGCTTCCGCAAACAGAACAGCACATCGGAAATCAGGAAAAGCGGTTTAGTTTCGTAATACCGCCAGATCGTGCGAACAGAAACAAAAAACCCGCCGGAGCGGGTTCATAGAATCTATGAGCAATATGGCATTGTTTCAGAATCTTGTTCGCAAGATGCCCTGACTTGCAGCCCTTTGGAATCGTCTGGCTTCCGCTCCCTTTTGTCCAGATTTCGTGCGACCCTTTACCATTCATTAGGTAGCACCAGCCGCGCCTGCTGAGAATTTCCTTTATCCGGGTTTCGTAACCATTCAATTCATGCTACCGCAAGGTTGTCATGTATCCGAATATCGGTCCTCGGCGTTGTGATTAGCGAATGTGTCAATGCCAAGAGATCAGGCAAGGCAGAATGAATTTCCTTCATAAGCCCATCCAGGCTTTCTGCTTCTACGGCCAAACCGATGCCGTCACTTGTGGCAAAGTAAACGTCTGCTTCTACATCGTGGCAAACGTCAACTTTTATTTTGATGGGGACTCCAAGGAATGCGGCAATTTTCCAACCGGGGAACCCAAGACGCCATGACGCTTGCATCATTGCACCCTTTCGTAAAAATTCTGGGGCTCAGAAAGAACCCTGTTTTTTGTATCAACTTAATTTTATAACTTTTATTCGATGAAAAGTGTAGTTTCTTCGAGCGCTTGGAAATGAATCTTCGATTCCAGCCTCAACTGCCGGGGCTACGCGCAGTGCCTTATGAATCCGCCTGAAGTCAGAATACATGTCCAGAGCGGAATGTCTTAACCTAGCGTTCCCGTCCGGCCTCGTGCCATGCCTTACGCACCGGAGATAGCAGGTATTCGATTACAGATCGGGTACCCAGCAGTATCTCCGCACTGGCCTGCATTCCTGCGCCAAGCGTGAAGCGTTCGCCGTCCGTCTCCAGTTGCATAGTCTTCAATGTCACCAGCGTCTTGTAGAGCAGTGGTTGCGACCTGGCCTGTTTGTCATTGGATGGAATGCCGTTTGGGGCGTTGCTGTCAGTTGCATCCGCGCTCACATGTTCTACCCGGCCTTCGATCATGCCGTATTTCTGGAACGGAAAGGCTGCCAGCTTGACCTTGACTGCCTGTCCATTGCGCACAAAGCCAATGTCGTCATTCGACACCCATACCTCGGCCCGCAATGGTTCCTCTTGCGGTATCAAGGTGACCAGCACGGTTCCCGGCTGAACTACAGTCCCGACGGTATGCGTAGCCAAATCCTTGACGATGCTGTCTTGCGGCGCGGTGAGTTCGAGCAGGTTTTGCTTGTGGGTCTGCTTGGCGATTTCCAGCGCCAGCTTGTCGGCGGCGCCTTGATTATCGCTGCGTTCAACGTAAAGCTGACGCCGGTATTCGGAGTCGATCTGGGCAAGTTTCTTCTCGGATTGCTGGATGCTGGCGCGTGTCGATTCGATCAGGAATCCCTGGGTTTTGAGTTCCTGTTCCTTCTCGATTCGCTCACGCTGCTTGTCACTGGCCATGATGCTGCCGGCGAAACCTTCCTTGGCCAATTTTTCGAAGGCCTTGCCTTGTTCCCGATAGTGGGGCAGGACTTCGATCAACTTGGCCTTAACCTGCTCTGCCGAAGAAAGATCGTGCCGGGCTTTGGCGAGCCGGCTGCGTTCTTCCTCCAGAACTGCTTGAAGCGCATTGCGGTTGGCGCGATATTGGGCTTCGGCTTCGCGCGCCAAATGCAGTGGGTCGCCGGTTTCGATTTTAAATGGCTTGACGCCGAGTTCAGCGTCGATACGGCGAAGGTTCATGCGCCTGCGCAGAAATTCCGTCGCCAGGGATTTTGCGTCGGTATCGACGATCAGCGGGTCCATGCGTATCAGGACTTGGCCCGCGCGCACTGTCTCGCCCTCGCGCACCAGTATCTGCCTGATGATGCCGGATTCCGCCGGCTGGACGATCTTCAGGTAACTCTGCGGCACCAGTTTGCCATCGGCCACGGCGACGATGTCCAGGCGACCGAATACTATCCAGGCCGTCAGGCTCGCCAGAAGTACCAACAGTGTCACCAGTACCGCACGCCCAAGAGGGTTGGGCAGGGTTTCTTGCAGCCGCAATAGTGGCGGTGCGAAGTCTAGCGGGTTTGGGTCGGATTTGAGGAACTGAAATGGCTTCATGAGGATACGGTATCAGCAAAAATGGGCTGGCTGTCGGATAGCGTCGCGGCCAGAATCATTGCAGCGGCACGGTCTGCGGCATGTTCCGGGGTAAGTAATCGATACTTGGCGGAGAAGCCTCCCGCCGCACGGCGATAAGATGGATCGATCAGGATTCTTTCCAGAACCATTTCAATGTCCGCCCGACCTCGTTGCGGACCGATGACGAGTCCTGCCCCCATAGCCTCGACGCGAGCGGCGCCAAGATACTGCTCCACCGTTTGCGGGATCATCAACAACGGTACGCTGGCAAGCAAAGATTCGGCGATGACGCCGCTACTGCCATAACCGATGAGCACATCCGCTTTTGCGAGCAGAGAGCGGAGATGTACCGGCTGAGGCAAGACCGTCAGATTGGCACATGCGTATTTGTCGATGAAGGCTTTGTCAGCGCCCGGAATGACACAGATCACAGTAGCCTTGACTGCGGCCAATAGCCCGATAATCGTGTTGGTTGTTCGTTGGCCCGGGCGAAGGTAGACAATGATGCGGCGCGTTTCCTCCGCTCGTTCAGGCCATGAGATCATGTTCGAGCCGCCCATGCCGTGAATTGAACCGACATAACAAGCGTCTTGTCTGGCGCCGTAATGATCAAGCTCCGCAAAAGTCGTGAATATTGGGCATGGCGGAATGAGGTCGGCAAGACGTTTCAGGGGTTTTTTGCCAAGCATGATTGGCAATTTGTTCAGGCAGTCAAGAATCAGTGTTTCGGATTGCATCAGTCTGGACTCGGGAATATCTTCCCACGGACGTATCGATGGAAGAGGGCTGGCGGATGGCGGAATCTCGAAACCGTTCCCCATCGCAATACTCCGTACTCCGCTGACACGAGCTGCCAAGAGCGCTGTAGGCGCATGATCGGCGACGATCATGTCGGGCTGGACGAGAGCGATAAGACTATGCCAAGCCGTGATGCGCCCCAGCAGGGAAGAACGGTCGCCCCAATCTTCCGCCAGCAGAAGTTCGGCGTAATTGGCTGGAGGATTGACGAGACGGGCTGGCCGCAATGTCATCGGCGCCTGGAAGAAAGGAAGCTGATGCGGCCCGAGAAGTTCAGCAGCCGTCCGTGTATCGCTGACAACAAATGATACTGCGTGGCCGGAGGCCCGCAAGCGTTCAGCAACAGGCAGGTCGCGGAGGAGGTGACCGTAATTGGCGCCCAGCTCCCAGGCGAATAAAACCCTGCTCATGATGTTCTGCTTCTCACTTCACGGCAGCCGTCGCATGCGGCAGGAACTTTGCCGGAAGCGAAATCTTCCAGCAGTTTGGCTTCCGAGTCGTAGCGCGAGGCATCCTTGATGTAGCAACAAGGCATACGGAGTCCGTCGATATTGAAAAAGTACATGCGTGGCTGAAGCAGATAGCCGCAGGGTGCTGGATTGACCGGCATTGGGGCAGATACGATTATTTCTGGATAGCGACGGCGATAGTCCGACTTGGTCTGCAATGGCTGCACAAGGTGTCGTGTCACTTTGTGCCGACTCAGGTATTCAGTGAGGGCAGTTCGATCCTGGCCGTAGTCAACAGTGTGGACGATAAGGCGATCAGGGCCGGCGACAGCAAGCAGTTTCTCGAAATTGGCGAGTACCCGGTGCAGCCGGATACGCCCGATGCGATCCGCCTCATGACTATCCAGCGTATCGATGGATACGCCGATCATGTGGACATATTCCGCCAACCTGGGCGTGGTGCGAAGGCTGCCGTTGGTGATGAGGTAGGGCAGATGCCCGGCATCACGAACGCGAGCAAGCATATCCCAAAAGCGTCGATGAGCGAGCGGCTCGCCTTCGCCTTGCAAGGAAATGGTGTGCCGGCCTTTGGGCAGGCTGAGCAGTATTGAGTCGAATAAGGCCAGCGTCATGCTCTGTGCCGGCATATCCCTGCCGGCGCAGTAAAAGCAACGGTAATTGCAGACGGTGGTGATTTCGATCTGGATGAACATCTCAATCAACCTGTTGCATCAGCTCAGGCGTACCGCACCCTCCTGCAAGCCGGAGAGCGGTTGCAGCGCCTGCGCCTGGGCGCCGAACTGGGCATCGCCGAGGATGGATTGCGCCGACGCAAGTCCAATTCCCGCTAGTGCTCCGTTCTTGCCGTACTGATAGGCCAGATCTCCACCCAAAGCATCGTTATCCGATGAAGCAAGGTGGAATTGCGTCAAGGCGCCGGACAGCGCCCAACTGGACAGCCCCGGCTTGGCCGCGCGTGCTGCGTCGAAAGCGCCGGTCAGGCTCTTGAAGTCAAAGTTTTGCACCTTTTTCGAGAACAGGGTATCGGTCGAACCGGCATCGAATCCGCTCATGGCTTCAGCAACAACCTGCAGGCTGAGAACATTCCTGTTGGCTGAACCGGAATACCAATTCACAAACTCAATGCCTTCGTCGTCACCGGTGGTCAGCACCAGATCGTTGCCTTTCTTCTTGAACTTCAGGTCGCGGTACGCAATGCCTCCACCGAGTGAAATGGTATCGCTGGCATTTGCGCCGACGGTGACCTTGTCGTAACCATCTCCCCGGTTGAAAACAATGACATCGCTGCCATCGCCGGTGTTGATGGTGTCGTCGCCTTTGCCGCCCATGAAGAAATCGGCCGATGCGCCACCGGTCAGCTTGTCGGCGCCGGCGCCGCCGTTGAAATAGCCGCTGCCGGCGGTATCTGTCAGCGTGTCGTTGCCGGCCATTCCTTCGAGAAAATCGAGTCCGTCATTGCCGTCGAGGGTATCGTTGCCGGCGCCGGCGGAGAGCAAGTTGCTGCTGCTGTTTCCCATCAGCGCGTTGTTCAGTTCGTTACCACCCGCATTGATGGCGTCTGTAGCGGCGAGCGTCAGGTTCTCGACGTTGGCTGTAAGAACATAACTGAGTGTGGAAACGACGCTGTCTTTTCCATTTTTTTTATCTTCGATCACCATGTCGCCGACATTGTCTACCATGTAGATATCGTCGCCGGTACCGCCCAGCATGGTGTCCGCGCCAAATCCACCATCGAGGAGATCATCGCCGCCGCCGCCATTCAGGTTATCGTCGCCGCTGCCGCCATATAGGGTGTCTTTGTGCTTGCCGCCTGTCAGAATATCGTTGCCGTCGCCGCCATCCAGGATATTTGCATCGGCTTTTCCAATGATGGTGTTGTCAAGTTCGTTGCCGGTACCGCTCATGGTGACTAGAGCATGTCCATCATCGGCGTCGTCACTGCCATCGTCACCATGCTCATCCTCTTTGTTCTTGCTACCTGTAAGCGTCAGGTTCTCGACGTTGTCCGGCAGAGTGTAGCTGACGCTGGAGACGACACTGTCGATGCCTTCGTCGGCAAGCTCGATGACATGGTCATTGACATTATCGACAGTGTAGCTGTCGTCTCCGGCGCCGCCTGTCAGCGTATCCTCGCCGGTATCGCCATCAAGACTGTCGTTTCCGGCGGTGCCGTTGAGAACATTGTCGAGCTTATTGCCGGTTCCCTTGCGTCCGGTCGTGCCGTTGAGGACAAGATTCTCGACATTTTCCTGCAAGGTGTAGTCGATGTCTGTCACGACCGTATCCATGCCCTCATTCTTGCGTTCGACGATTTTGTCTTTGGCGTTATCGACATAGTAGGTGTCGTCACCCTTGCCGCCGATAAGAGTGGCCTTTCCGCTGCCACCTCTGAGGGTATTGTCCAGATCATTGCCTGTCCCTTTGAGGCCGGATTTTCCGAAAAGTGTGATGTTTTCGACATTCTCCGGCAGGGTATAGTCGATGCTTGTAATGACCGTATCGTTACCTTCATCATAACGTTCGACGACTTTGTCCTTGGCGTTGTCGACATAGTAAGTGTCGTTGCCCTTGCCGCCGGTCATAGTGTCCGGGCCTGCCCCTCCGTTGAGGGTGTCGTTGCCGGACAGGCCTGTAAGGGTGTCTGCCCCGTCTGTGCCGAGTAACATCAAGTCGGCTGGCGCGACAGACAGATCAAAGACGTCGATGGCTTGTGCGCCTTGCGGATCTTTTGCTGTTACTTGTATGCGATACGTGCCGACCTCGCTATCGCCGGGAGTACCGGTCAGAGTCTGTGTCGTCGTATCGAAGGAAAGCCAGGACGGCAAAGGACTGCCGTTAGCCAATCGCACCGACAGCGCCAGAGTATCGGTTGGGTTGGCGTCATAGAATGTTCCATTGGGGATGCGGAAGGCAAAGACTTGTGCCGGAACTGCGTCGTAGTGGCCGATGGGCGCCAGCACCTGTGGCGCAATATCCGGCGACATGATAGCTTCGACCTGGGCCGCATTCCACACCGTTCCATCCGCAAATACAAAACTATCGACCCGGTCAGTACCGCCTACCCAATGGAGCAACCGGATTTTGTCTGACGTCCCCTGTATCGCCAGGGTCAAGGCGCCGTTATAACTGATCGCGACGATCTGGCTGGGAGAGATACCTGCGCCAAAGCGCAGCTCGTTGCCGTTTCCACCGCCCCAGGCGCCGCCGTATCCGCCGCTGTAGCCATACATGATTGCATCGTCGATGGTATCGAAGCCATCTCCCAGGTTGAAGAGATAGGTATCCCTGTCATAGCCGCCAACCAACATGTCGTTGCCGGTTCCTCCTGTGATGGTATCGGCGCCGCCCAGCCCGTAAATAATGTCGGTTCCGCCCAGGCCGTCGAGCACGTCCATCGAGTTATAGCCGGATAGAACATCGTTTCCCTCCGTTGCCCCTTGCAGTATCCCCTTGATTGAGGTGAAGTCCCAGGTCGTGCCGTCGGCAAACCGGATTGCTTCGATGGCATAGATACCCATGCCATCGTTGAGAAAATAATTCAATATCGTCAAGCGATCACCTGTCCCACGTAGCGTTAACATGAGGTCGTTTGGGCTGTAGCTGTAACCTGTACGGCTTGCCGCCACGTCGGTCGGCAACACATCGCCCCCAAACAGGATCGTGTCATGTTTGACGGCAGAGAAGTCGAAATTAAAAACACTGTCCTGTCCATCCCCCCGGTTGAAAATGTAAGTGTCGTTGCCGCTCCCTCCATCCAGGATGTCGTTCCCGGTTCCGCCGCGCAGAATATCGTTACCGTTCTGGCCGTGGAGGTTGTCGTTGCCGGCGCCACCGTCAAGCAAGTCATCGCCGCCACGACCCTCGATGGTGTCGTCTCCGCCCAGGCCATCGATCATATCTGCCGTGTTAAAACCATACAGGCGGTCATTCCCCTCTGTTGCGACGGATGCAACCATAGCCTTGACTGTTGCAAAGTCCCACGTCGTGCCATCAGCGAACCGGATAGCATCCAGGCTGGGGTTGCTCACGCCGTCATTGTAGAAATAATTCAGTACAGTCAAACTATCGCTGGTCCCTCGTACAGCAAGAATCAGGTTGTCGGGAGCATATGTGTCGCGGCTTGTCACGATATCGCCCGGCAATATATTCGCGTTAAAAAGGATTGAGTCGCTTTTGACGAGGACCGAATCCAAATTGTATATCGTGTCCCGACCATCTCCGCGACCAAAGAGGTAAGTATCGCTGCCAGCTCCGCCATTAAGGTAATCGTCACCGATGCCGCCTATCAGCCTGTCATTGCCATCGTTCCCGTAGATTTGGTCGTTGCCTCCCAAGCCCTCAATGCTGTCGGAAGCACTCGACCCGAACAGACGATCATTTCCGCTCGTCCCAACCAATACCGCTGATACTGACAATGCCTTGACTGCCGCAAAATTCCATACCGTCCCGTCCTCAAACTGGATGGATCCAGTACGATATGGACTGTTACCGCCATTGGAAAAATAACCAGATACCGTTAAGCGATCATTCGTTCCCGGAATACTCAGAACCAGATTGGTCGCATCCTGATCCACCAGTACTGTCGTCGGCGATACATCTATTCCCAGCCGGATCACGTCGTGCTCACCAGCGGTAGCGCCGTTGCTTGATATTGTGTCCTGGCCGCTGCCTTTGTCGAAAACATAGGTGTCGTTGCCTGCCCCGCCAACCAATGTATCGTTACCGCCGCCGCCGCGCAGGACATCATTGCCTTCAAAACCATACAAAGTGTCGTCTCCGCCCAGCCCGTCGATCACATCGTCGTCAGCGCTGCCCCACAGCATGTCGTTGCCCGCAGTCGATCCTGTGGTATCGAATTGCGTCGTATTCCATACTGTCCCGTCCGCAAAACTTATACGCTCGGTCTTGTAGGCATTGTTGACGAACCAGTTTGCTACTGTGAGTTTGTCTGTTCCGCTGGAGAAGCTAAGGTACAGGTTGTTGCGGTCGCCCGTCACAGTTAAGCTTTCGGGAAGCACGCCCGTCGCCATCCGAATGGTGTCCGTGTTACCCGGAGCCGTGTCGTAGTCGATCACAAAGTCCTGGCCGGACCCCGCGCCGAATAGGTACACATCATCCCCGGCGTCGCCTTGGAGATTGTCGTTTCCTGCGCCGCCATCAAGTGTGTCGCCGCCTGTGCCGCCGTGCATTGTGTCATTGCCCGCGCCACCAGTGAGCGTGTCGTTGCCACCCTCACCCCAGAACTCGTCGTCACCACCCAGTCCATCGATGCTGTCGTTGCCCGCAGTACCCACCAGTACATTATTGCCTTCTGTGATCGCGGTGGCCTTGGCTGTAAGCCCTCCATCCCACACCGTGCCATCGGTGAAGCTTATGCGTTCGACTTTGTTGCTATCTCCGTACTGCCAGTTTTGTAATGTCAGGCGGTCGGCACCGCCGTTGAGGCTCAGATACAGGTTAGTGCTGTCTGATGTTACCGTTACATCGGAAGGTGCAACTCCTGCGGCGATTTTGACAGTATCGAAATTGCCGACAGTGTAGTCGGAATCGTTGACGAGGTCTTGCCCATAACCATTGCCGAATTTGTAAATATCGTTGCCAACGCCACCTTGCAGGATGTCGTTGCCGATGCCGCCGTCCAGAGTGTCGTTGCCGCCATAACCTATGATCGTGTCGTTGCCACCCAGGCCGTCGATCACGTCGCCGTTCGGAGTTCCTTCGAGATAATCCGCGTTCTCGGTCGGTACGTTCGAAAGAGCTTTCAGCGCCGTCACGTCCCACGATGTTCCATCGGCAAAGGCAACACGTTCGATTTTGTAAGTATCACCAAGGAACCAGTACTGCAAAGTCAACCGGTCCGCACCGCCATTCAGGCTCAGATACAGGTTGTTCGCATCCCGGCTCACCGTCACGTTGCTTGGCGTGATACCTACAGCCATTTGCACAGTGTTGGTTTTGCCGGCTGTCCAGCCGTTGTCGAAATCGTGAATGACGTCCTGCCCGTAACCATTGCCGAAGATATATGTGTCGTTGCCGGCGCCGCCATCCAACGTGTCGTTGCCGCTGCCACCATCCAGTGTGTCATCGCCAGCTCCGCCATCCAGCGTGTCGTTGCCGCTACCTCCCGTCAGTGTGTCGTTGCCGTTATAACCGACAATCAAGTCGTTGCCGCCCAAACCATCGATCACATCATCGGCTTCGCGCCCGTAGATATTGTCGTTACCTTCCGTGCCGGAAGCGACCGTAATGCGCCGATCCAGCTCTGCGGCATCCCACACCGTGCCATCTACGAAGCTCACGCGTTCGATCTTGTAAGCATCGGAGTTAAACCAGATTTGTAAGGTTAACCGGTCCACGCCGCCATTGAGGCTCAGGTACCGATTGTTCGCATCGCGCGTCACCGTCACATTTTCTGGCGTGATCCCTGCAGCCATTTGCACGGTATCGAAGTTACCAACTGTCCAGTCGTAGTCGTTGACGACATCCTGCCCGTAACCATTGCCGAAGATATACGTGTCGTTGCCAGCACCGCCTTGCAAAGTGTCGTTGCCGATTCCTCCGTCCAGCATATCGTTACCGCCATAACCGAAGATCATGTCGTTTCCACCTAAGCTGTAAATCACATCACCGGCTTCGCTTCCATGAATATTGTCGTTGCCTCCCGTGCCGGGAATAGCCACAGTGCGCCGTTCCAGTTCCGCAGCATCCCAAATGGCGCCGTCGGCAAAGCTCACGCGCTCGATTTTGTAATCGTCGTGGACAAACCAGTTCTGCAAGGTCAACCGGTCTGAGCCGCTGTTCAGGCTCAGGTACCGATTGTTCGCATCCCGCGTCACTGTCACGTTATCTGGCGTGATTCCCACAGCCATCTGCACGGTATCGACGTTACCAACTGTCCCGTCTATGTCTCTGACGACGTCCTGCCCGTAACCATTGCCGAAGACATACGTGTCGTTACCGACGCCGCCTTGCAGGGTGTCGTTTCCCGCGCCGCCATCCAACGTGTCGTTGCCGCCATAACCTACGATCACGTCGTTGCCACCCAAGCCGCCGATCACATCGCCGACTTCGCGCCCATAGATATTGTCGTTGCCTTCCGTGCCGGAAGCGACCGTAATGCGCCGATCCAGCTCTGCGGCATCCCACACCGTGCCATCCACGAAGCTCACGCGTTCGATCTTGTAATCGTAGCTAAACCAGTTCTGCAAGGTCAGCCGGTCCGCGCCGCTGTTCAGACTCAGATACAGACTGTTTCCATCCCGAGTCACCAGCACTTCGGAGGGTGCAACTCCCGCGATCATTTTTACAATATCAACGTTACCGACTGTCCCGTCTATGTCTCTGACGACATCCTGCCCGTAACCATTGCCGAAGACATACGTGTCGTTACCGACGCCGCCTTGCAGGGTGTCGTTTCCTGCTCCGCCATCCAGCGTGTCGTTGCCGCCATAACCGACGATGATATCGTTGCCGCCCAAGCCGCCGATTACATCGCCGGCTTCGCTTCCATAGAGATTGTCGTTGCCTTCCGTGCCGGGAGCAGCAGCGGTGCGCCGTTCCAGTTCCGCCGCATCCCACACTGTGCCATCGGTGAAGCTCACGCGTTCGATCTTGTAAGCATCGGAGTTAAACCAGTTCTGCAAGGTCAACCGATCCGCGCCGCTGTTCAGGCTCAGGTAGCGATTGTTCGCATCCCGCGTCAAGGTCACGTTGTCTGGTGTGATCCCAACAGCCATTTGCACGGCATCGACGTTACCAACTGTCCAGTCGTAGTCGTTGACGACATCCTGTCCATATCCATTACCGAAGATATACGTGTCGTTCCCGGCGCCACCTTGCAAGGTGTCGTTGCCGATGCCGCCGTCCAGGATGTCGTTGCCTGTCTTACCGGTGAGACGGTCATTACCACCCCTGCCCAGCAAGATATTGTTTCCTTGCCCACCGAAGAAAACGTCGTCGCCGGACGAGCCTGCCAGAAAACCGGCACCCTGTAACGTCGCTATTCCCGGCGTAGCCAAAATCTGGACATTTTCTCCAGTGAAGTCGAGCGCACTGGCAAGGAGAGCGGCATAGGCCGACTGCCCGATGTCCTGCTTGAGTGTTCCCACGTCAAGCGCAATACCGTCGGCCTTGAGTTTCGCCAGAACGACAGCAGCATAGACTGCATCGTCCTCGTTATTGATGGAGACGAGCTTGGCTTGGAGGCTGGTTTGCAGTAACGCTGCATCTAATGCCACGAAACTGTCGAGATTGAGAGAGTAGTACACACCTTTGAGCCAGTCTTTGGTGTCCGTTTGAATGGTGAAACTCAGGGCTTCCTGTCGGATGAAGCCCTGTAATTGATTGTCGATGTACTGCGAATTCCAAATCTGGCCGCTCCCCGGGCTAACTGTGCCGAAGTTCGCCACTTCAATGGCGCTTTTCTTCACGTCCTGCCCGGTGAGGTTTTCCAGCATCCAGACCTTGTCCTCGGTAGTGAGATTGGTTCTGGTCACGCCATGCGCGGCATGAGCGGCAGACAGCCCGGTCCACTTGGCCATGAACCTGTCGAAATTCTGGAGAATACCGGTTCGTCCCTGGGCGATCAGGTCCCTGGCGGCTTGTCGCAGTGAGGGGTCTTCCTGATAAGCGACGGGCAGGCTCTTGACGTTGCCATAGCCCCTGAGCCAGGGGAGGGTAAAGACTTCACCATCGAGCTGCGGCGGCAGGTCAAGTGGCCTGTTGGGGTTTGAATCGGTGAGCGCGAAGTTGACCGCAAGGAGAATGTCGGCGGCCAGTTGGGGTACCCCGTTGCGCGTGAAACTGCCGGTGGCGGTCAGGAGGTTGTCCGCGATGGGAGTGTTGACAGGGGTGGTGGTGAGATTGATGTTCGTGATGCCGAGCTCGTCAAACGTGCGGAGTTCCCCGCTCTGGCTGATGCCGTCCTGGTTGGCGTCCTGCCAGACGCGAAGCCTGGCGAAGTCGGCGTCCTGAATGTCGATCTTGCCATCGGCATTACTGTCGTGTCCCCTGAGTTCGGCGAAGCCATCCTGGATATTCGAGCCGAAGAGCTCGCCAAGGTTGTCGACGACATTGTTGGCGTTGGCGTCCAGGGCCAGCAGGCCGTCCTGGGGTGCGATCCAGCCGGCCTTCTCCGCGATGCCGTCGCCGTTGAAGTCGAAGTAGACGCCGGAGGCGCTGCTGCCGACGGCGTCGATCTGGCCGTTGCCGTCGAGATCGAGAACGAGTGGGTCCCAGCGGCGAATAGCGTCGTCGGGAGTGTAACCTGGAGGGGAGGAGCCGCCACCGCCGCCTCCACCACTGCCACCACCCCCGCCGCCGCCACCCCCGCCGCCTCCACCCCCGCCGCCTCCACCCCCACCGCCTCCACCCCCACCTCCGCCACTTCCTTTTTTTTGTTTTTCGTCGAGATAGATGCCGAGATCGCCGTTGGTGAAGTTTTCGATGAGGAGAGGATCGTTGATCTGGAGGGTGCCGCCGCTGTAGATGTAGGTGTTGCCGGCGGCGTCGTGATAGGCGATTTCGCCTTTGTTGCGAGTGGCGAAGGTCAGGGTCTTGCCGTTGAGGATGACCTTGCCTTGCCCACCGGCGTCGCGGATGGTGTCGCCGTCGTCAGCATAGTAGGTATCGTAGCCGGACCCGCCATACAAATAGTCACCTCCCACGCCATCTCTACCATCCAGGATGTCGTCTCCCGCACCACCGATTAGGCCATCTGTACCAATTCCCCCCACAAGCTTGTCGTTTCCGGCGCCACCGAAGAGCAGATCGGCATCTCCTCCTCCGAACAAGTTGTCATCTCCACCCCCACCGATGAGCAAGTCGTTGCTATCGCCCGCATCGAAGGTATCGGCCTTGTTGCCGCCAAGCACGATGTCGGAGCTGTTACCTGCGGCTACACCGTCAAGTCCTGTGGCACCTATGGCGACGTTCCAGCGGCGCTTTTCCGCCGCAAAGCCATTCAACGCTTCAAGTGTATTTTCTCCATATCCGTAGGCTATGTCTTTTCCAGCGAAGTTCTTGGCGTAGTCCAGCAGCCCCTGGTAGCCGAGAATTCCTCCCAGCACGGTATCGCTGTCGCCAAGTGGAGCGGTAAGGTCGAACTGCAAGCCTCCGATATGCGTGCTGAAGAACGTATTTTGCGTCGTGCTTTGTTGGTAGTAGTGCTGCAAGCCGATGTCGATTATGGCTTTGACAAAAGAGTTTTCCGATGTGTTCGGATTTAGGTTCGCCAGCTTGATGAAATCAACTCCAAAGCGGTCGAGCATGCCGTCGCGCAAGATAGGACTTGAGGTTTCCGGAGCACTCGAATCGACTCCCACCTGATGTCGATAGAGGTGGGCGAGAAGGTTTTTATAGCTATCGAGATTGAATAGATTCTTGTCGAATATCTCGGGTAACAATGACGGCAGCGCGCTCGCCGCAGACGCAAAAGTCGATGATTGAAGAAACGAGGCGAGCAATGTCATAGAATGACGATCAATCATTCCGAGTTCGGTATTGCCAGCGGAAACAGTTCCTAGCGTTTGGAAGATGGTCGGCGCTATCACGCGTAGGTACTCAAGCACTTCGCCTTGAAAATGGGTACCGACGACCAGTTGTTCGCGTTCCGCGTATTTCCCGGAACCCACCGTTATCTGTTCTTGACCCTGTCCATCGATACCACGAAGGACATACGATTCAAAATCAGCGTCCGTTACACCCAACGCCGATAGCTTGCCGGAAACCGATTTCAATACATCAGGAGAACTGGCAGATACCCGGAAAGGTGCTGGATCGAAGATATAGGCAGGCTTGTTGAAGAAAATACCCATCAACGAAGCCAAGCCTCCTCCGAGTGAGTGCCCGGTAAAGCTGATGCTATACCCCTGTAAGGAAGAGGTGCTCTTGGCCTGCTCGTACAACGCGACCGCCCGATCAAGCTGGGGCGAAGGTTGCCCTACACCGAGAGGAATATTGGCAAGTGTGAAATCTGCAAATTGCTGTTGATTGGTACCAGTGAAAGCAACTACGACTTCGTGGGTAACATCGTTTTTGTAAATACCGCCAGAGAAACCCGATGCCGTATCCGGCAGCCAATACACCTCACTCCAGCCAAGAGGAACAGGAATTCGATTTACCGGATTCTCTGTGCTATATACCCGTCCAGCCAGTTCAGCGTACTCAAGAAAAGTAGTCATAGTCATGTTGGTCTCCTTGGCAAAGTGTGTGTTCTTTAACAACCGAATTTCGAGGAAAGAAGTAGGTTGTGTTCGCGTTCGGAAAGTCCACCTATAGGGGTGTACTTTTCTTTTTCGGCTACAAGTACCTTCTGTAATTGTTTGGGCAGACGCTCGGTGCTCCAGAGAAGATTTGACGCCTTTCCTTCCAGGCGCTGGGGGAGCGGTGTCTCGGTGGCTCCGTTGGGGGAAATAATGACTGCCACATAATATGACTTTGGACGACCGCGCTTGTAGCACTCAGTGGAACTGTTGATCGCGGCTACGAGTAGATAGCTATTTCTATCAGAGAGTTTCTCAAGATAGAGAGGTCGAAGATGATCTGACCAAGCTGGCTTATTTTTCCCGAACAGAAAGAGTTCCGATTTTCTGAAAGTCCACTTAGGCGAGAGTTGATCGATCAAGAGTTCGAGAACTTCTCTTCGCTTGATTACCTCAATCTTCGGCGGGTTACCCAATATGACCTCTTCCTCATACTCAATGACCTTAGTACAACCGCTAAGACAAAGAACTGCCAGCATAGCTAACGTCGCAATAGTTCGCTTCTTTTGAGTCATGCCGCAATCCTCCATGCACCTAAATCCTGCCCGGTGAGGTTTTCCAACATCCAAATCTTGTCTTCAACAGTGAGGTTGGTTCTTGTCACGCCATGCGCGGCATGGGCGGCAGACAGCCCAGTCCACTTGGCCATGAACCCGTCGAAATTCTGGAGAATACCGTTACGTCCCTGAGCGATCAGGTCCCTGGCGGCTTGCCGCAGGGCGGGGTCTTCCTGATAAGCGACGGGCAGGCTCTTAACGTTGCCATAGCCCCTGAGCCAGGGAAGGGTGAAGACTTCACCATCAAGCTGCGGAGACAGGTCGAGCGGGCGGTTGGGATTTGAATCGGTGAGCGCGAAGTTGACCGCGAGGAGGATATCGGCGGCCAGTTGGGTGGTGCCGTTACGGGTGAAGCTGCCGGTGGCGGTCAGGAGATTGTCGGCGATGGGCGTGTTGGCGGGGGTGGTGGCGAGATTGATGCTGGTGATACTTAGCTCGTCAAGGGTGCGGAGTTCTCCGCCTTGGCTGATGCCGTCCTGATTGACGTCTTGCCAGACACGAAGTTTGGCGAAATCGGCGTCCTGAATGTCGATCTTGCCATCGGCATTACTGTCGTGTCCCCTGAGTTCGGCGAAGCCATCCTGGATATTCGAGCCGAAGAGCTCGCCAAGGTTGTCGACGACATTGTTGGCATTGGCGTCCAGGGCCAGCAGGCCGTCCTGGGGTGCGATCCAGCCGGCCTTCTCCGCGATGCCGTCGCCGTTGAAGTCGAAGTAGACGCTGGAGGCGCTGCTGCCGACGGCGTCGATCTGGCCGTTGCCGTCGAGGTCGAGGACGAACGGATCCCAGCGGCGAATGGCGTCGTTGGAATTGTAGACGGGAGGCTTGGGTTTCGGAGGATACTCTGCCTCGTCGAGATAGATGCCTAATTCGCCGTTGTCGAAACCTTCGATGGTGAGTGGGTCGTTGATCTGGAGACTGCCATTGTTGTAAATGTAGGTGTTACCGGCAGCATCGTGCCAGACGGTTTCGCCTTTGTTGCGCGTGGCGAAGGTCAGGGTCTTGCCGTTGAGGATGACCTTGCCTTGCCCACCGGCGTCGCGGATGGTGTCGCCGTTGTCAGCATAGTAGGTATCGTAGCCGGTGCCGCCATCGAGCATATCGCCGCCGGCGCCGTCGCGGCCATCGAGAATGTCGTTGCCGGCGCCGCCGATTAGATTGTCGGCACCAGCGCCACCGGTAAGGGTGTCGCTGCCGGCGCCGCCCACCAGCAGGTCACCCGCCGTACCGCCGGTGAATGTATCGTTGCCATCGCCGCCGAGCATGAAAGCGCCTCGGTTGTTACTGTCCGCCGCAGTCATGCCGGATGTCCCCACCGCGATACTCCAGTCGCGCAGGTCGACAATCTTTTGTTTTATGAGGTTGCGCTCAGCGAAAGTGAAGAGCGGGTCGGTCTCCAGATACTTGACGAAATATTGGCTGTAGCCTTTGGCGCTGGTGATGTTCGCTGCAATGTCCTGGGTGTCGAACTGCAATCCACCCGTGACGGCCAGGAAGAGTTCTTGCTGGTATTTGGCGCTGGCGGTGGTTTCCCCGTAGTACTTTTCCATGGCGAAGGCGACAAGAGCCTTGACCAGGTCGCGGTAGCCCTGCGTGCCGCCCTGTGCTTGCACGAGCTTATCGAGATCGGCGGTGTAGCGGTCGAGCATGGCGTCGGCAATGAACGACCCGCTCACACCGGCCTGGTGGCGGATGAGGTGTTCGAGGAGGTTGGGGTCAGTGGTGTTGGATTTGTCGGTTGTATATGCAAACAAATTTGTATCGAACACCATCCCCAGCAGTTCTGGAAGACGGCTGGTCATCAGCCGGAAGGCATCGCTCTGCAAGAAGGCGGTCAGCAAGGCTTGAGAGTGGAGGTCGAATGGCCCGAAATAGTCGCCATGAGTGAGCGTCGCCGCCGATGCGCCGATAGGCGTAAAGGGCAACGCGCCGAGAAATTCACCATCGACACGGAAGGTGCTGACCAAGGACGAATTCGGGATGCCGCCGTTGGCTTGCCGCAGCGCCAGGAAATTGCCCAGACCCGACACGAGAGCATCGCGGGCAGCCGCTTGAATGGGATCGGTCAAGGTCTTGTCCAACAGGTATTGCTTGAGGTTCGTCGCAACGTCAGGGTGCAGGAGGCTCAATTCGGCTGAGTTCTTGAACGGGGCCTGGTCGAAGGTAGTGGCCTGCCTGCCGAAGAACACGCCCATCAGGGCAGCCAGCCCGCCACCCAGGCTGTGGCCGGTGAAGGTGATGTTGGCCGTGGGATTGGCGGCTTGAACGGCAAGGTAGTAGTCGGCTGCCTGGTTGAGTTGGCCGGAACCGAAACCTGTTGCCAAGCCAAGATTGGCGAATTGATCGACGGTGAGGAAGCCGTCTGTGCCGGCGTAGGAGATCACGATGTCGTTTGGATTCGAACTGTTTTTGAAGGCAACGGCTTCGAAGCCACCCGTTGTGGGAAAACTTGGGATTGCAGGATCTGGAACATGAAAGAATTCTGTCCATCCCCGTGGAATGGAAAACTGGTTCTGAGGATCGCGGTTGGTTTGATAAGCACGTCCCGCCATCAATGCGTATTCAACTGTGGTCGCCATGATTCATCTCCCTAGAAAAATTGAGTGTTGATATGGGAACTACTTATTTCCGCGATATGTCTTGTTGAGCCAGTCTTGCGCCAAAGGCCACCAGTTGTAGTAGAGCAGCTTGCCCTCTATTTCCGGTGCGATGAGTTTTGCTGCCGCCGTAGTCGGAATTGGGCAACTCGTTAACCCTTCCCCACCTTTTATTGGCTCCCTCAGTATCGAGCGGTATTCGGGTTGCTTGTATCCATCTATCAACTGTTTGATCATTTCTGCAGTGATAAAACTTTTGCCAATTTTTTCCACTTCGATGTCTGGTGCAGAAAAAATTAAATTAGGCGTTTTAACCTCAGCCGGCAGTTCTTGCAGAGGAATGCGCTTCCACTCTTTGCCATCGTGTTTGAAGATGACATAAGGTGGATTGGGTCTGCCCCACTTGTTGTAAGAAAGGCATCCCATTGATGAGGCGACCAAGTAAGTCGTATCTTTGAATATATCGATTAACATCGGCAGAAAGCTGGCGGTACCGATGTCTTCGCTGTATTTGTCTTCCCATGTGACACGCTGACCTGTAGCGGGCAGAGTGAAGGTAAAGCTTTGTTCCCTGTATGGTGGCTTTTGCCCAATCTCATGCCGTCCGCCACGCTCAACCGAACGCTCCACAACAATCTTGCTGCCGTCATGCAACAGCACTTCTTCTTTCCAGCTTGTGCCGCCAAGTCCGAACAATCCCGCATCCGCGCTCATGCTTACCCCCATCATCAGAAACGTTCCAAGTTTGGCAATTCGCCTCAATATGTCTTGATTCGCACTCATGCCGTCATCATCCTTTCGTGTCCGTTGCGACTCCATCTACCAAAGGCTTCACCTTACGCCCTCATCGCCATCCTTCACAGCCCCCATCATCTGCGCGCCATGCTCCGGCGTTCCCAATTCCAATACTTCATCCACCTGCAAGCCGTGCGGGATATGGTGGGTGATGAAGAGCATGGTCACCCGTCCCTTGAGCTTGTTGATGGTCCGGGCGAAATGTTCCGCCGTCTGCTGGTCGAGGTTGGAGACCGCTTCGTCGAAAATCAGGATTTTCGGTTTCTTGAGCAGCGCCCGGGCGATGGCGATGCGCTGCATTTGCCCGCCCGAGAGGCCCGTGCCGCGCTCGCCGATTGTGGTCTGGTAGCCTTGCGGCAGCTTGTCGATGACTTCGTGGATTTCCGCAGCTTTGCAGGCCTCGATCAGGTCCTCGAAACTGGCGTGCGGATGGGCCATGATCAGGTTGTCGTAGAGCGTGCCGGAGAACAGGATGGTGTCTTGCGGCACCACGCCGAAGGTGAGGCGCAATTCGTTGGCGGCGAGGTGGCGGATGTCCCGTCCGTCCAGGTTGATCTGCCCTTCCTGCGGCTGATAGAAACCGAGCAGGAGTTTGGCGAGCGTGCTCTTGCCGCTGCCGGAGGGGCCCAGCAGCGCCGTCAGGCGACCGGGCTGGATGCGCATGTTGAGGTTGCGATAGAGCCAGGGGTGGTGTTCGGAATAGCGGAAGGCGATGTCGACGAGTTCAATGCGCCCGTTGCCGGTGTTCTCCCGGCTGGGGACGAGAGCCTGTGGTTCGCCGGGAGCGTCGAGGATATCGCCGAGGCGTTTGACGGCGATGTTGGCCTGCTGGAACTCCTGCCACAGGCCGACCAGGCGCAGCATCGGCTGGCTCATGCGCGCGGTAAACATCTGGAATGCCACCAGCATGCCGATGGTGAAGCCGTCGTTTTGCATCACCAGCAGCGCGCCGACGATCAGGATGGAGAGCGTCATCGCCTGTTCGATCACGTTGGCGATGACGCTATAGGTGTTGCCGATCTGCTTGGTGCCGAAGCCGGCGGCGAGATAGCCGGCGAGGTAGTCGCCGTATCTGCGTTCGACATGCGGTTCCATCTGTAAGGACTTGACGGTCGCCATGCCGGCGATGTATTCGGTAAGGAAGGACTGGTTGCGGGCGCCCAGCATGAACTGGCGGTTGATTTTTTCACGGAATAGCGGCGCCACGAGCAGGCTCATCAGGCTGATCAGGACCAGCAGGCCGACGGCGATCAGCGACAACTGCCAACTGTAGGCGAACATCACGGCCAGAAAAATCAGCAGGAAGGGCAGGTCGAGCGCCAGGGTAATCGCCGCGCCGGAGACGAATTCGCGGATGGTCTCGACGCCATGCAGTCTCGCCACCAGGGTGCCGGTGGGGCGCTGCTCAAAGTAGGGCAGTGGCAGGCGCAACAGGTGCTGGAACACCTGGGCGCCCAGCACCGCGTCGATGCGGTTGCCGGTATGCAGGATCAGGTATTGGCGCAACCAGGACATGGCGCCGGTGAACAGCATGAACATGGCCAGCGCCACGCCCAGCACGATCAAGGTGCTCTGCGCCTGGTGCACCACTACTTTGTCGATGATGATCTGGGTGAACAGCGGCGTGGCGAGGCCGACGAAATTGATGGCGAACGAGGCGAGCAGAATATCGCGCCAGATTTTCCTGTGCTTCAACAGTTCTGCGATGAACCACTTGAAACCGAAAGCGGTTTTTTCGCTGGGGAAGCCGGCGATGTCTTCGTACCCGTCGGCGTTCTTCTCGCCGTGCTCGCGGGTGACCAGGATCAGGTTGGCCTCGAAACGCGCGGCGGCCTCCTCAGCGATAAAGGTTTCCGCCGTCTGTGAGCCGGCGCGGAAGAACAACACTTTGTGGCCGTCGCTCTTGACGATCAAGACCGGCAGCGGATGGCCGGTCGCGGCGGGATCGGGCTTGAGGAAGGCGATGCAGGGCAGGGGCAGTCCGCTCCAGGATGTACGCGGTAGCGGATGCTTCCCAGTCTTGAAGCCGAGCGCGCGGGCGGCTTCGTGGAATGTGGCGCGCGTGTGAGGTGGCGGGTATTGGCTTTCGACCAGCGCGCCGTCGAATGGCAGGCGAAACAAGCTGCTCAGGCTGCCCAGCAGCCATAGCAGTTCTTCCGAAATCAGCGGGTGACTGAGGCCGTCCCTTGCGTTTTCCATGCCTATCCTCATGCCGCCGCAATATTGCTTACGTTCGAACTGCCTGCCGGAGCAATTCCCCTGTAGCCGTATGGTTTGGCCAAGTTAGAGGCTTCAGGTCATAAAAGTAAAGGAACTAAGTCACAGAAATAGAGAAATAAATAAAATTGCCGCCTATCATTTTCAGCAATTTAATGATAGACACTCAACCGCTTGCCGGCTTTCTATCTGTTCCGGAAAGACGCGAGTCAGGCTGTTTTTGCCGCAGGCGGTTCGGCTCCAGGCTTGCCGCTGCCGCGCTTGCCGGAGGCGACGATGATGAAGACCAGTGTGGCAAATACGATGGTCACCGCGTCTATTTTCTCGCCCAGTAACAGATCTGCCGCGAGCAGCGTAAAGAATGGTTGGAGTAATTGCGTCTGGCCGACGCGGGCGATGCCGCCCAGCGCCAGCCCCCGGTACCAGGGCAGGAAGCCGAGGTATTGGCTGACGATGCTGACGTAGGCGAAACCCACCCAGGCGGAGGGCGGCAGGTCGAGCGTGGGCGGGGCATAGATGATGGCGGGGATGATGAGAAAAGGCGCGGAGAACACGAGAGCCCAGGAAATTACGCCGAGGCCGCCGAGAGTTGCGGCGAGGCGTGCGCCTACGGCATAGCCGATGGAGGCGCTGACCACTGCGCCCAGCAAGGCCAGATCGCCGGGCTGGAAAAAGCCGCCGCCTTTCAACAAGGAAAAACTGATCACCAGCGCGCTACCCAGCAAAGCCATCAGCCAGAAGCGCAGCGACGGTCGTTCGTGCGAAAAAATTACGCCGGCGACGGCGGTGCCGAGTGGCAGTATTCCCAGCATGATGCCGCCATGCGAGGCATCTACCTGGCGCATCGCCAGGGCGGTGAGGGTTGGAAATCCCACCACCACGCCCGCCGCGACGACCGCCAGCGCGCGCATTTCCCGGCGGGTCGGCAGCCGGTGCTTGCCCGCCAACAAGACCAGGGCGGCGATGCAGGCGGCGACCACGGCGCGGCCCGAGCCGACGAAGATCGGGTGAAGTGCGGCGACCGCCGCGCGGGTGGCCGGCAGCGTCAGGCTGAAGGCCATCACGCCGATCAGGCCCAGCAGCAGTCCTCTGGTTTCGGCAGAGAACGCGGTTTTTCTGGACATGCCGCTAGTGTCCTGAGTTAGAAATTCGCAGACAGAAACGTTCGATACTAGCGAGGATGTCGTCGGCGGACTTGGCCCAAGCGAAAGGCTTTGGGTCTGAGTTGTAATTATCGAGGTAGGAGCGGATGGCTTGTTCGAGTTGCCG
>JACQAO010000044.1 GCA_016194935.1 Betaproteobacteria bacterium
AGCGCTTTGCCTTCAGCTTCCTCCAGATTCCCAGTCACCCGCGACACCCTTGCCGT
Organism: Betaproteobacteria bacterium; assembly: GCA_016194935.1. Taxonomy (GTDB): domain Bacteria; phylum Pseudomonadota; class Gammaproteobacteria; order Burkholderiales; family Rhodocyclaceae; genus JACRAR01. Next base: position 57 of record JACQAO010000044.1, read on the forward strand.
TCGGCTAACTCTTCCCCTTGTCGGGCGAGTAGAGGACTTTCACCTCCAAGTGAGTGCGCCCTGCCGGGCGCACCAACAAAAAGCCGGCTCGCGGGCCGGTTTTTTATTACCGGAAAAATCAAGTTTCTAATTACGCGCTTCCTTGAGCTTAAAATCGTCGTGGCATGATTTGCAGCTCTTACCCAAGTCGCCGAGCGTGGTCTTGATGGTCTTTTCATCGCCACCCTTGACGGCTTTACCGAGATTAACAGCGGCTTGCTGGGCTTTATCGGCAAGCTCCTTGAACTTCTCCGACTCGCTCCATATCTTCAGACTGGCCTTGGTGGGCGCGCCCTTTTCGGTGCCGGGTGCAAAAGAAGCCCAAGGCAAGTCGATGATGGTGTCGATGACATTGCTGTTCTTGACGACCACATCCTTGTTGTACGGAATCTTGCCCTGCACCATGCTGATCATCGGGCCAAAGGCATGACCAACGACATTCATCACCGACTGGCGGTAGTCGATTGCATCTTCCGGCTTGACCTGTGCTTTGGCGCCGGCGGCAACCATTAACGTAAGCGCGGCAGCAAAAATATGTTTGGTTTTCATTTTTACGATTTTCTCCTTACAGTCGATAATATAAAAAAGCTGCTCTGCGTAAAACAATCCAGCGAAGGGATAAATCCGGCCCGGTGGAAAATAGTTGCTTGACCCGCAAAGTGCGCGACGTTTCAGTTGGGCTTTATCTTGGTAAACGGTCGATTATTTTTTCCAGGCCCGCCTGCGCGCAGATTTCGTCTTTATCTCCACCTGCCGCGCCACCGATCCCTAAAGCAGCAACAATTTCACCTTTGGCCCGTATCGCCACAGCACCTGGCAGCAAGGCAATATTTGGGAGGCTGGCCAGGGCAGGCGGGGAAGGGTTTTTTGAGAATCTCTCGACAAATTGACTGGAGGCATCAAACTTGAAAATTGGCCCCATGGTCACAACGGTGTAGGCTTTTCGAAAACTGGCGTCCTTTGTGTGTATGGTGCTTTTGTCGCCTTTCGCGAAAAACCTCAGCACACCCGAGTCGTCAACCACTGCAGCCGAAACTTTATATCCGGAACTTTCACAGACCTTGATGGCTTCCATTGCAGCCTCCGCCGCGAGTGCCAGCGGCAGTACAAATCCGCCCGAATCCGCCTGAACTGGCGAAACATGCAAAACACAAGCGCCAACAATGGGAACAATGATTTTCAATGCTTTAATCACATTACGGCTCCTTTAGGCTAGCCCGATTGCGGGCTGGTTGGAAACAAAAGCTGTAGCCCGGCAACGGGAAAAAATTCAATTGCGATGCACCGCATTACCCTGGCCTCCCTTGAGTTCCACCACAATGTTGTGTCCCTCAGTAGTTCCGATATTTACCACTTCCAGCTTAACCGCTTCGCTGAAAGCCACTTCCCCGGCTTTCCAACTGAAATCCTGCGGTTGCTTCCCTTCATAGGTGATTCGTTCTTTCAAAGGGTTCAGGAAGTAGTTAACCCTTGGGAGATGCGAATGCATCGGGAGTTTCTCTCCAGGCTTTGTCAAGGTCTCGAGAACCCGGACACGATCATTTTCAAACAGCACCTTTGTATTGTGAGGCGCGATCTTGACCATATCCTGCGCGTAGACAGATGTGCAGAGCAGGTTAAGACTCAACAACGCCGTTCCGGAAAAAAATGTGATGGTGTTCATAGTTATTTACTCCATGGTTATGGGAAAAAAATCCCGAATGTGATAGTTGGTGGGACAAAATTTCGTCAAATAATATCTATGCAGAGACTTTTTCTGTGATGGTTTCTGTTCATCCAATCCCCTGTGTTGGCAACAATAAAACTACCGCTTAAAAACGCAGGCTCATCCCGACAAGCCAGACCAAATCCGTTTTGGCTGATTTCAGACTGTGTTTCATACCTGCTTCCAGCGACATAACCTTTGTCAATACGTACGACAAGCCCGCGCCAAGATGGACTGGCAACTCGTTGGAATTCTTGTTTTTATTGCTTACAAGACCAATATCCGCCATGATTTTCCAGCGGCTGCCCAGGCCGCCCCGCACAACCGCTGCTGAAATGACCGCCAGATGCTCACGCTCGTTTTGTGTATTGCGATGCCGTTCATAGCCGAGATTGGAGTGAAGTTCCCAAGGCGCTATTTCGTAGCTGGCGATTGCGTGAACAGCTTGCGTTGACTTACCGCTACCCAATTGCACGGAATCATCGCCGGTGGGCGCGGTGATCGATGTCTTGACTCCCAGGCTCAGGCCATCCCATTCGAAATAACGCCACTTCATACCAAATTTGACATCGCCGAGGCCGCGAGCATGAGTACTGGTTCCTAGTGACTCATGGATGCGGGCTTCTCGGTATGGCAGCGTCAAAGATCCGTTGAGACTGTCAAACAGCCCATGAACTATCGTTATCTCATTCGTAACCGAAACTTCCCGTGTGCCGTTCTCACGCTCATATCCCCACTCGCCTATCATCTCAACTTTCGAGCGGCCACTTCCCAGCGTTCCCGTATCCTCGGTAGTTAGCGGGAACCCGGCAGCCAGGGGAGAAACCACCAGCATCATGAGGGCGGCATCTTGGATGCGCCTTCTCACGGCCACCACCGGCAATCAGTGACCAAGCTGCTATTCCCCATGCGACATCGATACATTGCGGACAACAAAACCGGCGAAGGAAGATGCAGCATCCGCCTTTGACCACAAGCCGACACCGCCGGCTACCGGCAACTGTGCGTCGTTTATGTCCCACGCAAGCGACTCGTTAAGCCAACCTTGAATGCGCCGCCCTTGATGCGTGACTCGTAGGCCAATCCACTGGCCAGGAGCCGATCCCACGCGTTCACGACTCGCCAGCATCGTCCGTTCCCCTTGTTTGACGACATACAAGCGAAAATTACTTTCGAGAGGGTTATATCTGGCGACATAGTAATTATTCACGTCAGTCGCTCGCCAGATCAAGCCACCTCCTTGGTCGGTACTCCCGCTGTTCGCGCGCATGCGTACCTTTATCTCTCCGTTCTGGAACAAAACCTGGTTGGTCCAGTAGAGATTGAAAACGCCGGGAGATTTATCCAGGGTACGTTCCAGCGTCAGCACCTTCTCCCGGTCAGGGGATGCGGCATCTGCCGCCACTCCCCATTGAGCCAACGGACCTGAGGGGTTGGTCGCGGCGGCAACCCAGCCGGTTGGGGACTGCCCAGCAGCAATCTTGTCCAGCGTCAGACGATATTCACCTGGCGCGTCCTGTGCCGCAGCACTTCCAAGGGACAGCAGAAGCACGGAAAACAACCACTTGGTCCAATGCAGACTCGCATCCAGGATGCGCAATAAAAAATGCCCGGCTCGGCGTGTGTTCATATCTTGTTACCTGGCTATTGGATGCCGCACAGCGTAACCAACCCAACATCCCACGCGCAACATAAGATTTCTGTCTGTTACTTAAGGAAATGATGTGAAGATGAAATTAGTTTTATTGGTAAGATGCTTCAAAATCGCACAAGGCTGAATTATGCAAACCACTATCTATTTTTCCATCCGACCGTGACTTCCGAACTGGCTGAAACCGGACTGCGCGCCCTCGTAGTCGAAGACGAAGGCAAACTAGCCAAAGCCATCGCCGAGAGCCTCGAAGCATCTGCCTGGCAAGTTGCTACTGCGGCCAACGGAGAGGAAGGTTTCTATCTTGCTACCAGCCATACATTCGACGTTGTCATCCTTGACCTCAATCTCCCCGGACGCGATGGCCTGGAAATCCTTTTAACCATGCGCCGCCACGGATGGCGGATGCCTGTTTTAATTCTCACGGCGCGCGATAGCCTGGAAGACCGGGTGCGCGGCCTTGATTGCGGTGCAGACGACTATTTGATTAAGCCTTTTGCTTTTCCAGAATTGCATGCTCGCCTGCGCGCCCTGGCGAGACGCGGACGCCATGACGATGCGACAAAACTACGTTACGGCGAAATTGAGATGAACCGTGTAACGCGGATTGCCAGCCGAGCCGGTCGAGTGCTCGATCTGACGTCCAAGGAATTTGACCTGCTTGAATTTCTACTGCGGCATAAAGGGCATGTTGTTTCGCGCGAAATGCTGGCTCACGCGCTCTGGAATACGCGAGCGCGTGCTGTACCGCTCGACAATGTCATCGACGTGCATATCGCACGCCTGCGCTCCAAGATCGATGCGCCTTCCGCCACCCCACTCATCCGCACAGTGCGCGGCGTCGGTTTCTCCATACAGGAGCAGGATCTGTGATCAAGGCGCCAGTCAGCATACGCGCGCGCCTGACACTCTGGCACGCAATCATCATGGCCTTGGTGCTGGCCGCTTTTGCACTCGGCACCTTCGGTTATGTGCGTGAAAGTTTGTTTGATCAAATCGATGCGCGTCTTGATGACAACCTCGCTTTAATCAGTAACATTGCCTTCACTGATCCAAGCGAGCTTGCGGAAATTGAGCGGCACACTCGTGTGCTTGCTTTTCGGGTGCTCGAAGGCGACTGGCCGCATTATTCAAGCGATGGATGGGTTGCTGCCCAACTCGATGCTGCCGGCCTACCGCCGGACAAGGGGCGCTGGATATATACCTCGAAGCGAGGCGGCATCTACCACTTAAAAGAAAAAGCCTTCACGCTGGACAACCGGCAATACCGGATAACCACGGCTGAGCAAAGCGAACAAATTCACCGCGGACTTGACCGGCTCGCCTTGACGTTCATGGGTGGCTTTCCGGTCATGTTGCTGTTGAGCTTGTTTGGCGGTTATTTCCTGGCAGGGAGGATGCTGACGCCTTTGCAGCACATCACTCAGCGCGCCCGGAGTATCAGTGCCGATAATCTCACGGAACGGCTGACTGTGTCCAACCCACGCGACGAACTTGGTCAGCTCAGTACTGTCCTCAACGAAGCATTCGCGCGCCTGGATGATACTTTTGATCGTCTAAAACGCTTTACGCAGGATGCCGCCCACGAATTACGTACGCCGCTGGCTGTGCTGCGTAGCGTGGGCGAGGTTGGACTACAGAAACCACGCGATGCGGCTGCCTACCGCGAAGTCATCGGCAGCATGCTGGAGGAGGTTGACCGGCTGGGGCGCCTCGTGGATGGTTTGCTGACACTGGCGCGCGCTGATTCCGGACATTTTTCATTATTCAGACGGCCCGAAGATTTGCAAACACTGGGGCATGAGGTGGTCGAGTGTCTGCGGGTTTTAGCGGAAGTGAAAAATCAAAACCTGACGTACAGCGCCGACAAATCATTTATCGTCGACATAGACCGCGACACCATGCGCCTTGCGCTGATGAATCTGATCGCCAACGCAATCCGCTTCACGCCAGAGGGCGGCGCTGTCAGCATTGCTCTGCGCGACAGCGGCACATCCATCGCTATTGAGATACAAGACAATGGCCCTGGAATTGCTCTGGAACACCAAGCACGTATTTTCGAACGATTTTATCGCGTCGACCCTTCACGCTCGCATCAAACTGGCGGCACCGGACTTGGTCTCGCCATAACCAGATGGGCGGTTGAGGCCAACAATGGACACATTGAACTACAAAGCGCACCAGAACAGGGATGCCTCTTTCGAATTGTTCTGCCAGAAATTAAGCAAGGTCTTCGTCAATAAAAATGCCTGCCCAAATATTTCTCAAGGTCGGTTAAGCTTACGTACTTCCTAAATCATGTAATCACCCATCCCGTAATATGGCTCAATACGTATTCACCATGAACCGCGTGGGCAAGATCGTCCCGCCCAAGCGCCAGATTCTCAAAGACATCTCGCTGTCCTTCTTCCCCGGCGCCAAGATCGGCGTGCTCGGCCTCAACGGCTCGGGCAAATCGACGGTACTGAAAATCATGGCCGGCCTGGACCAGGACATCATCGGCGAAGCCACGCCGATGCCCGGTTTGTCCATCGGCTATCTGCCGCAGGAACCGCAGCTCGATCCCGAGGAGACGGTACGCCAGGCGGTCGAAGGCGGGCTTGGTGAATTGATGTCCGCAAAACAGAAGCTGGAGGAAATCTACGCCGCATATGCCGAACCGGACGCAGATTTTGACAAGCTCGCCGAGGAACAGGCGAAGTACGAAGGCGTCATCGCCGCCGCCGGTTCGGATGTCGAACACCAACTGGAAGTCGCCGCCGACGCGCTGGGCCTGCCGCCCTGGGAGGCTGTCGTCAAGAATCTCTCCGGCGGCGAGAAGCGCCGCGTGGCGCTGTGCCGGCTGCTGTTGCAGCGTCCCGACATGCTGCTGCTGGACGAGCCGACCAACCACCTCGATGCCGAATCGGTGGAGTGGCTGGAACAATTCCTCACCCGCTTTCCCGGCACCGTGGTGGCTGTCACCCATGACCGCTACTTCCTCGACAATGCGGCAGAGTGGATCCTCGAACTCGACCGCGGCCAGGGCATCCCCTGGAAAGGCAATTACTCGTCCTGGCTGGAGCAGAAGGAGCAGCGCCTGGAAATCGAAGCCAAGCAGGAAGGCGCGCGCATCAAGGCGATGAAGCAGGAACTCGAATGGGTGCGGCAGAATCCCAAGGCGCGCCAGGCCAAGAGCAAGGCGCGCTTGTCGCGCTTCAACGAGCTCAGCTCCGAGGAATACCAGAAACGCAACGAGACCCAGGAAATCTTCATCCCCGTCGCCGAACGCCTGGGCAATGATGTCATCGAATTCAAGGAGGTCAGCAAGGGCTTCGGCGAGCGCCTGCTGATCGACAAGCTCAACTTCAGCATCCCGGCGGGCGCCATCGTCGGCATCATCGGCCCCAACGGCGCAGGCAAATCCACCCTTTTCAAGATGATCGCCGGCAAGGAGCAGCCCGATTCAGGCACAGTGAACATCGGCCCAACCGTGCGCTTTTCTCACGTCGACCAGACGCGCGATGCCTTGAGCGCCGCCAAGACGGTGTTCGAGGAAATCTCCGACGGCGCCGACATCCTCACCGTAGGCCGCTACCAGACACCCTCGCGGGCCTACATCGGTCGCTTCAACTTCAAGGGCAGCGACCAGCAGAAAATTGTCGGCAATCTCTCCGGCGGCGAACGTGGCCGCCTGCATCTCGCCAAGACTCTGATCGCCGGCGGCAACGTGCTGCTGCTGGATGAACCGAGTAACGACCTCGACGTGGAAACCCTGCGCGCCCTGGAGGATGCACTGCTCGAATTCGCCGGCTGCGTGCTGGTGATCTCCCACGACCGCTGGTTCCTCGACCGCATCGCCACCCACATCCTCGCCTGCGAGGGCGAATCGCAGTGGGTGTTCTTCAACGGTAACTACCAGGAATACGAAGCCGACAAGAAGAAACGCCTCGGTGAAGAAGGCGCCAAGCCGAAACGCATCCGCTACAAGCCGATCACCCATTGAGGTAACAATTCCCAACCTGCATAACCCCAAATGCCAAGGTTGTAGGGTTTCCCAGGTGCTAGTGTTTATTTACGCAGGAAGAACGCAACTTTTACAAATTTTACTCATCGGGACAGTTTTTCCAAATCTGTTGCGTATTGCGAATACCGCGCTCTGGTCTCGGCATTCGGCGGATAAAGTCCCGTCAATTTTTCTCCCCGGCTGACTTCGCCCACCACCCAGGCTTCAAAGCGTTCCTGCTCGGGTCCGGCTACCAGAACGTCATCCAGCAATGCCTGCGGAATCAGGACTGCCCCATCGGCATCGGCCACAATAATGTCGTTCGGAAATACCGCCACGCCGCCGCAGCCGACCGGCTCCTGCCAGTTCACAAAGGTCAGCCCCGCCACCGACGGCGGCGATGCTATGCCGTTGCACCAGACCGGCAAGCCCGTGCCAAGCACTCCGGCCAGGTCACGCACCGCACCGTCGGTGACCAGCGCAGCCACTTTGCGTTGTTTCATCCGGGCGCACAGTATGTCGCCGAAAATGCCTGCATCGTTAATCCCCATCGCGTCGACTACGGCGATGCAACCTTCCGGCATATCTTCAATGGCGCCGCGTGTAGAGCGCGGCGACGCCCACGATTCGGGCGTCGCCAGGTCCTCCCGTGCCGGCACGAACCGCAGGGTGAATGCCGGGCCGACGGTGCGCGGGTGATTCGAACTCAGCGGTTTCGGCCCGCGCATCCAAACGTTGCGCAAACCTTTTTTCAATAAAATGGTGGTGATAGTTGCTGTGGAAATGGCCGAAAGGATTTCAACAGCCGATGAAGCAAGTCTCATGTTGTGTTTCCCCTAAACAAGGTAAGGCGGTTAAAATTCAGCGATCCGCATTTATTGATCATGGCGTATGAAGTGCCGGTGGACGATAAGCGGGGAGGGGTTTGATCCGTTGCGAATCGACAACCAATGGATCACGGGAGGAAAGTTCATGCGACATTTTGCCATCATCCTGCTGCTTTGGTCGCTTTCTGCGCTGGCCTCGGATCAAGTGGAGAACCCGACAGAGAAGGACTATTTCGGCGATGTACCGATTATCCTTTCGGTTTCGCGCCTGCCCCAGCCCCTAAACGAAACGCCTGGCGCGGTCACGGTCATCGACCGCGATATGATCCGCTTGAGCGGCGCGCGCAGCATACCCGACCTGATGCGCCTGGTACCGGGCTTCCAGGTCACCGATTCCTATGAGTCCAGCGCCCCGCAAGTGGTTTATCACGGCGGTTTCGGCGATTTCTCCAACCGCATCCAGGTGTTGATCGATGGCCGCTCTGTCTATTCGGCTTTTTTCGTCGGCACGGCGGGCAATGGGCTGCAAACCATCGCGCTTGAAGACATCGAACGCATCGAGGTGCTGCGCGGTTCGAACTCAGCGGCCTTCGGCGCACGCGCTTTTCTTGGCGTAATCAACATCATCACCCGCGCCCCGCTTGACACGCAAGGCGCCTATGCCAGTATCAGCAAAGGCGAAAGAGGCGTTCGGGATTCACTGCTGCGACTCGGCTGGGGCGATGAAGCGGCGAGCTATCGCTTGACCGCAAGTCGGCGTGGTGACGACGGATTGAGCAGTATTTTTGGCTACGACTACTTTCCGCGCAAACCTGACATCCTGAACGGCCCCTATGGCATAAACAGTGTTGACCTGGTCAACTTCAGGGCGGATTTGCATCCGAATGCACTGGATACGCTGGAATTCCGCGCCGGCGCATCCGACCAGCGCTCGGGAACAGGCAATCGTTTCTCCCCAGGGAATATTCAGCGTGAGCGGGGGTTTGCCGCACAATATCTTCAAGCGGATTGGCGTCGCGTCCTGAACGAGGATGCTGATCTGGCGCTGAGCTTCTCGCATACTGATGAGTCCTACTCGGACAACTTCCCCTATCAACCGATTCCCCCGCTCGTCATAGATTTCGGCGGCAGCGCCAGCAATGACGCCCTGCTCGTTCAACACAGCTTCCGCTCCGGCACCGGCTTGCGCATAGTCTGGGGTGGTGAATTGCGGCATGAGGCAGTGCGTTCCATGCCGCTTTTCAATCAACCTTTGCTCATCACCAATTTCACGCGCCTGTTCGGCAATATCGAATGGCGGATTACACCTTCCCTGCTGCTCAACGCCGGCGCAATGGATGAGCACAGCAGCCTGACAGGCTCTACTTTAGCGCCGCGCCTGATGCTCAACTGGCACGCCGCACCCCTGCACACCTTGCGCGTTGGCTTCACCAGAGCCTACCGTCCTCCCTCGATGTTCGAGAAGGAAGCCAACATCCGCTATGTACTCAACAACAAACTGCTCGACGAGTCCTATGTGTCACGCGGCAATGCGCTTCCTGAAATCATTCTGTCACGCGAAATCGGTTATCTTGGCGAGATTCCGACACTGCATCTGAGCGCCGATGCGCGGATTTTTCATGAAGCCGTCAAAGGTCTGATTCGTCCCGTGCAATATATGGATACACGGGTTAGCCCAGCAAAATTTCCTCTTGATTTCGTCAATACCGACAATTTCGTCATTCGCGGCTTCGAGTACCAGCTAAAATTTCGCCCCTGGCAAGATACGCAAATACTGTTTAATCAGAGCCACATCAGTATTGGCTCAGAAAAACCCGAAGTTGCAATGGCGGCGCCGAAGTACGCCAGCTCACTGGCGGTATTCCAGAAGCTGCCGGGCGGAATCGACTTCAGCCTGATCCAGCATGTATCGTCAGCCATGACCTGGCTGCGCGCGGGAAACGTCCTCGCTCCCACGCATCGTACTGACATGCGTCTGGCAATGCCTTTCCGAGCCGGTGCTACACTGGGAGTGTTTGCCGTAGTGGTGCAAAACATGGGCTCGCCCTACAACGATTTCAGCAACGCATATTTCTTCTGGCGGCGCCTGTTTGCCACCCTGAGCCTGAAACTCTGACCTATGGCATACCGCTGCCTCATGTTGTTTTTCGCTGCGCTGGCAATGCTTCCGGTCGCTGCGGCACCTGTACACGCCGGTACGCCGGCAGTCGTGATTGTCACCAGCGAGCGCAGTCCGGATTATCTTGAAGCCATCGAGGCAATTCACGCTGAACTCGCGCGCGGCGGTTATTCCAGGTCCGACCTGAATGTGATCGCGGCAAACGAATTGACGTCAATTGCGCTTGCCGGACTGTCACCCAAACTGATCGTCACGCTGGGAACGCCCGCAGCGCAAGCCCTGGCAAGGACGGATAGTAAAGCGCCGCAACTATTCGTGCTGCTGACGCGGCACAGTTATGAAAATCTGTTTAACGGTCGCAGGAGTCCGCCGCCAAATCCGGTTTCCGCCGTCTATCTTGACCAACCGGTCACCCGCCAGCTTGACCTGCTGCGCCTGGCGCTGCCGGATGTCAAACGTATCGGCGTGCTGCTGGGGCCGGCGTCGCAGGATCAGGCGCCGAGGCTGGAGCGTATCGCGGCGGAACGCGGCTTTCGACTGATCAGCACCTATGTGGATGACAGCAAATCCCTTTACGCGGGCCTGCAACACGTGGTGAGTGAAGCCAGTATCCTGCTGGCGATTGCCGACCCGCTGATTTTCAACGCCAACACGATCCAGAACATCCTGCTCACCACTTTCCGCGCCCGCATGCCGTTGTTCGCTTTTTCGCCGGCTTATGTCAAGGCAGGCGCACTGCTGGCAATCTATTCGACCCCCGGGCAATTCGGCGCCCAGGCCGGTCTCATCATCCGCGCATTCTTGCAGGGAACCCCCCTGCCCGCGCCGCAATACCCGGCCGAGTTTACAGTCGGAGTCAACCCCTATGTAGCCAATTCCCTGGGCCTCAGCCTGGATGCGTCTGCTCTCACCAAACGCCTGAGACAAGTGGAAAAATCCCAGTGAAGTTTCCGTTCGTGCTGGGCATCCGCGCCCGCGTGCTGCTTGCCGCCCTGCTCCCGATGACTCTGCTCGCAGTCATATTGGCGGCGATTTTCCTGCGCGACCGGGTCAACGACCTTTACGACGCCCACCTCCAGAAAGCCCGCGCGATGGCGCATCAGATCGCTTCGGGCAGCGTCTACAGCCTGTTCACGGGCAACCGTGAGACTTTGCAGCACCTGCTGGACGAGGTCGAAAGGGAAGAGGATGTGCGCTCGGTCACCGTCATCGGCGCCGACAGCAAGTCCATTACCCGCGCCGGCAAACCCAGCTATCAGCACCTGCCGAAATACAGCAACGAGAAAATCGAGGTGCTCAATCCCGCCACTCAGACCCTGCTGCTGGCGCAACCGATCTATGGCTCGCAACTGGTGGTCGAGGATATTTTTTCGGATGCCGCAACGCCAAAATTGCACCAGCTCGGCCAGTTGGTGCTGGAATTATCAACGGAAAAAATTGTCAGCCGTGAACGCGACCTGCTGCTGGTGGGCATCCTGTTGTCGATCGGCGGCTTGCTGTTCGGCAGCCTGCTGGCAATCAGGCTCAGCCGGGGCGTCATCGCACCGATCATTGAAGTATCCGGTATGGTTGAACGCATCGCCCAGGGAGATTTGTCGGCGCGTGTCCATATTGACGGCAGCGGATACCTGCGGCGTCTCGAAGAAGGCTTGAACCTGATGGCGGCGCGGATCGAGTCCGGCCAGCAGGAGCTGCAACGGCAGATCGCCGAAGCGACTGCCGAATTGCGCGTTAAAAAGGATGAAGCAGAGGTCGCCATGCAGGCGATTTCCCTGGCCAAAAACGAGCTGACTTCCATCATGGAAGCCAATCCGGACATGCTCTATGTATTCAACATGAACGGCAAACTGATCAAATGGAATTCCAATTTTGAAAAGTTTTGCGGCCTGACGCATAAGCAAATGACGAACCGGCTGGTGACGGAATTCATCTGTAAAAGCGACCGTAGCACCATCATCAAAGGAGTGACGGAAACCTTCGAGAAAGGCGCCTGCTCCATCGAAGTACGCCTGGTGAGGCATGACGGGGTGCTGGTTCCGTACCTGTGCAACTGCGTGGTGCTGAAAGGCGCCAACGGCGAAGCCGTAGCATTTACCGGCACCGGCAGGGATATCAGCGAGCGCAAGAAAGCCGAAGAATCCATGCTGCTTGCCTCCATGGTGTATCAAAACAGCGGCGAAGCAATCATGGTTACCGATCCGGATAACGCCATCATCGCTGTGAATCCCGCCTTCGAGCGCGTCACTGGTTACGCCGCAGCTGAAGTCATCGGCAACAACCCGCGCATGCTCGGCTCCGGTACGCACGACAGCTATTTCTTCCAGGCCATGTGGGATTCAATCATCGGCAACGGTCACTGGCAGGGCGAATTATGGGGCCGCAAGAAAAGCGGCGAGCTGTATGCCAAGTTCTTCACCATCAACACCATCCCGAACCCGGATGGCTCCGTACATCGTTATGTAGCCCTGTTCTCGGATATCACGGAAAGAAAGAAATCCGAAGAGCTGATCTGGCAGCAAGCCAACTTCGACACGCTCACCGGGCTGCCCAACCGCCGCATGTTCCACGACCGGCTGGAGCAGGAGATCAAAAAAGCCCACCGCGCCAGCCTGCCGATGGCGCTGATGTTCCTCGACCTTGACCGCTTCAAGGAAATCAACGATACGCTTGGACACGACATGGGCGATATATTGCTCAAAGAAGCATCACGCCGCCTGAGCAGTTGCGTGCGCGAAAGCGACACCGTGGCGCGCCTGGGCGGCGATGAATTCGGCATCGTCCTGGGCGAACTCGACGATCCCGGCAATGTCGAGCGCATTGCCCAGGGCATCCTGCGGAAGCTCGCGGACCCTTTCCAGTTGGGAATCGAAACCGTTTACATTTCAGCCAGCATCGGCATCACGCTGTATCCCGAAGACGCCACCGGCGTTGATTCCCTGCTCAAAAACGCCGATCAGGCGATGTACGCCGCCAAGCGCCTGGGACGCAACCGCACCGGCTACTTCACCCCGTCCATGCAGGAAATCGCGCAAAGCCGGATGCGGCTCGCCAACGATTTACGCGGTGCGCTGGACGGCAAGCAGTTTCATCTGGCTTACCAGCCGATTGTGGAGTTTGCGAGCGGCGCCATCCGCAAGGCCGAGGCGCTGATTCGCTGGCGGCACCCGGCCCGCGGCCTGATCAACCCGATGGACTTCATTCCCATCAGTGAAGATACCGGAATGATCAACGACATCTGCGAATGGGTGTTTCACGAAGCCGCGCAGCAGGCCGGGCAATGGCGGGTAACGCAGCATTCTGGATTCCAGGTCAGCATCAATCTTTCCCCGGCATGCTTCCAGCGTAGTGAGGGTATACACGGTACCTGGCTGAAGCATCTGCGAAAACTCGGGCTGCCCGGACAATCCATCGCCGTGGAAATTACCGAGGGGCTGCTACTGGACGCCAGCGCCTCCGTCATCGAGCAATTGCTGGCGCTGCGCGATATGGGCATCCAGGTGGCGCTCGACGATTTCGGCACCGGTTACTCATCACTGTCTTACCTCAAAAAATTCGACATCGATTATTTGAAAATCGACCAGACTTTCGTCCGCAATCTGGCGCCGGCCTCCGATGACCTGGCGCTCTGCCAGGCCATCATCGTGATGGCGCATAAGCTTGACCTGAAGGTGATTGCCGAAGGTGTGGAAACCGAAGCCCAGCGGGTTTTGCTGGCTGCAGCGGGCTGTGATTACGGCCAGGGCTATCTATTCTCCAAGGCCGTAGCGGCGGAGGAATTCGAGGCGCTGCTGGCGCGAGGCGCCGGCACAGAATAAGAGGGATATTCCCGGTATCGTCCATCCAATGCCGGTCAGGCATGGTGTATGATGCGCTCGTCCCGCTGCTCTGACTGCCGTGACATCCCGAACATACATTACAACTGACTGATCCTGCAAGGAAAAATGATGAATCGCGCCATCTTCCGCTCCACCCTCACCGTGCTTGCCGCCCTTCTGTGCATTGCCCCTGTGCATGCCAAAGACGAAGCCGGGCCTGTCGCCACCGTGAACGGCAAGGCGATCCCGAAAAATCGCGCCGACGCACTGGTTGCCACCCAGACCGCGCAAGGTCAACCTGACTCAGCCGATCTGCGCAAAGCAGTGCGTGAAGAGCTGATCCGCCGCGAAATCCTCACCCAGGAGGCACAGAAAAAAGGCCTCGACAAGAAAAGCGAGATCCAGGGACAGATCGACCTGGCCCGCCAGGGCGTGCTGATCAGCGCCTACCTGGGCGAATACGTACACAGCCACCCGATCAGCGACGAGGCGATCAAGAAGGAATATGACGCCATCAAACTCAAGCTCGGCGACAAGGAATACAAGGTGCGCCACATCCTGGTCGAGAAAGAAGATGAAGCCAAGGACATCATCGCCCGATTGAAGAAAGGAGAGAAGTTCGAAGATCTGGCTAAATTATCCAAGGATCCGGGATCCAAGGAACGCGGCGGCGATCTTGGCTGGGCGGCGCCTTCAAACTACGTAAAACCTTTCGCCGATGCAGTAGTCAAGCTGGAAAAAGGCAAGTTCACCGAAGTCCCGGTGAAGAGCGATTTTGGCTACCACGTCATTATGCTCGACGACACGCGCGAACTGAAACTACCGACGCTGGCGGAAGCTAAGCCGCAAATTGCACAGCGCCTGCAACAGCAGATGGTGGAAAAACATATTCTGGATCTGCGCAGCAAAGCCAAGGTGAATTAATTGCAATAGTGGCGTTTCAGGCAAGCCACTTGCGCGCATTGCGGAACAGGGTCAGCCAGGGTGAGTTGTCGTCATCCCATTCCGGCGGACGCCAGGACATTTGGGTGTTTCTGAAGACACGTTCCGGGTGCGGCATCATAATGGTGTAACGGCCATCCGGCGTAGTGACGCCGGCCAGCCCGCCGGGCGAACCGTTGGGATTGGCTGGATAAGTCACTGCAATCCCGCCCCGGTTATCCACGAAACGCAGCGCCGCTCTGGCTTCGGCTGGTGTTCCCTGGCCGAATTCGGCGCGCCCTTCGCCGTGCGAGACCACCACCGGCAACCTGCTTCCCGCCATGCCGGCGAAAAACAACGACGGCGATTCTGGTACTTCCACCATCACCAGACGCGCCTCATACTGCTCGCTACGGTTGCGCTGAAAGGTCGGCCAAGCGGCTGCGCCGGGGATGATTTCAGCAAGATGGCTCATCATCTGGCAGCCATTGCAAACACCCAGGGCGAAGCTGTCGGGGCGTGCGAAAAATGCGGCAAAGTCATCGCGCAACCTGGAATTGAAAAGTATCGACTTGGCCCATCCCTGGCCGGCGCCAAGTACGTCGCCATAGGAAAAACCACCACACGCCGCGAAACCCTGAAAATCGGCCAGCGCGACCCGCCCGGCTTGCAGGTCGCTCATGTGGACATCATGGGGAGTAAAGCCGGCGCGCTCGAACGCCGCCGCCATTTCCACCTGCCCATTGACGCCTTGCTCGCGCAGAATGGCGATTCCGGGCCGGGCGCCAGTCCCGATGTACGCTGCGGCTGGGTTCGCGCCGGGGTCAAACGTCAGATGCGCAGACAAACCCGGATCGTCGGCGTCCAGCAGGGCATCGAATTCTTCCTGTACGCAAACCGGGTCGTCACGCAGGCTGGCAATCCGGTAACTGGTCTCGCTCCAGGTGCGTTGCAATTCCGTGCGGCTGGCGCTGAAGACCAGTTTGGCGTTACGCCAGACACGCACTTCGTCCTGCTGGTTCAAACTGCCGATCACATGCGTTACGCTGCCCAGCCCGGCCTCGCGCAACACCTGCATGACACGCCCGCGCTGCTCGCGGCGGATTTGCAGCACGGCGCCGAGTTCCTCGTTGAACAAGGCGCCGAATAGCCGATCGAACAGGCGACCGTCGAGGATATCGGGCGACCGCTCAATGCCATCGACATCGTTCATCAAGGGGTCGTAACACAGCGTATCCAGATTCAGCGAAACCCCGACGCGACCGGCAAAAGACATCTCGCACAGCGTGACGATCAAGCCGCCGTCGGAGCGGTCATGGTAAGCCAGAATCAGCCCGGCGGCATTCAACTGCTGCATCGCGCCGAAGAAAGCCTTTAACAAGCCAGCATCGGCGTCCGGCGCGTCATTGCCGGATACGCCATGTACTTGTGCCAGGGCCGAACCGCCCAGCCGGTTGCGGCCCGCACCGAGGTCGAGCAAAACCAGTTCAGTTTCGCCGTTATCGGAAACCAGTTGCGGCGTCAGGGTGCGGCGCACGTCGGTACACGGAGCGAAGGCGCTGATGATCAGCGACAGGGGCGCAATCACCTGTTTGCGCTGGCCGTCTTTCTCCTGCCAGGAAGTTTTCATCGACAGAGAATCTTTGCCAACCGGAATACTGAGATCCAGTTGCGCACAGAACTCCAGCGCCACCGCACGCACCGTGTCGAACAGCGCGGCGTCTTCGTGGCCGTGGCCGGCAGCCGCCATCCAGTTGGCGGAAAGCTTGATCTGGCCCAGCTCGGCGATGGCCGCAGCCGCCAGATTGGTCAGCGCTTCGCCCACCGCCATGCGCCCGGCGGAGGGCGCGTCCAGCAGCGCCAGCGGCGCTCTCTCGCCCATCGCAAAGGCTTCGCCGAGGGTTGTGTCGTAGCCCGCCGCCGTCACCGCGCAATCGGCCACCGGCACTTGCCACGGCCCGACCATCTGGTCGCGCGCGGTCAGGCCGCCGACGCTGCGATCACCGATGGTGATCAGGAAATTTTTCGAGGCAACACTCGGCAGGCGCAGCACCCGAAAAACCGCCCCGCGCAAATCCATGGCTTGCAGATCGAGGGGCGGCAAGCAAGGCGTACCGTGCGTCGCCGTGCGCTGCATGCGCGGCGCCTTGCCGAGCAGCACTTCCATCGGCATGGCGACGGCATCGTTATTGAAATGCGCGTCATGCACCAGCAATAGCCCGTCGTCGCTGGCAGTACCCAGCACCGCAAAAGGGCAGCGTTCGCGCGCGCAGAGTGCACGGAATTCCTCCAGCCGTTGCGGCGAGATTGCCAGCACATAGCGCTCCTGCGCCTCGTTGGACCAGATTTCGCGCGGCGACATGCCAGGTTCTTCGGAGGGAATATTGCGCAGCTCAAAATGCGCGCCGCGCCCGGCATCGTGCGCCAGTTCCGGCATGGCGTTGGAGATGCCGCCGGCGCCGACATCGTGAATCGCCAGGATGGGATTTCCGCCCATCTGACTGCTCATTTGCCAACACCTGTCGATCACCTCCTGGGCGCGCCGCTGCATCTCCGGGTTGCCGCGCTGTACCGAGGCAAAATCCAGATCGGCGTTGTTCGCGCCGGTCGTCATTGAAGAAGCCGCGCCGCCCCCCAGGCCGATCAGCATGCCCGGCCCGCCGAGCTGGATCAGCAGCGAACCGGCGGGGAACTTTATCTTGAAGGAATCGCGCGCGGCGATGTTGCCGATACCGCCGGCGATCATGATCGGCTTGTGGTAGCCGCGCATCTCGCCGGCGAATTCCTGTTCGAAACTGCGGAAGTAGCCGGCCAGGTTCGGGCGGCCAAACTCGTTATTGAAAGCCGCCGCGCCGATAGGGCCTTCGAGCATGATGTGCAGCGCCGAAGCGATCCGCTCCGGTTTACCGTAATCGCTTTCCCACGGCTGCTCGAAGCCGGGTATCCGTAAATTCGATACCGAAAAACCGCACAACCCCGCTTTGGGTTTGGCGCCTCTGCCGGTGGCGCCTTCGTCGCGGATTTCGCCGCCGGCGCCGGTAGCTGCGCCGGGAAAGGGTGAAATAGCAGTCGGGTGATTATGCGTCTCGACCTTCGCCAGAATGTGCGTCATCTCCTGGTGATACGCATAGACGCCTTCCGCCCCTGGATAAAGGCGTCCGAACATATTCCCTTCAATGACAGCGGCATTGTCGGCATAAGCCACTACAGTGCCTTGAGGATGAGCATTGTGGGTGGCCCGGATCATGCCGAACAATGTTTCGTCGCGCGCCGCACCGTCGATGTTCCATGCCGCATTGAAAATTTTGTGGCGACAATGCTCGGAATTGGCCTGGGCGAACATCATCAATTCCACGTCGGTCGGATTGCGACCGAGCCTGGCAAAGTTATCCGCCAGATAATCGATTTCGTCGTCCGACAACGCCAGGCCGAGGGCGACGTTGGCCTCGACCAGCGCACTCCGACCGCGCATCAGCAGATCGATCGTGGTCAGCGGCGGCGGCGGGATATGCCGGAACAACATCTCCGCATCCGTCATGTTGTCCAGCAGCGATTCGGTCATACGGTCGTGCAGCTTGCCTGCCAGCCTGTCGCGCACGGCATGCAAACCCGGCCCCTTGGCGTAATACGCCGTGCCGCGCTCGATCCGGGCAATCCCGGTAAAGCCGCATTGACGCGCAATCTCGGTGGCTTTGGAAGACCAGGGTGAAATGGTGCCGATCCGCGGCGTCACCAACAACAGGGTATCCGTTGGCGGCACAGCCGTCAGTGCGGCGACATCGAGCAACTGCTTGAGCCGCGTCAATTCCTCAGCCGCCAGCGGTGTCGCCAACTCCACAAAATACCAATGCTCGGCGATCAGTTGCTGGAGATTCGGCGCGGCGCGGCGCGCATGCTCTGTGAGGCGGGCAAGTCGACCCACGGATACCGCAGCGCCGCCACGCAACTTGAGAATATCGGGCATGGTGAGAAAAAAATGTCGCCGCTAGGCCGTTCTGCCGGAAAGCCGAATTATACCTTGACGGCCCGGACCCAACTCCAGCGGAAAAAGTGGTGTTATCTTTGATAGCGTAATTCGACTTTACGCAATCTTTTCCTGCAAGCATCCGTCCTGCACGGCTCGACGGGGGATTTTTCATATCCGTACCTGCTCGATATGCGGATTTGTTTTGCCGCCACGCCCAGCCCCTGTAAAGCTTGTTCTACGGCGAGCGCACGCTGCTGGCAGAGGGCATTGTTGTACTCCCTGCTGCCAAGATCATCGGTATAACCGATCAGAGTAACCACCAGGCGCGGATCAGCATTGAGTTTCATGGCATGACGTTTGATCACCGTCATGGCGGCATTATCCAGTGCATAAGAGCCAAAAGAAAAATAGGCGCTGTTCTCCAGGTCCAGTGGCGGCAAAACTTCATCGACAGGCTTGTCGGAGTTCTGTTGATTGCCTGCCTCAGTCATCGTAGCTTGCGCCGGCGCGCCTTGGGTACCTTTGGACTGAGCTATACCCGTAGCCGATACGGCAGCCGTGGCGGGATGGGCTGCTGGCTGGACATCCTGCGCAGGCGCCGAGCCTGAATGAATATCACCCGTGGCGCATGCCGACAAGCTCAGAATCAAGGACAGCCATATCGGCAATAACGCTTGCAGGAACTGCATCTTCAAAGCTTGCCTCCGGAATTTATGGATGAAACAATGGGATGATGAATGAACGGCGTTCAAATCCTGATGCGCCGGCTGATTCGCGGGCAATTATATTTATGTCGATTCACACTGACAATCGAGTGCAGTCCGCATAATACAATCGGCTTTTTTTGCATTCGATAATATCCCTATGGTTACGATTTACGGTATCAGGAATTGCGAAACCATGAAGAAATCTTTCGCCTGGTGCGCAACGCACGGGGTTGAATTTGCATTTCATGACTACCAGAAGCAAGGCGTCGAGCGTGCGCGACTGGTGCAGTGGTGCCAGCATCTGGGCTGGAAATCGCTGGTGAATACCCGTGGCACGACTTGGCGCAAGCTGACCGCAGAGCAGCAGGACATCGTGACGCAGAGCCAAGCCGTGGCGCTGATGCTCGAATACCCCAGCTTGATCAAGCGCCCGGTTGTTGAAACTGGAACTCAACTGCTGGTCGGCTTTGATCCGCAACTGTTCGCCAGCTTCGTAAAATAAACAGGCTGTTGCCCGGCCAACTGAAGAGGTTCGTCAAGCTGGCGCCAGCAGTCTCTCAACCAGCGCCACCCAGTAACGAATCCCCAGCGGGATGATGTCGTCGTTAAAATCGTAGTGCGGGCTATGCAGCATGCAGCCGCCTGCACCCGGCCCATTGCCCAACCACACATAACAGCCGGGACGCTCGCGCAGCAGAAAGGCGAAGTCTTCAGCGCCCATACTGGGCCTGAGATCGCCACGCACCTTGTCGCTGCCGAACACCTGCGCGGCCACCTCGTGGCACAAGGCGGACTCTTTCGCCGAGTTGATGGTCGGCGGATAGCCGTGCATGAAATTCAGGGCAATACTAACGCCATAAGTGGCGGCGATGCCGTCGCAGATGCGATGCATCCCTGCTTCCATCAAACTTTGTTGCTCAACACTGAAAGTACGTACTGTGCCGCCAAGAACTGCTTCTTCCGGCAGCACGTTGTCGGCATGACCGGCATTGAAACGTGTCACGGAAAGCACCGCCGGTTCGAACGGCTCGGTATTGCGGCTGACCAGGGTTTGCAGGGATTGCACCAGGGCGCTCGCTGCAACCAGGGTATCGGCGGCCTGGTGCGGCATGGCGGCATGCCCGCCACGTCCGGTGACGACGATATTGAAGTGGTCGGCGCCGGCCATGGCCGGGCCAGGCAGCACCGCCATTTCTCCTACCGGGTGGCCGGGCCAGTTGTGCAAACCAAAAACCGACTGCATCGGGAATTTTTCAAACAGGCCTTGCTCCACCATCACCCGCCCGCCTCCGTCACCCTCCTCGGCTGGCTGAAAAATGAAATGCACCGTACCGTCAAAATTTCCCTGGCTGCGCAGCGCCGCCAGGGCCTCGGCAGCGCCCAGTAACATTGCGGTGTGGCCATCATGGCCGCAAGCGTGCATCTGTCCGGGGTGGCGCGAACGGTGTTCGAAAGCATTGAGCTCGTCGAGCGGCAGCGCGTCCATATCGGCGCGCAGGCCAATCGCTCGACCGCTGCTGCCGGCCTGCAAAGTGCCGATCACGCCGGTGCCGGCCAGGCCGCGATGCACCGCCAAACCAATTTCAGCAAGTTTTTTCGCCACCACGTCGGAGGTGCGCTGCTCGTTGAAAGCCAGCTCTGGATGCGCATGGATATCGCGGCGAATGGCGGCGGTGCGGACATGCAGGTCGGGGAGCAGATCGTCTAGTTTCATGTGGCCTCCTGTGTTGCTGTCGCCATTTTGCCACAGCCGACTGCAAGGAGCATATTTTCAGATCAGCGCTCAAGCAAAGCGGCAAGCTTGCTTCTTCCCGTCTGCGTCACATTCAGCGCCCTGGAATCGGCATTCCGCTTTAGCCAGCCGCGCTCGATGAAAGCACCCAGTATCGCCACCGCCAGCGGACCGGCAAAGTGATCGCGCCGCTCTGACCAGTCGACACACGCGTACAGCATGCGCTTGCGCTGCATGTCTGGACCGGCCCCAGCCGGCAAATCCAGACTCCGAAGTCCGGCAGTACCCGCAGATGTCAGCAGGTAGTCTTGCCCATTATTCTCATTCACACGCACCCAGTCCCGCTGCACGAAGGCTTGGCACAACTGGACGCCAAGCTCTCCCGCAAGATGTCCGTAGCAACTGCGCGCATGCCGCAAGCCGCGCATGGCGGGCGCGTGCCAGCGGGCGCTTTCCGGCAACACGCCGTCGGCGACGCGCAACAGCGCTTCCAGAGCCTGCGCCACATTGCCGTCGGCCAGCATGAAATAACGATGCCGGCCTTGCGCGCGCACCCGCGCCAGGCGTTCATCGACCAGCAACTTCAAATGTTGCGATGCTGTGGATGCGGCAACACCCGCATGTTCGGCGAGATCAGTGGCGGTGTAGTAGCGGCCATCCAGCAGCCGCGCCAGCATCAGCGCCCGCGTCGGATCGCCAATCGCCGCCGCCACCCGCGCAAAGCGTGGTTCCACTATAAATCTTCCGGTGCTGACAACGGGCATGAACGCGGACGCCTCTCGACCGGCGCATGGAAGGGCGGCGCTTCGGCTCTCTCGTACAGCCCGTAATCGCGCACCACTGCCGCCACCCGCAGCCGGTAGTCATCGAATATGCCTGCCCGGCCCTCGGCCTGGGTCGCGCGGTGCTCGGGTTGCTCGCGCCAGGCGCGCACCGCCGCTTCGTCACGCCAGAAAGATAAAGACACCAGCTTGCCCGGGTTGCTCAAACTCTGGAAACGCTCGATTGAGATGAAGCCATCCATTTTTTCGAGCATCGGTCGCAACCGCGCGGCGTGCTCGAGATAACTGGTGTGGCCATCCTGGCTGGGTTCCACTTCGAAGATGACGGCGATCATTGCATGGTCCTTGCAAGAAAATTATTGACGCTGGTGTACAGCGCCGTGCGTTGCACTTCCAGATGCATCAGATGGGTGGCGCGATCAATATTCACGCCAGTCTTGTCCCGACTGCCCAGAGCCAGCAGTATACGACTTGCGTCGTCGGCATTGCACAACGCATCCCATTCGCCGCGCACCAGCAGCACCGGTGCAACGATGCGGGACGGGTCATACAGCGCATGCCCCGACCACAGCGCGGCGAAGTCGGCGATGGGGCCGTAAGGCGTCATCACCGACGGCGGCATGCGCTGCCCGGCGCTGGGATCGGTTGCCAGATAGGCTGCGCCCCAGTCCTGAAAATGGGCCTCGCTCAACACCTGCGGCTGCCCGCGTGGCACGTCTTCGATGAAACGGCGGTACTGCGCCCACAGTGTCAGCGGGTATTGTGACGGCGACGGCGGTGGCGCTACACCTGCAACCGCCGGACTTGCAACGGGAGTCCTCATCACGATAGGCGCGAACAATACCAGTGCCTTCACGTCCTGCGGATACATCCCCGCATAACGCGATGCCACTGCTGCGCCCCAGGAATGCGCCACCAGGGCGATTGGGCGGTCACCATTGCGCGCGCGCACGGCGGCGATCACCCGGTGCAGTTGTGGAATGACGTCATCCATGCGTCCCACAGGTCGCTTGCTGTCTGCCGGATAACGCTCCGATGCACCGTAACCGGCAAAGTCGAAGCCCCAGACGGTCAGGCCGATGTCATTCATGGCATCGGCCCAGGAGCGCCCGTCGAAGCGGTAGAAAACCGACAGGTCCGCGCCGAAGGTTGCGCCATGCACGTAGATCGCGTCGCCCGAGACGGGCAAGCCGGACGGTGGGCGCTGCGCCTGCAACGCCAGCGCCGGCTGACCGGGTTCAATAAGACGGATCATCTCGCGGTTATCGACAGCGGCGCCGGATTGCTGCGCGTGGGACGGATTCATCACTCCAAGGCACATGCACATGGCGGCAATACATTCTTTGCATTCTTTGGATAGAGACAACATAGGTGCTCCTTTGACTGTGGGTGTGATGAAGTATGGCCGGGCCGCTTTGCCGACGCTTCGGCGCGGAACGAACTATCGCCACCCCTCGCCACCACAGCCTAGACCTGAACCCGGGATCGGTTTATCATCCTTCGTCGCACATCCGTATGCCGATACACGATCAATTACAACCATCACAATGGAGACCTCAATGCGCGTACTCAAACATCTCGGCGTCCTGCTCGGCTGCATGGCCTTTGCCTTCGCGGTTCAGGCCCAGACCAAGTGGGATATGCCAACCGGCTACCCGGCGGATAACTTCCACACCGAAAATATCGCCCAATTTGTCACCGATATTGAAAAAGCCACTGCCGGCAAATTGAAAATCACCGTGCATGCCGGCGGCTCTCTGTTCAAGGCCAACGAGATCAAGCGCGCCGTGCAGGGCGGCCAGGCGCAAATCGGGGAAATATTCATTTCCAATTTTTCCAACGAAGACCCGATCTTCGGTGTTGACTCCATCCCCTTCCTGGCCACCAGCTATGCCGATGCAAAAAAACTCTGGGCAGTATCGAAAGCCGCCACTGAAGCGCGTCTGGCC
>JACQAO010000051.1 GCA_016194935.1 Betaproteobacteria bacterium
CGCCTCCTCGACAGAATGCGTGATCAGCATAACGGTCTTGCCTTCCTTGCGCAGCACATCGAGCAGGAGATCCTGCATGGCCGCCCGTGTCTGTGAATCCAGGGCGCCGAAGGGTTCGTCCATCAACAGGAATTCCGGCGCTACGGCGTAGGCGCGCGCCAGCGCAAGTCGTTGGCGCATGCCGCCCGACAGGGTTTTGGGATAGGCGTGACGGAAATCACTGAGGCCCATCAAGTTCGTATAGCGCTCGCAGATTTCCATGCGCTGATCTACGCCGCCCTTCAAGTTCCGTTTCAGGGTCAAGCCGAACAGGATGTTTTGCTCCACCGTGAGCCAGGGGAAAATCCCGTACTCCTGAAAGATCACACCTCGCTCCGAGCCTGGGCCGATAATTTTTTTCCCGCCCAATGTGACCTGGCCTTGGGTGGGAAACACAAACCCCGCCGCCATATTAAGCAAGGTGGTTTTCCCGCAGCCCGATGGCCCGACCAGAGAAATGAATTCGCCATCCCTGATGGAAAATGAAACGCCTTCGACGACCGAAAGAGTACCGCCCCGCGCGGGATACTGCATGGACACCTGATCGAAAACGATGCGCTCGGTCATATGCCGATCCGATCCTGCCAGACCAGGAGACGCGCGGATATTTTGCGCAGCGCCAGGTCCATCAGCAATGCAATGGCGCCGATGCAGATGATGCCCAGATAAATCAGGTCCAGCCGAAAGAATGAGGAGGCGTTTTGAATCAAGGCGCCCAGGCCGCTTTGTGCGGCGATGAGTTCCGAGGCTACCAGCGTAGCCCAGACCACCCCCAGTTCGACCCTGACCGCAGTGAGCGCGTGCGGCAAGGAT
This sequence comes from Betaproteobacteria bacterium, assembly GCA_016194935.1. Taxonomy (GTDB): domain Bacteria; phylum Pseudomonadota; class Gammaproteobacteria; order Burkholderiales; family Rhodocyclaceae; genus JACRAR01. Next base: position 853 of record JACQAO010000051.1, read on the forward strand.
AGAGGAACAATTACCCTTCTGAAAATTTCGCCATCCGTCGCGCCCAGCGTCCGGGCAACGCGCACGAAGATCGGGTTGATCTGGCTGATGCCCTCGTGCATCACGATGACCCCGGAAAAGAATGCGGCATAAAACAGAATCACGACTTTGGCTGTTTCGCCGATGCCGAAATACACTACCACCAGCGGGATCAGGGCGATGGGGGGCAGCGCCCGAAAAAAATTCACCAGCGGATCGGCGAAAGTGTGGGCGGTCTTGTACCAGCCCAGCAGGAATCCGCACGGCACAGCCAACAGGGTGCCAAGCGCAACCCCGATCAATACCCGGCGCGTCGAGATCAGCATATCCCCTGCAAGATTGCCGTCGAGCAGTTGCTGCCAGAAAGCGCTCAGGACGACATGCGGACTGGGGACAAGGGCCGGATTGACGAAACCCGAATAGTGTATCCCGTACCATAGTGCGATCACGCAGATCCACGGAGCGATGAGAAACAAGGTTTTTTTCATCAAGCGAGGCTCATAAAGAGGATCCGGTTACCCGTAGTGCGTAGTGCGTTGTGCTATTCGCAGAGTGCCGCAGATACAGTGAATGATAGCGCTATCATTGTTTTTGTCAATTTAGGCAAATCACCAGCGTCAAATCACCAGAGTCAAGCGGCAGCATGAGGAGATTTTTCATCACCTTCCCCTCGCGTACACCCACTCCAGCAGCGCATCCTGGGCGGCCTGTGCAGCAGCAGCGTTGGGGTGATTGACCAGGAAGACAACGATCTGCCATTTCCCGCCGCTGTCCAGCACGTAACCAGCGATGCCTTTGACGCCTTCCAGCGAGCCGGTTTTGATGTGCGCCTGGGCGGCGATGGCGTTTTGCTTCAGACGTTTCCGCATGGTTCCATCGACGCCCGTGAGCGGCAGTGAAGCAATAAATTCCGGCATCAGCGGGCCTTTCCAGGCGCTCGCCAGGAGTGCCGTCAGGCTCTCGGCGGAGATGCGTTCCTGACGCGACAGCCCGGAACCATTCTCCAGCGTCAGCTCGGGAAAATGCAGTTGCTTGCGCGCCAGCCAGGCGCGAATGGCCGCATCGGCATCAGCGGCGCGTGCCGGCGTCTTGCCGCCGTCAGCGTCAATGGCTTGCGCGCCGAGCGTCAGGAACAACTGGCGCGCCATGACGTTGTTGCTGAACTTGTTGATGTCGCGTATCACTTCCGCCAGCGGCGGCGATTCGATGCTTGCCAGCAGCCGCGCGTCAGCGGGCAGCACGGCCTCGCGCAGGCCGCCGCTCAGGGTACCGCCGAGTTCCCGCCAGAGTTGCCGGAATACGCCTTCGACATATTGCGGATGGGACAGCACGCCGAGGCCCCAGGTTTTTTCGCCGCAGGCCAGCGGGTAGTGGCCGCTCAATATCAGGCGAACATTGCGGTCCGGGGCATTTTGCCGGCTCAGGTCGGCTCGCAGACCGGCTTTCCAGTCGCCGCAATGACCGTCGCCATTTTGCGGCGTAATCAGGTTAATGATCTCCAGGTTACTGGGTTGCGGTTCGGCCAGAACGGTCAGCGTCCTCTTCTCGGCGTCGGCGACCAATTCCAGACGCAGTGATTTGAAGTTGAGCAGCAGGGCATCCGGCTGAACGTTGTAGGGACGCAGCGGCTGGTTGTCGAATTGTCCTGGTGCGGCGTCGCTCCCGTTGGTTTCGCTGGTATCGAACAAGCTGCGGTCGAGCACCAGATCGCCGTGGATATCGCGCAGGCCGCGTGCGCGCAACTGGCGCAACAACAGCCAGAACTGCTCGAACGTGAGCCTCGGGTCGCCGCCGCCTTTGAGCAGCAGATCGCCTTCGAGCACGCCATCCTTCAGTTTTCCTGACGTCCAGGCCTGGGTTTTCCAGGTGTAGGCGGGGCCGAGAAGATCGAGTGCGGCATAGGTGGTGAGCAGCTTCATCAGCGAAGCCGGGTTCATTGCTTGTGTGGCATTTACGCTGACGCGCGGCAACACGGCATTTGCCGGTTGCACCACTACGGCGACGCTGCCCTGCGGAATACCTGCGGCCTTCAAGGCTTTTGCCACTACTGCCGGCAGGCGCTCTTCGTATTGAGCATACGCTGGAGTTGCTGCGCCGATCCAGCCTAGCCAACTAAGCCAACTAAGCGTGGCAAGCAGAAAGAAGCTGCGGGAAATGTTATTTTGCAAAATCGGGCTCCGGAGTTTGCCGCTTATTCCAGTTTGAATATCACCGGCAGGATGAGTTCCCGCACCCCGTCCGCAGAGATGCGCCGCATCGCATACGCATCATCGATCGCGGCGCGATCCAGCAGCGGATGGCCGCTGCTGCCGGCGACGCGGGCATCGAGCACATCGCCGGCGGAATTCAGCACCAGCAGCAGACGCACTTCGCCTTGCAGCCCCCGGGCGATGGCTTCCGGCGGATAGTACAGATGTTCGGCGAGCTTGCGCCGGGTAGTGGATGCCTCGGCAGTCTGCGCGGCTACTGCGCCGCGCCGGAGCGAATCGGGGGGCATGTAAAGATGACGTGGAGTACGTGGTTGAGCCGTTACGCTAAAAGTATCCTTGAGCAAAGATTCCGTTTCGGGTGGCGGCAACAGAACGTAAAGGGCTGGGGCTGCGGCAGGCCGCAAAGCCGGCGGGAAATAGCGGACGAGATCATTGGTTCCCAGCAGCGCAGCATGGAGCAGCACGGAAAATCCCAGTGCCAGCAGGAGTCTGCGGTTAGGCGCGGCAAAGGGCGGCTTCTTGAACATACCGGATTTATTTTGCAACTTTTAAATGGCCGTCTATTCTGCTACAAGAGTGGCTGCGGGAGACAGGCAAGATGAAAAGAGTAGCGCGGCGTATCAGCTTGGCAATGGGATTGATGGTCTGGCTGCTGACATTATTGGGCGGTTGTCCGGCCTTGGCTGCACAGCCGGATCCGGTGCGTTTCGGCGTGGCCGTCGAGCAGGGCGATCTGGTCAGTGTCAAGGAATGGCTGGAGGCTGGACTGGCCCCGGATTTCATTGCCGACAGGGTCGGCAGCGGCCTGATGATTGCTGCATGGGAAGGCAATATCCCGATGATGGCGTTATTTTTTCAGCATGGCGCGCGCATCGACCTGAGTAATCGTTACGACGAACAGGCCCTGCAACTGGCCGCCTGGAAAGGGCATCTGGAGGCCGTCAAATGGTTGCTGGCGCATGGCGCTCGCGTCAATCGCTCCGGGCCGCACTGGAACGCGCTGCATTACGCGGCCTTTGCGGATCGCCGGGAAATCGCGCGGCTGCTGCTTGAGCAGGGCGCTGATGTCAATGCGCGCGCGCCGAACGGCTCGACAGCGCTGATGATGGCGGCGCGGGAAGGGCGCGAAGAACTTGCTCGTCAACTACTGGTTGCCGGCGCAGATGCGCGAGCCAGTAATGAGAATGGCGATACCGCATTGAGCTGGGCGATGCGCTACCAGAATTTCAGGATCGCCCAGATGGTATCCACCGCGGCGGAATTCGCCCAGGCGGCGCAAGCCCCGCCGGAAAGTTTTGGCGCAGCCGTGCGTTCCCAACCTGCGCCGCCGGAGATCGAGGAAATTCTCCGTCAGATACGCTTGACGCAAGTCAAGGGAGGGCCGGTGGACGATTTGCGCAAGAAGCTGTTCGAGGCGGTGGCCCGCTTCAAGAAAGGCAGCCGGCAAGTGACCATCAACAAAGCCTCCCCCGGCAAACCTGCCGCGCGCGGCAAGCCCAAAGCGCTGGTGATTACCGCCCGCCGGGCAGGCAAGCCGGGCGGCGAGCGCGTCGAGCTGGAATACGCCCGGACAAACAGCGCAACACCCCGCATGCCCACCAAGGTGCCGGAGATTCTCGACCAGATGGCGCGCGCCCGCGCAGCAGGGAAACCGGTGGATGACTTGCGTAAAGCGCTCTTCGAGGCCGTTGCCCGTTTCAAAAAAGGCGGGCCGGATTAGCAAACGAAAAATACTCACAAAACTTGCAATGAGGACAGTTATGTCCTACCATCATGGCCTGTGAAAACAAAGCAATTCCTGAAATTCCTGAAAGCCTGCGGCGCGGAAATCATCAAGCATCGGGGTAATGGCGGACATTACCTGGTCAAACTGAACGGCAGACAAACGACGGTGCCAGTGCATGGCGATACCGATTATTCTCCGGAGTTTCTGGATGATATTTGCAAACAGCTCAATACCCGTTTAAGGAGTATTCAAAAATGAACATGTCTTATCCTGTCACTCTAAAGAACTATCGAGGCGGGCAAGTCGGGGTGTTTTTCGCCGATGTGCCGGAAGCGATCAGCGCCGGGGCCAACCAGGCCGAAGCGCTGGATCGCGCGCAAGATGCCTTGACGGTGGCGCTTTCAGGTTATATTGAGGATGGGCGGCGGTTGCCTGTGCCGGGCAAGGCGAAGCGCGGCCAGCCGACGGTGGTATTGCCGCCGCGCGTGGCGATCAAGCTGGCGGTTCATGCGGCGATGGGCGAACAGGGTATAACACAAGCGCGCCTAGGCGAGCTGCTCGGCATCGACGGGCGGCAGGTGCGGCGTATCCTCGACCTTGACCACGAATCGAAACTCTCCCAGCTTGAGGCAGCACTGGCGGCGCTGGGATTGCGGGCATCGGTGAGCGTGACGAAGGCTTCGTCGGCTGCCACAAGCATAGCCGTCTAAATGCCTAACTGGAAGACGATGCTGATTATTACTCAAGCAGCGATGGCAAAATGCCGGGCGGCTACAGCCTCCAGTGCGCGTTGAATCCGGTAGTTTGGCTGCACCTGTAGCCAGGGCAGGCACTCGGCGAGGTTCAAGGCAATCTCGACCTTATTCTCCAGCGTGATGAGTTGTTCGCACAGGCGCTGAAGCTCGGCTGCGCACTGAGCCTGGAGGCTGCCTGCGGACGCCAGCTCGCGCACCACAAGCGCCACGGCAAGCAGGTCGGTCTGGTGTTCGCCTGAAAACCACGGCTCGCCGATTGCCGTCAAGGCCACCAGGGCCGGCAGTTCCGTCTGGATTCTATTCTTGACGCCAAGAGGAAGAACCGCTGTCATTTTCGATCTGGCTTTGCGCATCGAAATCTCCTGTGAAGCTGAGCCGGGCAATGATCTGCCGCAAAAAAACATCCCGGCAAATAATGCCGCTGTATCGGATACCGGCGGCAAATACCCGTTTAAGAACCCAGTTGGGGGTCGTTTCACACCCATTTCCGGGTGCTTGTCATTGACTCAGCAGGTTCCGTACCAAGCAAGCGGAAAAGAAGCGTGTTTTGCGTTCTGTTAAATGATTCGGGCTTGCGGTTTGGGTGTAAGGGGCGGCTATCCCGCGCCAGCGTTGGCCGCCTCAATGTTGAGCATGTAATGCCGTGCACACAAAATTTCGAGATGGTTCCCGGCGTAACTTTTCATAGTGCCACCATGTCAAACAGTTATAGCTGTATGCGCTAACATCCCCGTTCCGAGGCTTCCACCAACGCTTCATGATGCCCCATAATCCCACCCGGAATGATTTCCAGTAACTGCAGCAATACAGGAAGTCGGCCAGGCTATTTCAACCGTGGGAACCGTGGCGACGCCACTTTTTTATGAGAGGGAGACTTGCAAATGGAACTGAATACCTGTGTGGAAGTTGCGCATCACAA